>CAZTNR010000013.1:28698-33190 GCA_964614955.1 uncultured Oscillospiraceae bacterium | reverse complement strand
GAGCATTACGTTAATTCCCACGTCACCGCCGACGGAACGGTTAAATGAACGTCTTTTAATCTTTGGCAATTTCATCATCATTTACCTACCTTCGACAGTAATTTATTTACAAGCAGGTTGGAGCCGATCATTACCGCAAAAAGGATTGTTGCGATAGCAGAGGCATAACCTACTTCCCAACGCTGGTTACCGTAGTCTTCCAGGTGGTGCATAATGGTGTGTGCGCAGTAGTCAACCGAGGGGAAGCCGCACAGAGCTGTTACAATTGAGCCGAAACCAAAGGAGGATGTAATCGCCATAATAGCACCGAACATCATCTGGTTCTTCATTACGGGAAGTGTAATGTACCAGAGCTCCTGCCATCTGTTCCTTACACCGTCAACGCTTCCTGCTTCGTAGAGTGACTTATCTACTACCTGGAAGCCGGCGATAAAGGAAAGGAAGGATGTACCGAGAGATGTCCAGAGGGCAACTAAGATTACAAGTGTCATAATATAGTCGGTATCCTGGAACCAGAGAATAGGACTGTTTATAATACCGAGCTTCATAAGTGTACCGTTTACCCAGCCGTACTGGTCAGAGGAGAACAGTGTCTGCCAGATAAGGTATACCTGACCGGAAATACTGGGGGCATAGAATATAAGTGTTACAACGGCACGGATTTTAGGTGTAAGTTCATTGATGAACCAAGCGAACATAAGGCTGAGAAGATAGGATACGGGGCCTGTCATTGTTGCGAAAACAAGTGTGTTTTCAACAGCAAGAAGGAAGGTATCGTCATCAAGCAGAAGTCTTATGTAGTTATCAACACCGACAAAGATAGGTGCTTCGAGCATATTAAACTGTGTGAGGCTGAGGAAAAGGGACACGAATACGGGAACGATTGTGAAAATCAGGAATACGAGGTAGTAAGGTGCTACCATCAGGTAGCCGACCTTATTTACCTTCATTTCACGGAGAGTCCACTCCCATTTGGTCATGTCTTTTCTAAGCTTCGGTGCAGCCTGAGGTTGCTTTACAGCTTTTTCTGACATTTATTTCACTCCTTAATCAATTTCTGTAAGGGATTATTTCTCTATCCCAAGTTCTTCAAAGTAGTCTTCCTTGGTGAGGAAGCCGTACTCTGCTCTCTTTCTCGAAAGCTCGTGGTCAATATCGTCAACATAACCGCGCATTGCTTCCGAAGCAACTTCACCGTCATCTACTACATTGTAGAATGCAAAGTTTGTAAATCTTGCAACGATGTAGTTACCGGGGGACATCGGTGTTCCCTTGAGTGATGCAAACTGCTGTTCAAGATTCTTCTTTTCCTGAGCTGTCCAGGACTGACCGAGAAGAGCATCTACATTTGCTGTGTTATACTTGGCAGCTGTACCCATAAGAGCAACCTGTTCCTGACCGAATCTTTCCTGTGTATCCTTGGATACCCACCACTGGAGGAAGGTCCAGGCATTCTGTGCCTTGAGTGAATCCGTGATGTCCTGTCCGTCCTTAAGGTCGTCAACGGCATCCTTCATCATCATTACCGCCTGAGGAGTACCGGGAGTAGAGTGGTCGATGTACTTGTTACCTTCGTCGTCAACTCTTTCAACACCGGGAAGCTGAACGAATTCCCAGAGACCTGCGATTTCCGGAGCAAATACCTTGAGCTGGTTATATGTGGAGTACGCTGCGATTGCGATAGGCATTTCACCTGTTCTGAATCTGTTGGCAAAGTCATAGGTAACGGGTTCGCCGTAGAGAGTAAACCATTCGGTCATTCTCTGGAACGCATCAAGCGCACCGTTAGAGCCGAGGTTTGTAGCGATACCTACTGTTCTTAAATATTCTCTGCTGTCGCGTGTGATTTCTTCGGGGTTTTCGTAGTAATCCTTATAGTTTTCGGCAGACTCGAACCATTCGATACCCGACTGGTACATATAAATCTGAGTCATAGCCTGCGAGAAGCCCATTTCCATCTGGTTTTCGGAAAGCGCTCTGATAATGCCTTCAACGTCATCCCAGGTTTCGGGAACTTCAAGTCCGAGTTCTACGAAGATATCCTTTCTGTAGAAGAGCATCGGGAAGTCAATTGTATAAGGAAGACCGTAGGAAACTACACCGTTTCTTTCCACGCCGTCAATATTCTTATAGGTCTTGCCGTCTTCTTCATATTCAATTCTGTCGGGGTCGAGAAGTGTAAGAGGAACAAAGAGCTCGTCATTATCTCTGAAATAATTCTTCTTTACTTCGTTATATGTAAGAACCTTCTTGCCGCCGGGAAGAGTAACACGTTCGTTAATCTTTGCTACTGTTTCATCCTGGAAGTAGTTAAGTGGTACAACAGCGTTTCTGATACCGTAGCCGTTAGGGTCAGCATCCATCGACACGTCGGGACCTACACCTGCGAGTGTCGCAGGAAGAAGAGTACCTGCAGCGATAAGCTTTAAGTTTACGGAAACAGCATCGTTATTGAAGGAGTCGTCAACCATCTGTCTCATAATTGTTGCCTGGTCACGACCTGTTGTAATCCATACTTCAACGGCATTGGGGTCATCATCGTCAATCTTCTTTGCAGAACCGATAGAGTTATAGTCTGTAAAGAAGGACATTACGAAGGACTTGAATTCGTGAGCCACAGACTCGAAGAAGTTCGCATTTGCCTTGGGAAGCTTTTCGCCTGCAGGCTGAACGAGAACATAGTCGAGCTGAAGCGGCTGAGCCTTTGTGGTGAGGAGCCATGTACCGAGAGAACCGATGTAACTCTTGAAGTTACCGAGATTAGAAGCTATCTTATTTTCATCCTTGCTCATTTCGTCAAGAAGGAAGGAGATTCTGTCGAGGATTACTGTATTTTCCCCCTTTGTACCGATCTTTTCTTCCAGTTCCTTGGAAACCTTATCAAGGTTCTTCTTTTCCTGCTTCATACCTGTAAGTACGCTGGGAATGAGCTTGGAGAATTCGTAGTCTGTATATTCATCGGGTTCAGAGCCGGTGATCATAAGAATCTGTCTGTAGTAGTCGTTGAGCTTTGTCTGAATGTTTTCAATTTCACCGAGAACATCAGACATATCACCGAGCACAGCTCTGAATTCGAGTGTGTGCTTACCCTCTGTAAGGTAGAACTTGAAATCCTGCTTGCCGTCGTTAAGCTTTGCAACCTGCCAGTCGTCTCCGTACTTGAACTGGAGGGACTTTGCTTCAAGGAAGGGATACTCGCCGTCAATCTTAAGTGAACGGGACGAGAACAGACCCTGGTTTACAGTCTGCTTGAATCTGGGCACGATATCGTACCAGCCTGCTTCCTTGACCTCGATTTCATATTCAATCCACTGTCCGGGGCTCTTCCACTTGTCACCGCCGTTACCGCCGATGGTGTTGAGAAGGGATGCCGCAGGATCCTGAGGATATGTGATACCGCTTGTTCTGTCATTCATCGCGTAGATAACCTGTTCACTTGTCTGATAAGGTGTTTCTGCGTGAATCATAATAGGCTCTGCGTTTTCGGGTGAAGAAGCATCAGCATACTTTTCAAGATACTTTTCGTATGTAATAACCTCTTCCGCATAGCCGACCTCAAGCCAGGCAATTGCCATAGGCTCGCAGGCAGCCTCAAGGGTGATTACGCGTTCGCCCTCTTCAAGCATAAACTTTAAGGGTGCATTGAAGAAGGTTTCAGAGTCTGTGATGTAGGTTTCAACCCATTCAGGCTTTTCCGACTTTGTAGGACGCATTTCGTTCTTGTTGAAGTCGAGTCTGAAGTTGTATCTTCCGCTTTCATCAAGAATTTCCTTGTCATCAAACACCTTAATATAATCGTCTGCCCAGAAACGGGAGAAGTTAAGTGTACGTGCTTCCTTATAGGGAACAAGGTCATCTATAATAAGAATACGTTCGATGTTTGAACCGTGGCTGTCGTCATCCGTTCTGTTTTCATCCCAGCTGCCGACAAGGGGACGGTACTTGATCTTGATAGTATACATCGCAGTTTCGGGCACAGTAACCTTGAAGGATACCTTACCCTCGCCGGGTGTATAAAGAACCTCTTCCCCTGAGATTTCGTCTGTCACAACCACAACATCTGCGTAGTCTGCAACCTTTTCTGCAGTTTCTTCATCCACAACCTCGGGAACATAATAGTCCTTGGCGTAGACCTTGGGAAGATTCCGCTTTGCATCGGGGATTTCGTCGTGAAGAGCCAGGTATTCACTGTAAGTAGTGGAAACCATAAGCTCAGCCATTGCATCCAGCGAGTGTGCGGTCTTGGAATTTGCAATCTTCTGCTCGGAAACGGGAGCAGCGAACATTACAACAGAACCGAAGAGCTGGAGAAGCATACTTGTCACAAGTAAAAGTACAACAAGCTTGCTTTTGTTTTTTGCAATCATCATTGCTAATTTCCTCCTCTGATGAGTATTGCTCGGTACAGGTCCTTCCCGCACCTTTCTACATATTATATATGTGATGACAGAGAAGACGTCCGCAATTCATCGCGTCATCACGCGGCCTTCAC
>CAZTNR010000013.1:0-28688 GCA_964614955.1 uncultured Oscillospiraceae bacterium | reverse complement strand
ACAACACTAAAAAAGGGCAAAAAGTACCCAATTACATAGCTATAGTATAGCAACGGCGGCAAGGTTTGTCAATACTTGCCGATGTCAATAAATATAGGTAAAAGACTTGCTGCAAAAGCAAAATTTTTACAATTATTTTTGTCGCCCGAAGCTTGTGACAAATTCAAATAAACTTACTTTTTCAACAAATTAATCAATTTGACTTTACTTATTTTCGCATAATTGTTCCGTTTTAACCGAAAAACGTGCTGATATACAGCAAAATTTTGATACTTATCTTTTCGGCACGTAGTAAAATTTATAAATTATATATAAATACCTTAATCGCTTTAAAATTTATATCGAACTCATTTTTCACAAGATTTGTTAACTTTTTATGGCATTTTTGTGGATTTAACAATTTTTCAATTGTCAAAGTTGCACAAATTTCAGTTTAAATTTTCTACACGTAAAAAATTTTGACCATAAACGGTTTTTAGTTTGTTTACGGTCAAATTTATGTTTTTTCGTTCAATCATTGAATTTCATCCAAAACCGACTGAAGCTCGTCCCAGGTTTCGTAAAGCTTTTCGAGGGTGTCATTCAGCTCGGAAAGCTCGGAAAACAGCTTTGTAATCTGCTCATAATCAGAGGGGCATTCCTCCTGCTTCTTCTGATTTTCGTCGATTTTCTTTTCGGTTTCGGCTATTTTCTTTTCGGTTTCGGAAAGTTTCTTTTCGGCACTCTTGCGTCGGTTTTTGAGCTCCTTCGCTTTCTCATAATCCATTTGCGAATTGGTTACACTCGCCTTTGCGCAATCGTTTGAACCGTCCGACATCTTTTTCTTTTCCTTATACGAGCAGAAATCCTCATATCTGCCCTTGAAGTCAAAGGTGCCGTCCTCACGCATCTCGAAAATTCTGCTTGCCAGCTTCTTTACAAAGTATCTGTCGTGGGACACGCAAAGAACCGTGCCGTCGTATTCCGAGAGTGCCTGCTCAAGCACCTCTCTGCTCGGTGCATCAAGGTGGTTTGTGGGCTCGTCGAGAATAAGCA
The DNA here is from genome assembly GCA_964614955.1 of uncultured Oscillospiraceae bacterium. Taxonomy (GTDB): domain Bacteria; phylum Bacillota; class Clostridia; order Oscillospirales; family CAG-382; genus UMGS1387. The sequence continues at coordinate 27,653 of CAZTNR010000013.1, read as the reverse complement.
GGTCGCTCTTTTCCAGCATCAGCTTTGCAAATGTAAGTCTTGCCTTTTCTCCGCCCGAAAGCACATCTATTTTCTTGAATACGTCTTCACTCGTAAAAAGGAAGCCGGCAAGAACGCTTCTTATCTCGGTCTGCGTCTTATTCGGGAAGCAGTCCCACAGCTCGTCTATAACGGTATTGCCCGTGTCAAGTCCCTGGTGCTCCTGGTCGTAGTAGCCGATAGACAGTCCCCTTGCATATTCAAAGGTGCCGAAGTCCTGACCGATTTTTCCGCACAGTATTTTAAGCATCGTGGACTTACCTACCCCGTTCTGCCCCAGAATAAACATCTTATCTCTGCCGTGAAGCAAAAATGAGACGTTTTCAAAGAGCTGTTTTCCGGGATATCCCTTTGTAAGACCCGTAACCTCAAGCATTTTATCAGGACATCTTCCCTCATCGCTCATCTGAAAACGGAAACGGATATTTGAAGGCAGATCCTTGGGCTTTTCAAGCTTTTCCATTCTGTCTATCGCCTTTATGCGGCTTTCGGCTGCGATAATATTACGTTCTCTGTTCCATTTTCTCTGGTTTTCTATAAAAGCCTCAAGCCTTGCAATTTCCTTTTGCTGAAGGTCATAATGCTTCTGATCAATTTTTCTGTCGATTTCCTTCTGCTTTACGTAATCCGTATACGAGGTATTATAAAGCTTGCCTTCCCTGTTTTCGATTTCAAAGGTTTTCCTTGTCACCTTATCGAGAAAATATCTGTCGTGGGAAATGACAATAAGGCATTTTTTGTAGCCCTTTAAGTATTCCTCAAGCCATTCCACCGTTTCAATATCAAGATGGTTTGTCGGCTCATCCAGCATAAGTATATCCGGCTCTGACAGCAGAAGTCTTGCGATAGCAAGTCTTGTTTTCTGACCTCCCGAAAGGGTATTTATTCTACGCGTATGGGTTTCCTTTTCAAAGCCGAGACCCGTAAGCATACCCACAATTCTGCTTCTGAATTCGTATCCGCCCTCACGCTTGAAGTTATCCTCAAGAGTGGTATATTCCTTGGCAAGACTCATATGCTTATCGTCGTCGTGGGCCTGTGCCATAGTTTTTTCAAGCTCAGAAAGTCTCTTTTCCATATCGAGAAGCTTAGGAAAGGCATTACACATTTCCTCAAACATCTCACCGTCGGATTCAAGTCCCGTATTCTGCTCGAGATAGCCCACGGTTGTGTCCTTGGCAAGGAATACATTTCCCTCACTCTGCTCCTGCCGTCCTGCAAGAATCTTCATAAAGAGACTTTTTCCTGCGCCGTTGACACCTACTATACCTATTTTATCGTTTTCCTGTATGCCGAGGCTCACTCTGTCAAGGATTACGTCCGTACCGAAGGACAGTGTTACGTCTGAGGCACTGAGTATTATCACTTTAGCATTTTCCTTTCCTGATATAATAAATATAATAAGGAACAGTTATTCCAACATCTTTTTGAGATATATACCTGTATACGATTTATCGCATTTTGCGACTTCTTCAGGTGTACCTGTATATACGATTTCGCCGCCTGCATCGCCGCCCTCGGGTCCAAGGTCGATAATGTAGTCTGCATTCTTAATCATATCAAGGTTGTGTTCAATTACAATTACGGTGTTGCCGGAATCAACAAGCTTCTGAAGCACATCAATAAGTTTTTCAACATCAGCCGTGTGAAGACCTGTTGTGGGCTCGTCAAGAATATACAAGGTTTTACCCGTGCTTTTTCTCGAAAGCTCGGTTGCAAGCTTTACTCGCTGAGCTTCACCGCCCGAAAGGGTTGTGGAGGACTGACCGATTTTGATATATCCGAGACCTACGTCGCAAAGGGTTTTGAGTTTTCTGTGCATAGACGGTATATTTTCAAAGAATTCCCTGCCCTCATCGCAGGTCATCTCTAAAATATCGGATATGCTCTTGCCCTTATACTTTACCTCTAAGGTTTCCTTATTATATCTCTTGCCCTTACACACGTCACACGTCACATAAACGTCGGGCAAAAAGTGCATTTCAACTAAGATTGTACCGTCGCCTGCACAGGCTTCACATCTGCCGCCTTTAAGGTTGAAGGAGAATCTGTCCTGTTTATAGCCTCTTATCTTTGCACCCTGAGTTGCCGCAAAAAGCGCACGTACGTCGGTAAAGAGCCCCGTATAGGTTGCAGGGTTTGAACGGGGTGTTCTGCCTATAGGCGACTGGTCTATAGCAATTACCTTATCAAGATGCTCAATACCCTCTATTTTTTTATGCTTGCCTGCCGTTGTCTGCGCACGGTTAAGTGTCTTTGCAAGGCTGTTCAAGAGAATGGAGTTTACAAGCGACGATTTACCCGAGCCCGAAACACCAGTCACACAGGTGAGAGTTCCAAGCGGGAAGGAAACGTCGACATTTTTTAAATTATGCTCCTCGGCACCGATTACCTTAAGAAAGCTTCCGTTACCCTTACGTCTTTCTGTCGGAACGGCAATCTTACGTCTTCCCGAAAGGAAATCGCCCGTCACCGAGTTTTTATTGTTCATTATCTGCTTCGGCGTACCGGTTGCCACAATCTGTCCGCCGTGGATGCCTGCCGCAGGTCCGATATCAACGATGTAATCGGATTCGAGCATCGTTTCCTCGTCGTGCTCAACAACAATTACGGTGTTGCCGATATCGCGAAGATTCTTGAGCGTTGCAATCAGCTTTGAGTTATCCCTCTGATGAAGACCTATACTTGGCTCATCAAGTATATAAAGCACGCCCATAAGCGACGAGCCTATCTGTGTTGCAAGGCGTATTCTCTGGCTTTCACCCCCCGAAAGAGTACCCGAACGGCGTGAAAGGGAAAGATATCCGAGACCCACGTTTTCAAGGAAGCTGAGACGTGACAGGATTTCCTTGAGTATTTCCTTTGCAATAACCGCTTCCGTCTTGCCGAATTTGAGATTTTCAAAGAACACCTTTGCCTTTTCAACCGAAAGATTACAAAGCTCTGCTATATTAAGTCCGCCCACCGTCACCGACAGAGACTCGGGCTTCAAGCGTTTTCCTTCGCAGGTCTTACACGGAACGGTATCCATAAACTGCTCATAATATGCTCTCATTTCAGCAGTCTGATAGTTCTGGTTGTATCTGCGTTCTATTTCACGTACAATTCCGATAAACGTCAGATTATAGCCTCTGTAGCCGTAGCGGATTTTTTCGTTGCCCTTGCCGTAGAACAGCACTTCCCTTGCCTTCTTTGACATTCTGTCAAGGGGTGTATTTACGTCGCAGCCGAATTCACTGAGCGCCGCATTTATGCCCTCGGCACCCCAAGTACCTTCCTTTGCACTCTTGAAGCCGTTACATACACAGGCACCCTCGGCAAGACTCTTTGACATATCGGGAAAGAGCTTATCGGGCGACAGCACGAAGCTTTCACCCAAGCCGTCGCAAGCCTCACAGGCACCGAAGGGGCTGTTGAAGGAGAACATACGGGGCTCAAGCTCGCCAAGGCTTATACCGTGCTCTGCACAGGAGAAATTCTGCGAGAACATCATTTCGCTCATACCCTCAAATTCACCCTCGTGAAGTGCGATAACGCAAAGACCGTCAGACAGCTTGAATGCCGTTTCAACCGAATCGGCAAGGCGTGAGCGTAAGTCGGGCTTCATCACAAGTCTGTCAACCACGATTTCTATATTGTGTCTTTTATTCTTATCAAGCTCGATATTATCCGAAAGGGACATAATCTCGCCGTTGATTCTTGCTCTGACATAGCCGTTCTTCTGAGAGTCGGAAAGAAGCTTTTCGTGTGTACCCTTCTTACCTCTGACAACAGGTGAAAGCACGTAGAATCTCGTGCCCTCGGGAAGATTGAAAATTTTGTCGATAATTGTATCAATAGACTGTTTTTCGATAACCTTGCCGCAGACGGGACAGTGGGGTGTGCCGACTCTCGCATAGAGAAGTCTTAAGTAGTCATAGATTTCGGTAACGGTACCCACCGTAGAACGGGGGTTTTTGCTTGTGGTTTTCTGGTCTATGGATATGGCAGGAGAAAGACCCTCGATGCCGTCAATATCGGGCTTATCAAGCTGACCTAAAAACTGTCTTGCATAGGAGGACAGAGATTCCACAAAGCGTCTGTGACCCTCGGCGTAGATTGTATCAAAGGCAAGGGAGGATTTACCCGAGCCGGAAAGTCCCGTAAAGACAACCAGCTTGTCCCTCGGGATTTCAACATCTACATTTTTGAGGTTATGGACTCTTGCGCCCGTAATTTTAAGCGATTTATAACCCAATTTTTCCTATCTCCAATCCTCTTTTTTCTTTTGCGTGACGTGTTGCCAGTGTTTTTGTCTGCTCCAAAAGCTTTACGTCGCCCATAGCATCAGCCATTCTGAAGCACAAAGCACCGTGCTGACGTTTTCCGAAAAATTCACCGGGGCCTCGAAGCTCCAGATCCTTCTTTGCTATTTCAAAGCCGTCGTTAGTGTCGCAGAGAATTTTAACTCTCTTTGCAAAGTCAGAATCCTTTGACTTATTCATAAGCGGCGACACAAGTATACAGTAGGATTTATGGCTTCCTCTGCCGACTCTGCCGCGCAGCTGATGAAGCTGGGAAAGACCGAAGCGTTCGGCGTTTTCTATAAGCATTACAACGCTGTTCGGCACGTTTACGCCGACCTCGATTACCGTTGTCGAAACAAGCACATCAATTTCACCGTCGGCAAATCTTGACATTATTTCGTCCTTTTCTCTTTGCTTCATTCTGCCGTGGACATATTCAACGCAAAGACCCTTAAGCTCTTCGTTTTTCAGCTTTTCGCAGAAGGTCTTTGCCGACTTCATTTCATAATTTGCCGTCTGTATATATTCACCCTCGGCGTTCTTTTCCTCGGCCAAAGGACAAACAACGTAGGCTTGTCTTCCCTCTTGTACCCTCTCACGTATAAAGTTATAGACACGTGTGTGATAGTCTTCGCCCACAGCATAAGTATCTATCCTCTGTCTGCCCTTGGGTAATTCGTCAATGATGCTTATGTCAAGGTCGCAGTAGAGAATCATCGCAAGTGTTCGGGGTATGGGTGTTGCCGACATTACAAGAGTATGGGGGAAAATCTTATTCTCGCCCTTTTCTTCAAGTGTCTTTCGCTGACCCACGCCGAAGCGGTGCTGCTCGTCGGTGACCGCAAGGGCGATATTTTTGAATTCAACATTATCTTCAATAAGGGCGTGGGTGCCTATAAGGCAGTCGATTTCACCCGACTTCAAATCCGAAAGTATCTGCCTCTTTTCAGCCGCCTTTGTGCCGCCCGTCAGAAGTGCAACGCGAAGTCCCATTTTTGAAAGAAGTGCCCCTGCATCCTCATAATGCTGTCGTGCAAGAATCCCTGTCGGCACCATAAGAGCCGATTGATACCCGGACTTTGCCGCAGCATACATTGCCGCAAGAGCAACAACAGTCTTGCCGCTTCCCACATCACCCTGAACAAGCCTTCTTGCGGGTGCTGTAAATTCTCCCGCCGTATTGTCACAAGGCTTTGTAACTCCGCTCATATCACAAAGTATATCGTGAAGTGTTTTTTTCTGCGCCCTTGTCATTTCAAAGGGAAGATGCGACAGAAACTCCTTCATTTCGGGGTAGTCTACCCTGTACGCCTTGCCTGATTTTACATTTTCGCCGAGAAGTATGGAATTTAGCTGGAAAGCGTACATTTCATCAAAGGCAAGTCTTCGCTTTGCCCTTGAAAGCTCAGCTTCATCCTCGGGAAAATGCACACCGCAGAGTGCCTGGTAGTGGGTGCACAGGCCGAACTCTTTTCGTTCGTCCTCAGTAAGATAATCGTCTATGTCTTCTTTACATATTTCAAGCGCCTGTCTTATACAGGAGGATAAAATACTTGAGGTAAGCCCTGCCGTAAGGGGATATTTGGGAACAAAGGGAAGAAGCACCTTGCCCTCTGCCGCCTCGATTATGGGGCTTGTCATACTGCAAAGTCCGGCAATACCGTTTATTACACCGTACAAGCGGTATTTTTTTCCGACCTTCACAAGTTGTCCGAGAAACTCCCTGTTAAAGCAGGTAACCTTGACAGAGCCCGTTTCATCGCAGGCGGTAAATTTCTGCACCGTCAGGGCGTGTCTGTTTCCCGACTTTATGCGCGTGCTTGTTACGGGTGTGACCACCTCAAGTATAAGGGATGCATATTCACCGTTCTGCGCATCGTCAACCTTAACGGTATTACCCCTGTTTTCGTGTTCTGCGGGAAAATGGCAGATAAGGTCAAAAAGAGTTGTTATTCCAAGCTTTGAAAAGAGCTTTTCCCGTGCCGTGCTGACACCGAAAAGCGTCGTTACCGGCAATTGTGTTTTCTTCATTTTCCCTACCCTCCGTTTCCTGTTTACATAAAGGCATTCTATCTTAGTATATATTATACACCATATTGAGGCACATTTGTTTGTATAAATTGTAAAATGTTGCAATTACTTCACACGTCTTTCACACACTGGGAGTATTCTAAGTGTTAGTAATTTACACTTACTCAAAGAAAGGATTTTTGAACTTATGAAAAAGATTTTAGCTTTAATTCTCGCTTTGACACTTGTTTTCAGTCTTTGTCTTACCTCCTGCAAAAACGTAGACGACAACAAGGACAAAAATGACGCAACAAAAACACAAATCGACGAAAAGGCAGCAGGTATTGCCGCATACAACGAATATCTCGAGGGCGTTCTCTCAGAATTCAAGCAGAAGGAAGACCTTGACAAGGAAATTCTTGCCAATGTTAACGGACTTCCCATAAGCGCAGCAAACGTAAGATACACTTATATGGTAGTTGATGCGCCTTCAGAGGGTGTTGCTACGGACGACGAAATAAAGGAACAGATTGAGCTTTTCTACAGAGAAAACGCTTCTCTTATCGATTATGCAAACAAAAACGACATAAAGCTCACCGAAAAGGATATCACCTCCATCGAAGCTAACATTACAGGTATGGAGCTTCAGCTCGGCGAAGAATATAAGTCTGTTTTCGCAGAATCTCCCTTCACCGAATTTTTCTATTACTTCCAGACAGCCGTTATGCAGACTCTTTATTCCAGAATTTACGAAGATACATTTGCTGACCGTGAATCCGAAATTACAAAGTCCGCATTTGAGCAAACAAAGAACGATATGGTAAGAGCAAAGCACATTCTTATTCAGTTCCCCGAAGGTGAAGGCGAAAACGGTGCTCTTACCGAACAGCAGAAGGCTGACACACTTTCAAGAGCAGAGGCAGTTCTCGCAGAGGTAAATACTATGTCAGATATTTCCGAGTTCGACGACCTTATTGCAACATACAACGAAGACCCCGGTATGGAAAGCAATCCCGACGGCTACTACTTCGGCAAGGGCGAAATGGTTTCCGAATTTGAAGAAGCGGCATACGCTCTCGAGGAAGGCAAGACAAGCGGTCTTGTTGAAACCAGCTACGGCTATCACATTCTCTTAAAGCTTCCCCTCGAGGACGACGAAGCAATCTACAACAGCCGTGCATTCTCCGATGTTTTCGGCACAGCCTTATACGAAGAAATCATAAAGGATATCGACTCCTTCACGGTTGAATACGCAGAAAACCACGATGCAAGAACCGAAGACTTTGCGGTAGAATACGAAGCATTAATGGCTGCTGCAGAGGAACCCGAAGCTGAGGCTGAAGCAGCACCCGAAGCCGAAGCTGAAACAGAAACAGAAACAGAAACAGAAACAGAAGCCGAAACAGCACAGGCTGAATAAAACACATTAAGGACAAACAAAGATGGCAGTTTTGAAAAAGAACGACACCATTGAATTACGTGCAGAAGCACTCCTTGCCAACGGCAACGCAATATGCCGTACTGATGACGGGTTTGTGGTATTTGTACCGTCAGGTGCACCGGGCGATGTTATAAAGGCACGTATTATCAAGGTGACAAAAAACTATGCCGTCGCAAAAATTGAAGAAATTTTACAGCCGTCACCAATTCGATTTGAGGACGGCTGTCCTTTTTCAAAAACCTGCGGCGGATGTACATTCCAGCATATAAGCTACGAGAAAGAGTGCGAATTCAAGGAAAACACGGTGAACGACGCCCTTGAAAGAATAGGAAAGCTGAGTCTTCGCGTAGAAAAATTCTACGGTGCAAAAAACACGGATTGCTACCGCAACAAGGCAGTCTACCCTGTCGGAGTAAGCAAGGACGGTAAAGCAATTTCGGGATTTTACGCATCAATGTCCCACAGAATTACACAGCACGACGTATGTGCAATTTCAAATGCGCAATTCGCGAAAATACGCGACTGTGTAATTGATTTCATAAATGACAGGCAGATTTCGGTATACAACGAAGAAAGCGGAAAGGGGTTAGTTCGCAGCATACATCTGCGAAGCGTAAAATCGGGTGACATTTCCCTGTCCCTTATACTCAACGGAGGCTCGCTTTTATCTGAAGCGACAGAAGCTGCTTTTGTAAAAGAGCTGACTTCGAAATTCCCATCCGTGAAAACGGTTCTCATAAACACAAACACAAAGAACACCAACGTAATCTTAGGCGAAAAGTGGAGAACGCTTTTCGGCGACGGCTACATCTACGACGAGCTGCTCGGGCGAAAATTCCGCATAACCCCCGCCTCCTTCTGGCAGGTAAACAGAAAGCAGGCAGAGGTTTTATACTCTGTTGCAAAGCAGTACGCCGCACTGAAAGAAGGCGAAAGTCTTGTTGACCTCTACTGCGGTACAGGCTCGGTGGGTCTTTGTCTTGCCGAAAAGGGCACAAGGCTCTTCGGCGTTGAGGTAATTGAAGAGGCGGCAAGGGATGCGGAATTCAACGCACTCCTTAACGGCATTGACGGAAAATTTGTCGCCCTCGAAACGGAAAACGCCCTTGACGACGAGTATGTAAGAAATCTCCATCCCGACGTTATCACGGTTGACCCACCGCGTAAGGGCTGTGTGGGTGCAGTTGAGAAGATTGCTGCCCTTGGCGCAAAGAGAATTGTATATATTTCCTGCGACCCTGCGACGTTGGCAAGGGATCTTCAGGAGTTTGAGACGCTTGGGTATAAGGCAGTACGGGCAAGTGCGGTTGATATGTTTCCGCGTACCGGTCATGTGGAGAGTGTGGTGTTATTATGTCAAAGTTAATTGATATATTCAAAAAAATACTATATCCAAATAAATCGACTGCCGGAAATGCAACAAATGACAAAAACAAAACCACAACCATTGGTTACATCAACAAAAACAATCAGAAAAACATTGAAAAAACCAACCTCCCGGGAAACCATTACAATCAAAAATTATACCGAATGGAATGTCAAATCTGCAAAATTAAATATTTCGCAAACGGCTCCGATATTTGGGAGAAAAAATGTCCTGTTTGTCAAGGCGGCAGATTCACATCCACCGTTATGATAGAAGTTGTAGAATCGCTAAACGATGTACCCATAGGAACAGAATTAACTCGTTCAGAAATAGTCAGTCTGGTTAACAAAAAGTTCAACAGAAACGAAAACAGCATAATTCCAAGCGACTATTGCTACAATAGACTCAACAGCGGAATTAATTATGAAAAAATCTTGCATTTGTTCGAGTATACCTCTGAAAAAACGTATATTTATTTAGGAATAGATTATCCGTATACCGGCAAGATTTATCATAATCCCAAAGGCGGATTTGAAATCTGTGTAGGCGAGTTGATAAACGGAAAATTGGCAAAATCAGATTCATATAGCACTCCACAAAGCAGAAAAGTAGCAACTCAACAAAAAAGTTTGGGGCAAAATAACCACAAAACAAAAAGAGAGATAGGTTTAAGCCTTAGATACAAGATTCTCAAAAGAGATAACTACAAATGTTGCATCTGCGGTGCTTCTCCTGCAAAAGATTCATCAGTAGAATTGCATATCGACCACATACTTCCTTGGTCAAAAGGCGGAGAAACAACAGAGGAGAATCTCCAAACACTTTGTTCAAAATGCAATTTGGGTAAAAGCAACTCAATATAATTTGCAAACATTGGTTTAAGATTTGTGATATTTTGCACAAACCCGAAAGGACATCCTATGAAAAAAACACCCCTCAGCGGTCCTGCCATATTTATGTACTCTGTTATTGCTCTGACAGTCATAATATCGGCAGTCTGCTTTACCCTGCACTATTCAGGGCTTTATGAAAATTCCATTATACTCTGGACAGGCATTGTATCCTTTATGATACTCTACCACTTCGGGCTGAGAATACATATGGGCAACGTGACAAAGAAATGGAAGATTGACTGTCACCACCCGTTTTTTAAGACAAAAAGCTTTGAAAAGAAGCTTTACAGGCTGTTAAGGGTACGTAAATGGAAGGACAAGGTGTTGACCTTTGAGCCCGAAATGTATGATTTCAAGAACCGTACTCTGGAACAGCTGGCAGCCACTATGGCAAAGAGTGAAACCGATCACTGGATAAACGAAATCATATCGGTTATCAGCATATTCTTTATATTTTTATGGGGCTGTCCTGCGGCATTCATCATCTCGGCTGTATGCGCTATGATATTTGATGCCCAGTTTATCGTGGTACAAAGGTACAACAGACCCATAGTTTTACGTCTGATAAAGCGCAAAGACAAGGCAAAAGCACTTGATTTTTCCAATGTATAGTGCTATAATATGCCCATAAAACGCGAAAGGAGCGATTGATTTGACACTCTGCATTGACATAGGCAACTCCAACATAGTTCTCGGCGGCTTTGATAGTGATGAGCTTTCCTTTGTCGCAAGAATTGCCACGGACACATCAAAAACAGAGGACGAATATGCAAGCATCATATTAGATGTTCTTTCGCTTCGAAACGTAGACAGAGCACTGATTGACGGATGCATTATTTCTTCGGTGGTTCCGCCGCTTAATTCCGTCATAAAAAAGGCTGTAAAATTTGTCTATGGTGTAGACTCGCTTCTTGTAGGCCCCGGCATAAAGACAGGTATAGGAATAAGGTGCGACAATCCCGCTTCTGTCGGCTCAGACATTATCTGCGCCTGTGTGGCAGGTCACAACCTGTATTCAAGCCCTTGTCTTGTAATTGATATGGGAACGGCAACAAAAATGGCTGTTATGGACGACGGCACATTTACGGGTGTTGCAATAATTCCCGGTGTAATTATGGGACTGAAAGCACTCTCAAGCGGCACGGCACAGCTTCCACAGATAAGTCTTGAAGCACCATCGTCTCTTATCGGCAAAAACACAGCCGACAGTATGAAATCGGGTGTTGTCTACGGAAATGCTTCCCTTATTGACGGAATGATTGACCGTTTTTGCGAGGAAACAGGCAAGGATTTAAAGGTAATTGCCACGGGCGGTCTTTCATCGGTAATCACAGGATACTGCAAGCACGACATCATATTAGACGAAAATATGGTGCTTAAGGGTCTGAATATTCTGTATAAGAAAAACAGTTGAATTTGTGTATATCACCCTTATTGGGTTAATATAAATTTTTATGCGTTGTACCTCAATATTGAGGATGACAGCAAGGAGGAATTTTTATGGCATCAAACAGAAAGATGTCGACACAGAAGCTTGCTCTGCTTGCACTTCTCGGTGCATTGGTAGCAATTCTTGCATACCTCGGCGGCTTCATCAAAATCGGAGGCTTTGCTTCCATCTCACTCACCCTTATCCCCGTAGTCGTAGGTGCTGCTTTATGCGGTCCGGGTGCCGGCGGCTTCCTTGGCGGTGTTGCAGGAGCAGTATTTTTCCTGACGGCAGACTCGGTTTTCTGGCTGGGACTCAGCATTCCGGGAACAATCATTACGGTTATGATAAAGGGTATTTTATCAGGCTATCTTGCAGGTCTTACTTACAAGGCGCTTGAAAAAGCAAACAAATATCTTGCAGTTATCGCCTCCGCAATTGTTTGTCCGGTTGTCAACACTGGTATATTTATTCTCGGCTGCTTTGTGTTCTTTATGGACACGGTAAACTCAGGTGCGGCAACCGAAGGAATGTCGGTAGGTGCTTACATAATCATATTCTTTGTGGGTCTCAATTTTGTATTTGAGCTTTTATCAAACATCATCTTAAGTCCCGTGGTTTTAAGGCTCATCAATCTCAGAAAAAAGAATTAACAATCTACCCCTCGGTCAAAAGCCGAGGGGTAATTTTTGTCGGGAAAGCCCGACAGCAAATTCACGGTATATTCTCGTAAAAGCATTAACGGTCGATGTCGCTTAAATAACACCGTTTGGTCGGCATAAATTCAACCGACCAAACTCATAACAAATCCAAAGCTAAATTTTGGCTATATTATACACCGGTTTTTGCGAGATACATATGCCGTTTAGTGCTACAATTTATTTGTAAAATCACCGTTTTGGAGGTACTCTTATGTCAAAGGTAGTAATAGACGTAAAATTTCACGACGACGACTTTATATTCATTCCTGCCGCCTGCTATGACGGCAACAGATTCAGATGCTTAAAGAAAAAATATCCCCCGATTTTCACACCCGAAGAAGCAAAGCTTGATATGGAAACCTGCATTACGGACGTTCCCCGTCTCAATCCCGACGGAAGCGGCAAAATAGAGCTTACAAGCGGCGATGCGGCAGTTCCCTGTATCGGTGTATACAAAAGAAACGAAAACAAGGGTTATCTTCTCTTTACGGTGCAGGAAATCAATGACAAAAACATAGGTCTTGCATATGAAAACGGCAAAATGATTCTCACATATCCCGCAAAGCGAGACGAGGTATACAGAATTTTTGCGATGCACAAGAAAGATGTACCCTATGTTGAAGAAGAAGCCGAAATACCATACAAGTTACTTGAATTTGAATGCCACTCCATTGAAGAATTCTATCAAAAATTCTTTGACAACAGAAAGATTATGGGTATGGATGACACGCTTCCTCCCGTTCCTTCCAAAGAAGAACAGTGGAAAATCCATGCAGAAAAGTTCAACAATCTATGTTGGCGGGAAAACGGAGAATATTATGCCGTCTACGGTCACGCCGAAGGTGGAGCTTTCGGCAACTGGCAGCCCGGTTGGGTCGGCGGTGCTATGCAGACCTATGCTTTTCTCAAGCTCGGCACACCTCTCGAAAAAGAGCGCGCCATGAAAACTATCCGTCATTTATTCAAATATCAGGGAAAGAGCGGACTCTTTTACGGTGTGGTTTCGGAAAACCTTGAGATTTCAAATGACGGTTTTGGAACACCCGGTACAGAAGACTGGGTACTCACACGAAAATCCGCAGATTGTCTTTACTATGTTCTTCGTCAGTTTGAACTGATGGAAAAAGTGCCCGAAGAATTTGAAACGGGCATAAGAAAAACTGCCGACTGTTTTGTAAATCTCTGGAAAAAATACGGTCAGATAGGACAATTCGCGGGTGCTGACAATGAGGTTCTCTATGTCGGCGGCTCTGCAAGTGCGGCGATTGTGTCTGCAGGACTGGTACTCGCCTTCAGATATTTCGGCGACAGGAAGTATCTTGATGTTGCAAAAGAAGCAGGCGAATACTACTACAAGAATTTTGCAGCAAAGGGCTACACCACAGGAGGTCCCGGTGAAATCCTCTCCTGCCCCGATTCCGAGAGTGCCTTCGGACTTTTAGAAAGCTACGTATGGCTCTACGACGAAACAAAGGACGAAAAGTGGCTTAAATATGCAAAACACACAGCCAACCTCTGCTCAAGCTGGGTTGTGGCGTACAACTATAAATTCCTCACAAAATGCGAGTTCAGACGTCTTGATATGAAGACAATAGGCTCTGTTATTGCCAACATTCAGAACAAGCACTCGGCACCCGGCATCTGTACTCTCTCGGGTACATCCTTAAGGAAGCTGTCAGAGTGGACAGGCGACGAAAGATATATGACGCTTTACCGCGAAATCTCCGAGACGGTCAGCCAGTATATGTCAACCGACGCCCGCCCCATTTACGACAGAGACCTCAAAAACAAACTCAGAAGCGGTTTTATCTGCGAAAGAGTAAATATGTCAGACTGGGAAACAGACGCGTGGATCGGCTCTGTATGGGCAGGCTCCTGCTGGTGCGAAACAAGCAATATGGTCTGGCTTGCAGATATGTAGCGACGAGTCGTGCTGACATTTCACGGTATATTCTCGCAACAGAACAAGCCATCGGTGTCGCTTAAAGAACACCGCTTGGTCGGCATAGGCGCAACCGACCAAACTCTGTCAGAAGGTTCATAAAATGTCGGGAAAACGATACTGTTAATACAAAAAAGGTCTGTAGCAAAACGATTTGTTACAGACCAAATTTGTATAAAGTGAATGATTATTCGTAGGGGTCGATGCCCACATCGACCCGATTTTTGTGAAAATTGCGAATTTTGCTACAGTACCTTTAACTGCTCTATTTACTGTTCTCTACCGCTTTCTTCAGTTTCTTTACCGCATTTCCCGCACGCTTATAATAATCCTCTGGCGACACATTATCGTAATAATGGGAATTATGGCGTATAACCTCAAGCGTAAGTGTACCTGTATACTTTCTTTCGGCAATTGCCGAAGCAACGCGGTCATAGTCAATTTTTCCGTCAAAGGGAAGCATATGCTCGTCATTATTGAATTCTTTATGATTATCGTGTATATGGAGTGCACAAAGTCTGTCGCCGAAAAGAGGCATATATCTTCTGCCGGCCGCAAAGCACTCCTCGTGTCCCACATCCCAGCAAAAGCCGGCTTCCTTATATTCCTCCAGCACCGCCGCAATGTTTGCGACATATCGTTGGTTTTCGTAGGCTATCTTCACATTTTTCCTTTCGGCATACTCCATAAGCCTGTCAAAACGCGAAAAGCCGACATCATTTATTCTCGGCGCAGGTCTGCCCGACGACAGGTGGACTATAAGTGTCTTTGCACCCACGGCAAGGCACTTATCAACCCCGTCGGTAAGACGGGAAAGCATTTCTTCGCCATCGTCCGTGCTTTTCCACATATTGTTTATGCCGTCAAAGGGTGCGTGGAGTGTATCATAGTAAATTCCGAATTTTGCAAGAAGCTCTGCATTCTTTTCGCACACTTCTCTTGAAGCAGGAAAATCAAAGGTTTTGGTAAAGCCGTTTTCCTTCATCAGCTCTGCCTGACGTTCAAGGCTAAGTTCCGTTTCGTTTCCGTAGCAAAAAAGGTTTATTCCGAGTTGCATTTTTACCTCTTTATTCTTCTTTTGTTTTAGTCAATGTATTTTCCTGATTCTTATATACAACAAACTTTGAAAACAAAAATTCGAGCACAAAATTTGAGAGCATCGTGACGATAAGAATTATATAGTCGTTCACCCCTGCATTTTCCGCAAGATGACCGAGGTAGGTCGAAAGGGGCGTAAACACGGCATAGAAGCCGAACAGCTTTGCCATTGCCACGGGAACATTGGCAGCAGACTTGAAGGTATAACGTCTGTTGAAGGTGAAATTCCAGATTATGGACAAAATCAGAGATGTGAGGTATGCAGGCCAGTATCTCCAAGCGAACAGCTCATTGAAAAGCGTGAAGGCTACTACCTGTATTATTCCTGCCGATGCAGAAAACAGGGTGAATTTTATCATTTGCAAGAGTGATTCTTTTTTCATTTTACGGCTCCTTTTTCTAAAGTTATACTGACAAGGTCATTATATCAAAAAGAATGTATTTTTTCAACCTCTTTGCGAATAATATATATTGCACACAACAAATTATTTTCAGAAAGGTAATAAAAGAATGAATCCATTTGAAATGAAATCAAAGCCTGTCGATGCCGCATTCTACGACTGGTCAAAGCTCTATCCCTGCTCCTACAACAAGATGTCAACCGACCCATATACCAAGACAAGAGTTATTCTTATGAACGGTACGGAATTTGAGGCAAACTGGTTCAGCCATCAGTTCGCAAGACACTGTACCGATATGGACCTAAGACGTGAAATTGCCGTAACACGCAGAGTCGAAAAGCAGCAGCAGATGACAATAGGATGCCTGAAGCCTATCGACGAAACGCCCTTAGAGACAACTATTGCCTATGAGCAACTGGCGGTTGACCTTACCGCAATACTTGCAAAACGTGAGCCCGATGCCCACGTCAAGGCTGCCCTTGACTTTGCACTCTTGGAGGACTTCGACCACCTTTACAGATACGCAGACCTTCTCGAAACGGACAAAGGCATACGTGCGGAGGAATTGGTTGGCAGATACACCGAAATTATGCCCGGAAGACCCACAATTGCCGAGCACAGATACCCTTACGACAACGTAAAGCCGATGACTGATTTTAAGAAAGCTTCACCCATTACAAAGCTAAATGTTTCAATCATCACCGCCGCAGAGCAGCAGACGATGAATTATTATATGAATATTGCCCCCTTCTATCACAACGACGTCGGAAGACGCCTATATCAGGAAATCGGTCTTATTGAGGAGCAGCACGTAAGCCAGTACGAAAGCCTTTGCGACCCAAATGCAACCTGGCTTGAAATGATGCTTATGCACGAATACTGCGAGTGCTATCTCTACTATTCCTGCTATATGGACGAGAAGGACAACAACATCAAGATGCTCTGGGAATGCTTCTTTGAGCAGGAGCTGAGTCACCTTCACAAGGCGGCAGAGCTTCTCCAAAAGTACGAAAACAAGCAGTGGCAGGCTGTTATCCCCGACGGAAATTTCCCCGAGCTTCTCTGCTTTCACGAAAACATTGATTATATCAGAAGCATTCTTGCAGGCACAGTCACTGACACAAGCCTTTTAGACAACTATCCCGATATAAACAGTATTCCCGACAGTGCAAAGTATTTCTTCTTCCAGAGCACGCTCAATCACGACGTATCCTGTGTGCCCTCACATCAGGTTATTGAAAAATATATAAAGGAAAAGGGCTGTGACTACCGCTTCGAGGTAGCGGAGCATCCCGTTCCCGAGCTGAGAGACCGCAAGGCTGACAATACAAGCATCGCAAGATGTAAGAACGGCGTTTGTGTAGGATAAGGCAAGACCGCAGGGGATTTCCCTGCGGTCATTTTATTATTGCGGCAAATAATCAATTACCCCAAAACCGTTTCCGAAATGGTTACCCGCATTGAGGTAGTCATAAAAGCTTTTCTGAAGGCTTGTTTCACAAGGAAGTGACTTATAGTCCTTTGTGTTTACGTAAAATACACGCCAAAGGTCATAGTCGTTGGGCTCTTCCTGATTATGTATAATCTCGAACACCTCATAGAACTTTCTCATATTGCTGTCCTTTGGATAAAGGTCGGCTGTGGGTGTGTAAAGAAGCCAGGAATGGCACATAAATATAAGTCTGTCGCCGTAGTTGGGCCCGAAGAAATCGTATGCAAGACGAAGCGATTCCTGCACGGATTCGGGAGTAAGAGGGCCCGCCGAGGGAATATGAATGTTTATAACCTCGTCGCCCTTTTTCTTGATATCGCCGTAGTCAAAATCAATTTCTCGTTTTTCATACTGAAGTCTGCCGAGACAGAAGCGTTCCAGCTTGTAAAAGCCGTAAAACCAAGGGAATACAAAAGTACCCCAGACATCGTGAAGCTTTTTGCATTCAACCAGCTTGTAGGTCAGATCCTTCATATTATGGGCAAAAAACTCGTCTGCATATCCCTTTTCGGAGTACATCCTGCGAAGTCTTACGCAGGCATAAAGTGCTAAAAGCATATCGACTGTATACTTGCTGTATCCCGATGCTTCGGAAAGCTTTGTGAGCTTATCTTCAAGGTCTTCGCTGTTGAAGGAGTCGAAATACTGTTCCTCAAGCGTATCAAGCTGTGACATTAATTCCTTGTCGTTTTCAATTCTCGAATAAACCTCTTCAAAGAATTCCGCCGCTTGCGTCGGGAATTCGATAAGTGACATTATTTCTGAAATCTTACTCATTTTAATTCTCCTTTGCATATTCCACAAGATCTTTTATGGATTCTCTGTCGGAAAAATCACCGTCTGCATCGCAGAGCTTTATAAGAAGCTTTACCATATCCGAAGGATTTTTATTTGCACTCATAATCTTCTTTAAGGACACGAGTGCCGCATAGTGAACGGGCGTTAATTCCTTTTGAATCATCTTACCCTCAAAATTGTAAATCCTGACATTTTCCGGAACGCCGTTTTTGAAGTTCTTTTCGATAACCTCGCCGTCATAGTATTCGCGCACGTCTCTCGGCGTAATGCCCGTGGTGTAGACGATTATTTTCTTGTCACGAAATTTTTCTATATTCTTTGTTATAAGCGTTACGCCGTTGATTATTTCGGCATAAAGACCGCCGCCGTAGATAATTGTGTCATACTGCAGAAGGTCGTCTGCCTTAACCTTTTTTGCATCAACAGCCACACAGCCCAAATCCTCTGCTATCCATTCGGCATAAGTCTTTGTCGAGCCGTATTTTGTCTTATATATTACAATAGTGCTCATTTGTTCACCCTATCTCAGATATTTGGAAATGTCAATTTTACCGCACTTTACGTCCTTTTCATATCCGCCGTTCTTATAGTCCTCAAAGCTTGTGAAATCCTTGCCATCCCATCTGTTGACAAGCTCATCCCCGTCGGGTGTGCAGTAAACATTACCCTCAAGCTCAACCTGCTCTTCGGCGCATCTGTAGATTATGGAATAAATGGAAGCTCCGATAGGTGCACCGCAAAAGATATTGTTCTTAATTTCAAGCCTTCCGCCGTCTGTAGCCTTCATAATACGCCACAGGAATACGTGGTGTCCCATAGGCATAGGCCACACCTCGGACATACGCGGCAGCTGTTTTTCACCCTGCTTTGAAAAGCCTTCGCCGGCAAGGAGACATACGTTGTTGTTGAAGGTTGCATACTTCGGCATCAAATCTCTCTGCTCATACGCACCCATACCGCACTTGATAAAGACGTTGTTGTCAAAGTGAACATTATTGGCTGCCTTGCAGTCTGCACCGCCCTGATGGGTGACGCCCGAGTCATAGATGTTGTAGAAATAGCAGTTTGTAACCGTAACATTCTCGGCACCGTCCCAACATTCAATACCGTTGCCGAGACGTATTTTTCTCTGGTAATTCCAGGTACAGCCGCCTATGTTTTCAAAGTCGCAGTTTTTAACCGTAAAATCAACAACATTTGCACCCGCAAGACCGTGAACACCGCTGTTTATAAATCTGAGACCGTCAATTATGTTGTGGCAGGCTGCGTTACCCACAGTTCTCTTACCGTAAACAGACATTTCTATATGGTCATAAACAACACCGGGATTTCCTTCAGAGTACATATAAATCTTATGACCCGGCTGTAAAGGCTTGTCAAAAAGACGGGTGCCGAACATATTGTCGTAGTAATCACCCTGATTCTGTAAATCCTTCTTTTCCCAGCATAATGTACCGAAAAGCTCGGTGTTATTGAAGATTATATTGCAGGCTTCCTCATCTGTAACTGCCTCAGTCACCCAGATATTCTTTTCTTCCTCTACCCATACATCGGGATTTGAAAGTGTATCTACCGAGCCGCAGAAGGTGGGCTTCTGTCCTTCTCCGTAGGAGGAGTAGGTTATGGGCTTTCCCGCTTCTCCGTTTATGTTGTCAAGCTTTGCCCTGTAAAAGGATCCGCATTTGAAAAGAACGGTATCTCCGCCCTTTAAAGCTATGTTATGATAATCTTTTTTCGGTGTATTTTCCGAAAGACCATCGTTTTCGTCACATCCGAGCACGGGGTCGATGTAGTATGTAGCCATATATTTTTCCTCCGATAAGAAATGTATACTATATTATATCAAAAGCTTTTGTGTTTTACAATACAAAAGCATTATTTTTTTCTACTTTAATTCTCTTGCCTTTCTGACAAAAATCCCTCGTGCCGTGGTTTGGTACGAGGGATAGATAACAGTGCATATACAATTGTATTTTGCAAAATATTCCGTAGGTGTCCGTCTGAGTTTGACCGCTTTGGCTTAGGGCGGTCAAACGGACTGTTTAAGCGACACCTGACACTATGGCTTTGCAAGAATATACCGTGAATTGTCGGCGGCGACTCGCCGTTTACTTAATTCTGACGATCCAGCCTTCGGGAGCAGGGATTTTACCCATCTGAATACCTGTAAGAGTATCGTAGAGCTTCTGGGTAACGGGGCCCATCGCACCCATACCGCTGGGAAGACAGATTTCCTTGCCGTGGTCAACAATCTTGCCGACGGGTGAAATAACAGCCGCAGTACCGCAAAGACCGCATTCTGCAAAATCGGAAAGCTCTTCCTTGTAGATTTCTCTTTCTTCAACCTCAAGTCCCAAATATTCCTTTGCAACGTAAAGGAGCGAGCGTCTTGTGATAGAGGGAAGAATCGTGTCAGACTTTGGTGTTACAACCTTGTTGTCTTTTGTAACAAAGAGGAAGTTAGCACCGCCCGTTTCCTCAACCTTTGTTCTTGTTGCAGAGTCGAGGTACATATTTTCGTCAAAGCCGTTGTCGTGCGCCCAAGTAATTGCATAAAGGCTCATAGCATAGTTAAGACCTGCCTTGATGTGACCTGTGCCGTGGGGTGCGGCTCTGTCAAAGTCGGATACGTTAAGGGTTAAAGGCTTTACGCCGCCCTTGAAGTAGGGGCCTACGGGTGTACAGAAAATTCTGAACTGATATTCGTTTGCAGGCTTTACACCGATTACGGGATCTGAGCCGAACATATAGGGTCTGAGATACAGCGAAGCACCCGAGCCGAAGGGCGGAACGTAGTCAAGGTTTGCTTCAACAACCTTCTGTACTGCGTCTATAAATCTTTCCTTGGGGAATGCGGGCATAATAAGTCTCTTTGCAGAGTCAATCATTCTTTCTGCATTGAGGTCGGGGCGGAATACTACAACGTGTCCGTCCTGTGTTGTGTAGGCTTTGAGACCTTCAAATACTGTCTGTGCGTACTGAAGAACACCCGCACATTCGCTTATAACGATTTTGTCATCCTGTGTAAGCGCGCCTTCGTCCCACGCACCGTTTTTAAAGTTTGAAACATATCTCCAGTCGGTCTTGATATAACCGAAGCCGAGAGAAGCAAAATCAAGATTTGCTGCCATTTTTTATACTTCCTTTCGGGTAATTTGCTTTTTAACTCTAAAGAGTATATCACAATATTTTTGCATTTGCAATACTTTATTAAACTAAATTACTAAAATTTACAAAGTTTCCGATTTTTGCACTTTTTCGTATATTTTGTTTACAATAAAGCAGGAAATAAAGGCAAAAAGCGTACCGAGAAGAGCCCCTGCAATAACGTCTGTTGGATAGTGGACATAGAGATAAACCCTTGAAAATGCCACAAGGAATGCCGCGACAAGTGCCGCAGTTCCCGCCTTTTTGTACCTGCAGAGAAGAAGACTTACAGCCGCCTCAAAACAGCAGAGGGTATGCCCCGACGGAAATGAAAAGTCGGAAAGCTTATCTACAAGAAGGTAAACGCCCTCATCAACAGTATATGGTCTCGGTCTTGCTATGAGGGGCTTTAAGGTGAGATTTCCAAAAAGCAATCCAAAAATGAGAGAAAGCGCTAAAACACATCCGCCTTTTCTTGTCTTTTTGAAGGCGAGCATAAAAAAAGCTACGGCAATCCAGAATATGCCGTCCTCACCCAGTAGTGTAATTATCGGCATTACAAAATCCAAGATTACACACGCCATATGCCCTCTTACAAAGCGCACGGCTGAAATGTCAAGGTACTGAATCAAAGATAAAAAATTCATTATTTACATCCTTTTTGTCTGTGTCGGTTTTATAAGGGGATATATATTTCCGTTTTCGGGACAACATACATCCGCAGCCACAACCTTATTTTTATAAACAATAATTGTTGCAAGATATTTTGTACTTCCGGTATCCTTGCCGTCGGGAAGCGACGAAAGCTCATAGGTATATCCCGTCACCTTTTTGCCGCAAAGGCGTTTGAGGTCAAAGCCCTGCGAGCGCTGAAGGTCGTTATAGCTTTCATAGGAGGCATCAAACACCTCGGGGATTTTCTCGGTGGTCTTGTCGGCGTCAGAGCCTGACACCTCATACCCGAGAGCCGAAAGATATTCTATTCTTCCGCTTTCCTTTTTGACATCAATTGACGAAAGCTCTTTAGGCGTTTCAATCTTATTTACGTTGAGATATGCACCCTTTGAGGGCAATAGTGAAATAACCCCTGCCGCCGCAATTATACAAACGCATATAATGCAAATAAGCTTGACACTTGAAGCTTTGAATGAAAAAACAAACACAAAAACCGCCTCCGCATAGTATTTTTATTACATCATATGCAAGGCGGTTATGTTTTAGAAGTTATTTGAGCTTGTTTTTGCTGGTTTCGTAAATCTTGCCTATCATTTCAAGTACGGGAACGGCGTCCTTGATGTCGCAGTAGGTGTCGTCAGAGCCGCCAAGTGCATCGTAGAAGCGCTTCATCATCATTGTATGACCGTTGCCCCAGCAAGCCTTGCCCTCGGTGCCCGAATAATCGTGGTTGTCGATAAGCTTTTCAAGCCCGCCCGCTGTCACAAGATAAAGTGTATCTCTGTAGAGGAAAAGATTGCCGTTTTCAAAGAAGAGCTCAATCTGAACAGAGGAGTCCTTAAAGTTACAGTTTGTGGCATAGAAGATGCCCTCTACCCCGTTTTCAAACCAGATTGTAGCCTCTGCCGTATCCTCAACCTCAATAACCCCCTTATTTCGTCTGAGTGCAACAGAGCCCTCCATATTCTTTACCTTACCGCCGAGGTAATACATAAGGTCAAGGGTGTGAATAGACTGGTTCATAAGAACTCCGCCGCCTTCCTTTTCCCAGGTACCTCTCCAGCCGCTTTCGGTATAGTATGCGCCGCCTCTCGACCAGGTCATTTCAGCTCTGATACCGAGTAGTTTTCCGTATCTTCCGTCATCGACGATTTCCTTGGCAAGGGCATTTGTGGGTATAACTCTGTTCTGGAAGGAAACGCACACCTTTTTGCCGCATCTTTCGGAGGCTTCAACAATTTCGTTTGCCTGGGAGGCGTTCATAGCCGCAGGCTTTTCGAGATAAACGTCACAGCCTGCTTCAAGAGCATAAACCGCCATATCCCTGTGAAGATAATGGGGTGTACATATGTGTACAACATCCGGCTTTTCGGTATCTATCATTTCCTTATAGTCGGTATAGCCCTTTACATTCTCATCGGCAATCTTTAAAAGTGCCGCCGAGAGCTTTTCCTGCTTAATATCGCACACGGCGCAAAGGGTTGTAAATCCGCCGTTTTTTATGGCGGCAAGATGGGTTTCAAATATGGCACCGAGACCAATAACTGCTGTTTTCATTGTTTCATTCCTCCACAGCTTTTGACTTCTTTTTATTTACTCTGAGTTCTTTAAAGAATTCAGACAAAACTGACGCACATTCCTCTTCGAGTATTCCGCCGACAACATTCGGCTTATGGTTATACGGAAGCTCACTGAGGTTCACTATACTTCCGAAGGAGCCCGCCTTTTTATCGGGGGCACCGAAGTAAACATTCTTTATTCTCGCATTGATTATGGCACCTGCACACATAGGGCAAGGCTCGAGGGTGACATACAGGTCACACTCGCAAAGCCTCCAGCCGCCCAAGGCTTTACAGGCAGAATTTATTGCCGAAATCTCGGCGTGATACAAAGCATTCTTGCCGTATTCACGTCGGTTTCTGCCGCCGGCAATCACCCGTCCGTCCTTGACAATTACCGCTCCTACGGGTGTTTCACCGTGCTTTGCCGCGGTTTTTGCCCTGCCGAGTGCCATTTTCATAAACTTTTTATGCTCGTTCATTTTACATCACCGTTCTTATAACGCTGTAAACATAGTAACAGAGATAAATCATAAGGGGAAGTACAATTATCTGGGCAAGTCCCGCCTTTTCGCAAAGACCGCCGTCGCTTTCTTCTTCCTTTTCACGGAAGGCATCAAATATACCTCCCTTTCTGCAAAGGGCATATATACCGTATACACCAAAGCCCGAGAAGACAAGCATATATGTACTGCTTATAAGATTGAACGCCTGTGTGCTTACTTCTCCCATAACATACCCGAGGGCAACGGTTATAAAGTTATTTATTCCGTGAAAAATCACACTTGTTTTGATATTGCCCGTAACCTCAAAGAGAAGTGCGGAAAATATACCGAAAACAAAGGCATATGCACTCTGTGTGGGCGAGGTATGGGCTATGCCGAATATGACGGCGCTGGCAATTACACCAAAAGTAATACCGTATCTTTTAAGATATGAGTACAAAACGCCTCTGAAAACATATTCTTCGACAAGAGGAACAAACACGGCGGCGCACAGCACCGACACTATAAAATCGTACAGATTGAAGCTCTGTGATACAACACCCGTATAGGATTCGTATATCTCTGCCTTTCCGGGAAGCATAAAGTCGGCTATTATCCCAGAGAAAACCGAGGCAAGAGTTGTAAAAAGGTGACAGAGGCAGAACACCGGCACAAGTGCCGAAACAGTCCTTCCCTTTGTTCTGAAGCTTTCATCCGACCCTACACCGACAATTTTTGAAAAAACAAACGCAGGAATCACCAGCGATACAAAGCTTGTGATTATGCTGAGAAAATAGGAAAACGCAGTAGAGCCCAAAAGATACTTTACCGCAGTATATGCACTCTGTTTTCCTGCACCGAAAAATGACAGCAAATGCACCAAGGCTCTTTCAATCGAATTTCCGTATTTTGCAAAAACCGCTGTAATTCCCATTTCAAAGAAATATGCAACAAGAGTTATGGCTATCAGAAAGAGTGCCGCTACCCACATCGCAAAGGAGGCTTTTCTTTTATTCTTTTTTGCCGCAAGAATTATTTCCGTATTATCAGTCATTTTCTATTCCTTTATCAAAGAAGAAAGCTGAGTGCCGCAAGGGCTCCCGAGGATATAAGCGTAACAAGCACACCTGCAATTACAACGCCGAGGAAGATAGCAACAAATGCGTGCTTAATTCTCATATTAAGAAGCGCCGCAATAAGAGCGCCCGACCAGGCGCCTGTTCCCGGCAGAGGTACGCCCACAAAGAGCATAAGACCCACAAGCTCATACTTATACGCCGTAATCTGTCCCGACTTTTTGTCGGCAATACCCTCAAGCTTTGTGATAAGTTTTTCAAAGGCACGGATTTTTTTAAGCCATTTGAATATGGGCTTTATGAGAAAGATTATAAAAGGCACGGGAATACAGTTTGCAATAACGCAAATTAAAAAAACCTT
This sequence comes from uncultured Oscillospiraceae bacterium, assembly GCA_964614955.1. GTDB lineage: Bacteria > Bacillota > Clostridia > Oscillospirales > CAG-382 > UMGS1387. Next base: position 2,454 of record CAZTNR010000013.1, on the reverse strand, counting down.
AAGAGGATCCATACCGAAGCCTATACCTACGGGAATTGCACCTCGAAGCTCAATAAAGGGAACCATCGAAATAATGATAAGATACAGTTCGTGGGGCAAGGAAATCAAGAAGTCGCCTATTGCCTGAAGCATTTGTATTACCTCCGCATATCTGCGCACAGCTTCTCACTGTACACATTCATTCAATTTATTATACTTTTTTTAGTACCCTGTGTCAACAAGCAAAACTTGCATTTTCTGTTAAAATGTATTGTAAATATTGCTTTTTTATGATAAAATAGGCACAGAGCTTTTTCGGAGGTAGGTCTATGGCAAAGGTAAGACTTGACAAATATATTTCTCAGACACTTGTCATCAGCCGCAAGGATGCGGCGTCTTTAATAAAATCGGGCAGAGTTTCGGTAAACGGCAACGTAAAACCTAAGGGCGACGACAAGGTTGACGATGCTGCAGATGAAGTATCCTTTGACGGTCAGAAGCTGACCTTTGCCGAAAACATATATATTATGCTCAACAAGCCCCGCGGGCTTGTAAGCGCAACCGACGGTGAAGGCACCGTGCTTTCCCTCTTTGACAAGTCCTTTGCCGACAAGGGGCTTTTTCCCTGCGGAAGGCTTGACAAGGACACGACGGGTCTTCTTATTATGACCACAGACGGAGCCCTTGCCCACAGACTGCTGTCGCCAAAGCACCACGCAGAAAAGACATACTACGTCGAATGCGACAAGGAATTTACACAGGAAGACGTCGAACTTATGAAAGACGGCATTATGATGGACGGAAAGAAAACAAAGCCTGCCGTGCTTGAAATACTTGAAGACAAAAAAACGGCATACATCACCCTGACAGAAGGAAAATATCACGAAATCAAGCGTCTTTGCTATGCCTGCAGGCAAAAGGATGTACTGCTTCTGAAGCGTCTGACCTTCGGCGGTGTAAGGCTTGACGAAGCACTTTCCGAGGGCGAATGGCGTGAGCTCAGTGACGAAGAGCTTATAACCTTACGCCAAATTCAGGGCTAAATTTTAATAATGTGAGGAATATTTATTAATTCCTCCAAAAAGACTTGAAAAATAACCTTTTATGGATTATAATGTAAGATAGTTTTTTGTTTGACAAAATTCAAAATGTACATGCAGAAAAGAGAAGACACAATGATTATCACAGACGTACTTACACAAAACGCAAGACTGTATACCGGCGACGTAAGTCTTGTTGAAGTAAACCCCGAAATCAGAGAAAAGATTGACAAGGCGTGGGAAGAATACGACCTTGTTGAATCTGTTCCCAAGCCTGCCCACAGAAAGGAAATCACCTGGGGCGAATTTGAAGGCAAGGCAAACAAGCTGTCCCACTATTTCCTCTCGGAGGGTGTTACAAAGGGCAGCAAGGTTGCACTTCTTCTTATGAACTGCATCGACTGGCTTCCCATATATTTCGGTATTTTAAAGACTGGCGCAATCGTAGCTCCTATGAACTTCCGCTTCAGCGCAGATGAAATCAAATACTGTCTTGAGCTTTCGGAAAGCGACGTTCTCGTATTCGGTCCCGAATTCATTTCACGTATTGACAAAATCAAGGACAGCCTCACAGGCATCAAAGAGTTTATTTTTGTAGGCAACGCCAAGGACTGCCCCGACTATGCAGAATACTACGAAGAGCTTATCAAGGAAATGCCCGAAACAAATGTGAGAATAAACATTTCCGAGGATGACGATGCGGCTATCTACTTTTCATCCGGTACAACAGGCTTCCCCAAGGCAGTTCTTCACACACACAAGAGCGTTCTCGCATCCTGCTACACAGAAAACAACAACCACCACCAGACAAAGGACGACGTATTCCTCTGCATTCCTCCCCTTTATCACACAGGCGCAAAGATGCACTGGTTCGGCTCCTTTATCGTAGGCGGCAAGGGCATAATTCTTCGCGGTGTAAGTCCCAAGTGGATTCTCCAGACCATAAGCGAAGAAAAGTGCACAATCTGCTGGCTTCTTGTACCGTGGGCACAGGACATCTTAGATGCTATTGATGCAGGTCTTCTTGACCTTGAAGACTATGACCTTGACCAATGGAGACTTATGCACATCGGTGCTCAGCCCGTACCTCCGAGCTTAATCAAGCGTTGGAAGAGCGTATTCCCCCGCCACGACTACGACACAAACTACGGTCTTACCGAATCCCTCGGTCCCGGCTGTGTACATCTCGGTATGGAAAACATACACAAGGTCGGTGCTATAGGTATTCCCGGTACTGACTGGGAAACTGTAATCTTCGACGAAAACAAGCAGCCTGTTAAGCAGGGCGAAGTCGGCGAGCTTGCAGTAAAGGGTCCGTCTGTTATGAAGTGCTACTACAGAGACGAAAAGGCAACAGAAGCAACACTCTACGGCGAATGCCTCTGTTCAGCGGCGGCTACAAGGAGCCCCTGCGGCTGAAGGTTGCTATTAAGGA
>CAZTNR010000012.1:0-35695 GCA_964614955.1 uncultured Oscillospiraceae bacterium | reverse complement strand
CGTGCTTGTTTCGGGTGCAAGAGGCCGTGGGTTCAAGTCCCACCACTTCGACCAACGGTCAGGACTTTAGTCCTGACCGTCAACTTAACATTGCGCGGGCGTGGCGGAATTGGCAGACGCGCCAGACTTAGGATCTGGTGTCTACGACGTGGGGGTTCGAGGCCTCTCGCCCGCACCAGTGGGGGAAGCCCCGCGGCAAACTCGGGACTATGTTTTGGTCTCGAGTTTTTCTTTTTCGCCCGGCATATCACGCAAAAATGTTTCCAAACCTTAAACAACTCGCCTTTTTGCATAACTTTTAATACTTTTCGTGAACAAACATCAAACCTTATTCAAAACCGTTGACTTTAACGCTTTATTTTGGTAAAATCTAAATGGTATATACATTGAAAATCTAAACGAAAAGAAGGCGAACAAATCAATGGAAAAGCGTTACTACCAAAAAGAAATTGAAACTATGCCGGTTGAGGAGCTTAAAAAGCTTCAGTCGGAAAAATTGGTGAAGCAGGTAAAGCACGTTTACGAAAATGTTGAGTATTACCGCAACCTTATGGACGAAAAGGGTGTAAAGCCCGAAGACATCAAGGGAATCGAAGATTTACACAAGCTTCCTTTCCTCACAAAGGCAGACCTTCGTGATGCATACCCCTACGGACTTCTTGCAAAGCCTCTCGATGAGTGCGTAAGAATTCAGTCTACATCGGGTACTACAGGAAGAAGAGTTATTGCATTCTATACACAGCACGATATCGACCTCTGGGAAGACTGCTGTGCAAGAGCGATTGTTGCAGTTGGCGGCAGCGAAAAGGATGTTTGCCAGGTTGCATACGGCTACGGTCTTTTCACGGGCGGCCCCGGTCTTAACGGCGGCTCTCACAGAGTAGGCTGTCTTACACTTCCTATGTCCTCCGGTAACACAGAAAGACAGATTCAGTTTATGATGGACCTTTCGGCAACTATTATCTGCTGTACTCCTTCATATGCCGCATATATCGGCGAAACCTTAAAGGAACAGGGATATACACCCGACCAGATACCCCTTAAGGCGGGTATTTTCGGCGCCGAAGCCTGGACAGAAGAAATGAGACAGAACATTCAGGAAACCCTCGGCATCAAGGCGTATGACATTTACGGTCTTACAGAAACATCAGGCCCCGGTGTATCCTTTGAATGTGAAGAGCAGACAGGTATGCACATCAACGAAGACCACTTCCTTGCGGAAATTATCGATCCCGACACAGGCGAAGTTCTTCCCGAAGGCTCAAAGGGTGAGCTTGTATTCACAGCCCTCGATAAGGAAGCATTCCCGCTTCTCAGATACAGAACACGCGATATCTGTGTACTTTCCCGTAAACCCTGCTCCTGCGGCAGAACACACATCAAGATGTCAAAGCCTATGGGCAGAAGCGACGATATGATGATAATCAGAGGTGTAAATGTATTCCCCAGCCAGATAGAAACAGTTCTTCTTCAGGAAGGCTATCAGCCTAACTACCAGATTATCGTTGACAGAAAGAATAACACAGATACCTTTGATGTTAACGTAGAAATGAATCCCGACCAGTTCACAGATACCGTCGGCGGCGTAACTGCTCTTGAAAAGAGCCTTGCAAATGCTCTCAAGACTATGCTCGGTATCAACCCCGCAGTTCACCTTGTTCCGCCCAAGAGCATCGCAAGAAGCGAAGGCAAGGCGGTTAGAGTAATTGACAAGAGAAAGCTTGTATAAGGAGGAGAGAAAATATGTCGCTTAAGCAGTTAACTATATTTGTTGAAAATAAGAAGGGCGCACTTGTTCAGATTACTGATGCCCTGGCAAATAACGATGTGAATATCAGAGCCCTCTCCATAGCGGATACACAGGATTTCGGTATTCTCAGACTTATCGTTACAGACTATGACAAGGCAGAAAAAACACTTAATGATGCAGGCTTCCTTGTAAAGTGTACCGAGGTTGTGGGCGTTAAAATCGGCGACGCACCCGGTAAGCTTTCTATGGCACTTGATGTACTTGACAAGGAGGATATCAATATGGAATATCTCTATGCCTTTATGTCAAGAACAGAAAAGCACGCGTATGTTGTTCTTCGTGTTGCAGACAATGCACACGCAGAAAAGGCACTTGAAAGTGCAGGCTTCCACCTAATTTCAGACGCCGATGTCTGCAAGCTCTAAAAGCAGAAATACATAAAAAAAGCCGATGTCCAAGGACATCGGCTTTTAATATTCTGTAAAGCGGGAAAGTCTTATCTGTTTTCAAAATGCTCCTTAATCTTCTGTATACTTTTGTCGCTTATATGATGCTCAATCTTGCAGGCATCCTCGTATGCAGTGTCTTTGTCAACACCGAGCGCCATAAGAGCTTTTGCGAGAATTTCGTGTCTCTCATAAACTCTTTCTGCGATTTCAAGACCCTTTTGTGTGAGCCTGAGAGAGCCGTCTTCGTCTACTGTGATGTAACCCTCTTCGCGGAAATTTTTCATTGCTATAGAAACGCTTGCTTTTGAAAAGGAAAGCTCGTTAGCAATATCAATACTTCTTACATTTCCGTTCTTTTTTGAGAGCACATACAGTGTTTCAAGATAGTTTTCAGCCGATTCCTGTATTTTCACGAAAGACACCTCTTTCTTTAATTGCTTATAATATTCTAAGTATACCATAAAGAACAGAGATTGTCAAATAACTTTAAATGAACATTTATAGTCTGCCCTAAATATAATGAAACCAGAGGATGTTTAAAATGACGTCCTCTTATTATTTGTTCGGAGACAACAAAAATGAATTTACAACTACTATTTGGAATCCTTTTGCCGTTTCTGGGAACATCGCTTGGTGCTGCCGCGGTGTTTTTTATGAGAAAAGGCAGGCTTACCGGTGAAAATGTACTTCTTTCGGGTTTTGCTTCGGGGGTTATGGTGGCGGCTTCTGTATGGAGCCTCATAATTCCTGCCGTTGAGATGTGCTCGGGTCTCGGTTTTTTCAGCTTTGTGCCGATGGTATCGGGACTTTGGCTCGGGCTTTGCGTAATGATTTGTCTCGAAAGCTTTTCCGGGCATATTTTTAAGAAAAAGGAATCGGGACGTTTCTTGTTTTATCTTGCCGTTGTGCTTCACAATATCCCCGAAGGTATGGCGGTGGGAGCTTCCTTTGCCTGTGCAGTACACGGAAATCTGACACCTGCGCTTCTTTTATCCGCAGGAATTGCCTTGCAGAATATTCCCGAAGGCGCCATAATCTCTGCTCCCTTGAGAGCAGAGGGAAAATCACACGGAAAAGCCTTTGCATACGGTGCACTTTCCGGCGCGGTTGAGCCCGTTGCGGCTGTTTTTACTCTTATGTTTTCTGCTTTTTCAACGTCGGTTTTGCCGTATCTTCTCGGCTTTGCCGCAGGAGCTATGATTTATGTTACGGTAAAGGAGCTTTTGCCCAAGGCCACGGAAAACAAAGGGGTGTTATGGTTTTTTGTCGGCTTTTCGCTTATGGCGGTGCTTGATATAGCTCTCGGATAAAAAAGACGTGCCGGAAGGCACGTCTTTGCTTTTATTTTTCGTTGTAGGAAACAAGATTGAAGTTCTTGATTTCAAATGTGCAATCATAGTTGCCGTGGATTTCAAAGCCTACGTTACAGCCCTTGAAATAGAAGTCGTCCATTGTTACTTCCTTGCCGAAGGTCATATCCTTGTTGGCAATGGAAATACATCTTTCGATGTGAGGAGTAATGTCTATGCGGATGTGCTTCCATTCCTCGGAGGGTTCAACAACCTTGCCGTCAACAAAGAAGGAGTTTTCTGCACCGCCGTAGACATCGGCTGTGGAAATAGAGTAAATCATATAGCTGCTTGCTGTATCCTGCTGCCAGTTTGTCTTCTCTAAACCTGCACCTCTGCTGTCAAAGAGGTTAGCACCGAACCAGATCATCTTGCCGGGAACATCCTTGAGTGCAAGGTAGTAGTAGGAAAGGAACTGAACTGCGTTTACGCCGTCGGGGTTTGTGGTATCCTTGAAGTCTGTCATACGGATGTCCATTTCAAGGTAAATCTTATCTGCGTTTGCATCAAATCTTACCTTGTCGTCATCGCTGAGATTCTTGTAAATATCGCCAACTTCCTGCTCAATAAGAAGGTGAGGCCAGAGCTCCTCGTTGGTATTCTTTGCGGCTCTGCCGTTATATACCTTGCTTGCATCCAGCTTGAAGGAAAGGCTCTTTTCTTCGGGGTTGTATCTTAGTTCCTTTATACCGTCTTTGTCTGCAAGCTTAAATTCGTCGCCGTCCATAAGTCTCTGCTCAATAAGACAGTTACCTGTCCACCAAGGACCTATTTGCCAAAGAGGCTTTAATCTGTTGTAATATCTCCATTCGCCTGCAACACCCGACTGGTCCTGCTTGTTTACTTCAAAGCCGTATTCCCATGCTTCGTCCTTGAACATTCTTGTAGCCTTGTAGTTTGCTTCAAGCTCTTCGTCGGAAAGCTTTGTGGATGCAAGTGTCTTTACGAATCTTACATAGTCAAATACAAAGTCGCCGCCATAGTTAGTGGGGTCGAATCTGATAAGAGTAACATTGCCTGTCCAGCCTGCTGCAAGAGCCATGTTAAGCTCGGTTACTGTCCAGCCGGCAGCATCTACATAGGAGTTGCCGAGAAGGTCGAAGTGATATGCCTGCTTTTCGGAAAGCGCGGGATTTTCTTCTGTTGTGAAGTAGAGGGATGCGCTGTAGTTAACATCCTGTCCTTCATAGAAGTCATACTTGAATCTTATCTTAATCTTGGAATACTCTGTTGCGTCAACAGAAAGGTTCTTGATTGCAAGACCGGGGTCGTAGCCTGTCTTTGTGGCAGTAGAAGGAACAGACTTGAAGTAGAGGTATCCGTCCTTGATTGCTTCAAGCGTACCGTCTGCCGCAAGACGACCCATTTCGTCTTCGCTTACGAATTCAGCGTCCCACTGATAGTCTTCGCTATCATAAGTATAATCAACAGTACCCGTTACTCTGTTTTCGGGAAGAGCAACTCTGTTGATAATAGCTGCAGTTTCGTTTCTCTTGATATCATCATTCGGCTTGAAAAGTCCGCCGTCGGAGCCGAGAACGATACCTGCATTGTAGAGCGTGAGAAGTGTGTCTGCATAGTAGTCATTCTTGTTTACGTCGGGGATTGCCTTGACATCGTTGATTGCAGGAAATTCCGATTCGGGAAGAGCTGCCGCAAAGAGATAGCAAAGCTCTGCTCTCGTGATATTTCTTGTAAAGGAATCAAAATCGGAAAGTGAGCAGATTCCGTTGTCGGAGGCATAGTCGAGATACATATCATACCACTTTTCAGCCTCGGGCTTTTCGTTCTTCATAAAGCTGATGGATGCGATTTCGTAAAGACCGTTGTTGTTTGTCGGGTCAAAACGCATTTGGACAATATTGTCCTTCCACTCATCCTTTCCTACAAGGTCAAGCTCAACATAGTACCAGCCGTCTTCTTCGTTATAGAAGGGTGTGATGTCAAAGCCGAACTTCTTGGACTCGGAAAGGTTCCGGTCTTTGTCTGTAGCAAAGAAAAGCTCTGCATAGGGACTTCTGTTGACAGAGGGATCTCTGTTATCTCTGTCTTCCTTTCTGAACTTGATTACAGCCTTTGTATAATCACGTGCAGGAAGATTTAGGTTGTCAAGAACAAGACCGGGGTCATAGCCGTTTCCGTAGGGTACTTCAAAGGGGGTAAGTACATATACACCGTTAACCACTTCGCCTGTTGCCTGATTGGGCTTGTAGGAGTGTGTTACTTCTGTACCGAAGTCAAGAACGTATGCTTCAACATTCTTTTCCTTCTTTGTAATTGTAGTGCCGTTGTAGATTGCATGAACACGGCTTGCCATTGTGATACCTTCTGCAACGGTCACATTTCCCGAAGGGTCAAACTGACCTTCGGATTTACCGTTCATAAAGCCGAGCTCATATGCCGTCTTTACGTTTTCAGCATACCAGCTTGTTTCGGGAACATCGGAAAAGTTGTTTTCATAGGTCGCTGTCTTTTCAAATGCAGCAAAAGCCGAAAGGCTGAGGAGCGCTGCAAAAGTAAGACAAATCAAGGTTCTTTTCATATTTTTTCTCCTTTATAAATACTATTTAGGATAACATCGGTATTTTACAACAAAAAAACTGATTAGTAAAGTGTAATTTTGTTGTTTTTCTATGAAAATCCAATATTTACATTACGTTTACTTTTTATTGTATGCCGCAAGATTATAGTTTTTTATATCAAAGGTGCAGTCAAAGTTGCCGTGGATTTCAAAACCGAGGTTGTTGCCTCTGAAATAGAAATCACTCTTTGTAACCTGTCTGCCGAAGATATTATCCTTGTTTGCAAGCTCAATAACCTTGTCGATATGGGGTGTAAGATTAAGCTCGATGTGCTTCCACTCGTTTGAAGGAGTTACCTTATTGTTGTTATTTACGTCATAGTAGGAATTTTCAAGACCGCCGTAGGTATCCTCGCAGGACAGACAGTAAATCATTTCTGTTCCGACGGTGTCAATGTGCCAGTAGGTTTCGGCAGGCTTTCTTGAATCAAGGAAGTTTACGCCGAACCAGATAAATCTGTCGCCCTTAATGGGTGTGAGATAGAAGTACGCCATAAACTGGCAGGCATTGATGCCTTCGGGATTTGTTGTGTCCTCGAACTTCGGCATTCTTATATCAAGCTCAAGCTGAAGTCTGTCACAGTCGGCACGGTAGAAGCTCTTGTCTTCTTCCGAAAGCTCATTATAGATACAAATAGGTCTCTGCTCGATAAGAAGATGAGGCCAGAGCATTGCGGGGTCGGTGTGAGCCTTGCCCTCATAAACCTTTCTTGCGTTGAGATTTAAGGAAAGACTGCCGTCCTCGGGGTTGTAGATAACCGTCTTTGAATCTGCTTTGTCTGCGATAATATAGGGACTGCCTGTGTCCTTTCTGTCGTTTATAAAGCAGTGCTTTGAATACCACTGAATAAGAAGCCACGACGGCTCTGCTTTGCTTTCGGGATATGTCCATTCACCTATCGGAATATATCCCTCGGGACCGTTGAGAAGCCGGTTTACCTTAAAGCCGTTTTTGAACCTTTCGTCGTGAAAAAGTCTTTTGCATTTATAAAGTGATTTATCGAACATTTTCTTTTCTCCTTATTTCTTTTCAAAGCAGGAAACAATATTGTAATTCTTGATTTCAATGGCACAGTCAATGTTTCCGTGGGTTTCAAAGCCCATATTTGTGCCGCTGAAATAGAAGTCGCTCTTTGTGACTTTTCTTCCGAAAATCATATCCTTGTTTGCCATTTCAATAATGTTGTCGATATGGGGCGTAAGATCAACCTCGATATGCTTCCACTGTTCGGAAACAATAACATTGTGAGGAGTGGGGACAAAGGAGTTTTCTACAGAGCCGAAGGTCACCTCGGTAGGAAGACCGTAAATCCAGTTGGAGCCGCCCGTTTCCTTTTTCCAGAGGAATTTGATGGGACCTCTGTTGTCAAAGGGATTGAAGCCGAAATAAATATGTCCTGCATCAACAAGCTGTAAATATACATAGGCAACAAATTGAATTGCATTTAAGTCCTCGGGGTTTGTTGTGGGCTTGAAGTCAAGCACTCTCATATCGTATTCGGCATAAACCTTGTCGCCTGCCGTGCTGTAGAACTTCTTTTCCTCGGGGTCTGTCATATTCTTGTAGTCGCAGATGTTTTTCTGCTCTATAAGAAGGTGCGGCCAGTAAGGCATATCCTCCATCTTGGATTTACCCTTAAAGGCATTCTTTGCGTTGAGAGTCATAAGAAGGCTCTTTTCCTCGGGATTGTATTTAACAAACTTTATGTTTTCGGTATCCGTGATTTCATAAGGGTTTCCCGTGTCTTTTCTGTCGCCGATAAGGCATTTTCTCGAATACCACTGAATAAGAAGCCACGAAGGGTCAGCCGTTGATGTGGGATATTGGAATTTACCCACGGGATTGTCATATGCGCCTGCACCGTTCATGACACGAAGAACATCAAAGCCGTTCTCAAAGCCTTCGTCCTTGAAAAGTCTCTTTACTTCATAGTTAGTAAGATCTATCATTGTTTGTCTCCTTGTTACTTTTTGATGTATGAAACGATGTTGTAATTCTTGAGCTCAACGGTACAGCTTATATTGCCGTATATTTCAAAGCCGACGTTTGTGCCCGAGAAGTAGAATTCATCTCTTGTTACGGGGCGTCCGAAAATCATATCTCTGTTTGCCGCTTCCATTATTGCGTCAATGTGAGGTGTGAGGTCAACCTCGACGTGCTTCCATTTTTCCGATACCTTTACATCATAAGGCTCGGGGCAGAAGGAATTCTCAAGGCTTCCGAAAACAGTTTCGGTGGGCAGACAGTAAATGTGATTGTTTCCGCCCGTTTCCTTTCTGAAGAAGAAGGGAATTCTTCCTCTGTTGTCAAAGGGATTGAAGCCGAAATAAATCCAGTTGGCATCCACAAGATTGAGGTACGCGTAGCCAACAAACTGGCAGGCATTGGTGTCCTCGGGATTTTCTGTGGGAATATAGTCAAGAATTCTCATATCAAACTCAACACAGATTCTGTCGGCATTTGCACTGTAGAACTTCTTTTCGTCACCCTCGGGCATATTCTTGTAGTCGCAGATGTTTCTCTGGTCAATAAGAAGGTGGGGCCAGTACTTGTAATTCTTGCTCTTGCCCTGAAAAACCTTTCTTGCATCAAGAGTCATACGAAGACTCTTTTCCTCGGGATTGTAAACAACCCTCTTTGAGCCGCCGTTGTCGGCGATAATTTTAGGGTTACCCTCGTCCTTTCTGTCTTCCCATAAGCAGTATCTCGAGTAGTGCTGGATAATCTTCCAGGAAGGCTCTTCTTTTGAGTCGTTGTACTTCCAGGTTTCAAAGGGAATTGTCTTGTCGTCGTCCCTTGCAAGGGGTACTATGTAAAGACCGTTTTCAAAGCCTTCGTCAACAAAAAGTCTTTTTACTTTATACTGTGATTTGTCAAAGCTTTCCACTGTTTTGCCCTCTCTTTACTTTTTTATATAAGAAACAAGATTATAGTTCTTTATTTCAACCGTACAGCTGATGTTTCCGTGAATCTCAAAGCCCATATTTGTTCCGCTGAAGTAGAATTCGTCTCTTGTCACGGGTCTGCCGAAAATCATATCGTCGTTTGCTTTCTTAATAATCTTTTCGATGTGAGGAGTTAAATCAACCTCAACGTGCTTCCACTGCTCTGAAACCTTTACGTCGTGAGGCACGGGACAGAATGAGTTTTCAACATCACCGCCGTATACAGTCTCTGTGGGAAGTCCGTAAATATGGTTGCTTCCGCCCGCCTCCATCTTCCAATAGAGCTTTTGCGGGCCTCTGTCGTCAAAGGGCCCGTAGCCGAAATAAATCCAGTTTGCATCAACAAGGTTGAGGTAGGCATAGCCCACAAACTGGCAGGCGTTTACTCCCTCGGGGTTTGTGGTGGGTACATATTCTGTAAGACGAATGTCAAATTCCACGAAAATTCTGTCGCTTGCCGCACTGTAAAACTTCTTTTCGTCGCCCTCGGGCATATTCTTGTAGTCACAGATGTCTCTCTGGTCGATAAGAAGATGGGGCCAGAATTTTTCAAGCTTTGTTCTTCCTTTATACACCTTGCTTGCATCAAGCTTCAAGGAAAGACTTTTTTCCTCGGGGTTATATGAAACCACCTTGGAATCACCCTTGTCAGTCAGCACATAGGGGTTTGAAACGTCCTTGTTTTCCTCGATAAGACAGTATTCTGAGTAAAGAGGAAGTATTGTCCACGAAGGCTCATTTTTGCTTTCGGGAAAGGCCCGGTTGGTGTATCCGAAATTTCCTTCGCTGTCGGGATGTACGTGACGTACTCTGAAACCGTTTTCAAAGCCCTCGTCCTTAAAAAGTCTTTTTACTTTATATTGAGATTTGTCAAACATATTGCGACCCCCCTTTTCGGACAGTATACCATATGCGGAGATTTTTTTCAAGGCTTACGGTATAATTAAGTGGACATTTTCGGCAAAAAACGGCTCCCGTTTTCGGGAGCCGTGATGCTTAAATCAGCGGATCTTTAAATAAATGCAGTTATCCTTTATTTCGTACTTTAATCCTGCCTTATCGAAGATGAAGGTCAGAGGAATTACAGGCATATGGTCGTGAAGCCAAAGAGGCTTTTTCAATTTTTCCTCCTTGCCGTTAACAAGGGCAACATTGCTTCCGACAGTGAAGAGAAATTCAGTATCGTCGGGCGTTTTGAGGTAAAGCGTTCCGCCGAATCTGTCCCATTCGTGATGAATGTTGGTGGCTGCGAAAATGCCGCATCTGGGGTTTGCCGCCGTGTAATATTCCCCGTCTTCAACCGCCTTGTAGTAGAAAGGAATGGTAAGCGATGCGTTGTCAACAACCAGACCGAAGTCATAGGATACGGGCTTAACCTTTAAGAATTCAACCTTCTGAATCTTTGCAAGTACGGGAGTTTCTGCAGGGTCAATTCTTATATTTTTGATTACACCGTTCCAGTCAACGTGCTTTGTCGGTATGTAAATGTCATAGAATTCGTCCCTCTTTGCAGGAACCTCTATCATATAGCCTGTTGCAAAGAATTCGGGTTTTGTATCTGTTGAGAAGAAGAACTGAATAACGTCGTAGTTGCTTGTGCTTATGCGAAGATGAACGTAGTGAACATCCTCTGCTTTTACATTAATTTCAGCCTTGTATATACACTTGGGGTCAATGCCGTAGCCGTTCATAACAAAACCGCCGTCCTCATTTTCCGACACATTTACGTCCTCAAAATCCCAGGCGCCAACGCTCATATCTGCACTGAAAACAACCTCTGTGTCAAGCTTTGCGGGATCCGGTTCTTCTAAGTGCCAGGAACGGATGGGGGTACGGTAGTCATTGTGAAGATGGCAGAATCTTGCCGACTGGCAGGCAGAGGGAAGCGTGTGCTCAAGTACCGTATCCTCACAGAGAACACTTCTCATAGCATCGGAATATCCAAAGCCCGTTACACCTGCAGGTGCAAGCCAATGACCTTCGCCGTACTCGTTCCAGGTGCTGAAGTACATAAGATTGGGGCATTTTTCCTGATTCTTGCTTATTTCAACGCCGTACCTTACACTCTCGGCATACTGTTCGGGAGTTGAAAGAGGACTTCTTGTATCCTCCCAGCCGATTATGTTCCAGCCCGTGCCGACGGTGGGAACAACGAACATTTTTGAGTCAACTCTCTTGAAGGTATCAACGTATTTCTGTACAGCCTTGTTGATAAACTGAGGCTCGTAGGAGGCTTTACCGAGGGTGTAGTTGCAAAGACCGTCGAAGCCCATATCCTCAAGATGCTTTGCCGCATCGTCGTGATGAGCCCTGCTGCAGTTTACAAGAAGAATAAGGTCGTCGTAGCCGAGTCTCTTTATATCTTCACGCATAAAGCTGAGGACAGCCTTTGCGTTGTCAACGCCTCCGAAGGTTTTGATAAACAAATCATCCTTGTAAATGTGAAGAACGGCTTTGTTGTCAATGCGGTAGTATCTCGGGTCTCTGAAATTCCATTCTACCCAGTAGTCCCAGATGAAGGTCTTGAAATCCTCAAGGGTCCAGTTTGCACTGCCTGCACCTGCGTTTTCCCACATAATGCAGAAGGGAAGCATATGGGAATACTTCGCGTAGAAGTAGCCTTCGTACTGGTGCCAGAAGGCACGGGGCGTCTTTATACGGATGTTCGGGTTATACTGCGGAGGATACCAGCAGTACTGGAACGCCGAAATACCCTGCTCAAGCATATACTTTGTTTCCCAGTCGCAGACTTCTGTATTTCCCTCGTCATAGTAGCCGAGCATAGGCGTTGTTTCGTCAAAGGGAGCAACATAGTCGTAGCCGTGGTGGGTGCCTTCGTGCCAGAGGGAACAAACAGACATAATAACATTCATATTGTCCTTTGTCTTTTTGGGAACTACAGGCTCAGGACAGTAGTCGGGATAGTCGAAGATGTTGTATACTCTTACGTCGTCAATAAGGACATAGCCGTTTTCGCTGTTTTTTTGGAATTCAAAGGAAACATTGTCAACGCTCTTTGAAGAAAGAGGCACAAAGCCCTTTGTTTTACCGCAGATGTAGACCTCCGCCTGCCCCTTGTCCATATCTGCAACAAGTCTTACACTCTGCCAGACGTGGCGGATAAATTCGTGGTTTATATCTCCTGCGGTGATTTTTCCGTCCTTTACGGCAACGGTAAAGGTATCGCCGAAATGTATTTTATATTCGTCGCCTGTTTCGGGCAGGAAGAAGAAGCTTTCAAATACTATCTTGCCCGAGAGAGGTCTGTGGCACTTTTTTGCAACACCGTTTCTCACAAGCTTTAAAGTGCCCGATTCGTAGGCGTCGTTGTACTCTCTTATCATCTCTGCGGCATCGCACACTTCCCAGTCTGCAGGATATGCCGGCGCATAGAAGTTTTCGTCAACTGCATAGTTTCTTCTGATGTACATTCTTCTCATCTGCATCTGAAGGTCGGGGCAGTTTTCGGAGGTGGAAACGGTGATTCTGCCGAAATCCTTGAAGTTTTCCGACAGCCTGAAATCGCAGGCATATGCACCTTCGATGTAAAGCTTTGCGCTTAACGTGTCGAGGTCGAAGTCGGCACGGAAATATGTGTATCCGTCGTGAACTGTAATACCTGTCTTTGTTACGCCGTCAGCAGAAACATAGAAGAAGCCGTTCTTTGAGAAGACCTCAAAAATATTTTTTTCATCGGTATTGGAAAGGTAAAATCTCATACCGTTGTCGGCGTTTTTAAGGTCTATTACCGTCTGCAGGCAGATTCTGCCGTCGTTCTGAGGCTCAAATTTTCTGCTCACGGCAATATATCCGTTTGTTTTTGCGTTGTCAAGCTTTGGGTCAAAGGTCTGCTTGGTGCTGACCTCCTTTGAGTGTCTGTCCTCTCTTGTCCAGGTTGAAATTTCTCCCTTGTTGAAGTAGCCGAAGAAAAACTGGTCAACAATCGGGTATGCTTCGTCCTTGTGAATGGGTGTACCAAGGCTCTTTTGTGCATACTGTGGATATAGGTTTTCAATATACTTTTGTACTATGTCACGCATTTGTGTCCCTCCCGATGTACATTATAAGTAAAAAGTACCACATCTGTGTAAAAAAGTCAATAATTTAAGAGGTTTTTTATATATTCCAGAAATTAATTGGTACTCTAAAAACTTTGTGAAAGTTGCACAAAACTTGTGAAATTAACAAAAAACATCCAATTTTCGAAAGAAAAATACATCTAAATATGCTAATCTATATATGTGCAGAGGTGGAATCCTCAAAAAAAGCACATATACTTTAACAGTGTTCTGTTTTTTACTGTTTAATGTACTCATATCCTCTTGATTGTTCAAAGGATGCTTTTGTTAGGGTTAAAGTATTAACGTCTAAGCATTCTCACAATCCGGAGGGGATTTTTGTTTGTATATCAGACTTGCTGGTACAAATTGGAAACCTTATACTTCCGGCATATTTATTATGAGGGTGTAGAAATTATTTGGAGGTATAAGGAAATGACAAGAACAACACTAACAACCGAAAACATATCCGAATTTCTCAACAATTTACCGTTTACCGAATTTAAATCCTTAGTTAAAAACTACACAAAGCACACAAAAACTAATCTCGAAACCGAGATGAAACGCCTCGTAACACTCAACTTGCAGAAGCGATTAGAAAGACTCGGAATTAATTCCTCCTGTCCTACATGCGGTTCGGAAAAAATCGAAAAGTATGGAAAAAGGTCCACGGGCGTACAGGTTTATAGATGTAAGGGTTGCAACCGCATCTTTTCATTGTTTACCGGTACCATATTGGAGAAAACCAGCTGGCATTGGGATATCTGGATTAAGGTTTTGAATCTGACCCTGAACGGCTATTCTATCGAAGATATGGTCAACATCTTAAAGAAAGATTACGGTTGCGAAGGTATCAATCCAAAAACCGTATGGCTATGGAGAGCAAAGTTAATTCACGCTATAGCGACGTTCTCAATGCCAACTTTAAGCGGTGTCATTCAAGTAGACGAAACCTTCATTCGCGAGTCACAAAAAGGAAGCAGAACCCTTGTAAGTCCGCTTAAAGGAATTGAACGAAAACCTCGTTATGGAAGCCACCCGTCAAAGTTCGGTACAATGGGACCTGAATTTGCAACTGTAACAACTGCCATCGACAACAGAGGATACTGCGTATGTAAGGTCAGCGGAATGGGACGATTAACAACGGAACAGTTCGTTGATTATTTTGATTCCTATTTTGACAACCCATCTTACATATGCAGCGACGCAAACCCCATTTATGAGGAATACTGCGAGCTATTTAAGATTCCTCATTACATCAAGCCATCTTCCTATGAAGAAATCCTCAAAACAAATGGTTATATCAAACACGAAAATATCGAACCCTCAAAAATTAAAGAAACGACAGCCAACAACAAAAAGATACTTGTAGAACTTTACAAAAGATGTTTAATTGAGCGCATTACAGGCAAAGGTACATTATCCCACGCCGAGTTTTGCAAGCTCAAAGAGGCGAACGGACTCAATCTTGGCAGAGTAAACGAACTTCACAAGGATCTTAAAGCATTCATCAACAAAGACATGACGAATGTGAGCACAAAGTATCTTCAGGATTATGTAGGCTACTTCACATTCCTCAAGAACTGGACTGCCCAATATGGAACAAAGCCCACTTCAATGCAGGATGCGAAAATAATCTTGGAGGAAATATTAAAACTCAAGATCAATTATACAACTTTCGAAGTTGAAAATCAGACACTTGAAGTTCCAAAACCAACAGGTAAATACGTTTCGGTTCTCAAGGCTGAAACCCAAAAGGCTCGCATTGCTACTGAAAATAAGTATTTCAAGTTTGACGAAGAGGACGGCATGAAGACCTTTAATAAGCGAGATTATCTTTCGAACATTCCGAGATACAAGCTTTACGAGATTTGTAAAGAATGCGGGTTAAAAGGTTACAAAAAACTTGCCTTATGGAGCATCATATCGGCACTTCTCAAACAGCCAAACATCAACGGTATTATTTACAGACTGCTTGAGCGTGACAGGCACTATAAAATCGCTGATGAGGACCTTGAACACATTAAGGCTGGTCATTTCATTATGAAAGCGAAAACACCGATGGACTAAAATCCGTCGGTGTTTTTCTGTGCATATTAAGTTGTATTTTTTCGGTTGTTCATTTTTATCGACACACTATCTCTGCTTTTAAGAAGGCCGTACTTATCAATTCTAATGTCCTTTTCACTTTCGTTGTGAAACAATATATCGGGTGTATCTTCGCCGATACTGTAAAAATCAATTGCTTCGCTCTTTATAAACCACCGTAAAGGAAATCGGCATTCATCAATGTGCTCCACATCGTCAATTAAGACAGAGTCACTTCCGTAAGTTGCAGTGTGAATGCAACTGTCCAACGCGGTTGTTCTGCCATTATCAAAGTGTGCAATGCCGCTGTCGAAGTGAGAATAGTGGTCGCCTAACCATATTTCGTATGTCATAGTGTTACTCCTTGTGTATGTATTCGTCAAATCTAAATACAAATGGTTCTTCGCCTGGCAATCCAACGATTGCCTCACCGATTTTCAGGCCTGTTATATCCCAATCTTCTACAACATTACCGTCGCGCTGTTCCTCCATAAGACCTTTAGTTTGCACAACCGGCATATAGACATCAGATTTGCGATTCTGACCGAAAATACCTTTAACATATTCTCTGGACTTTTCGTCAGTAAGTCTGAATGTTAATGTTGTAGAAAAACCGGAAAGAATACTTCTTGCACGCTCTTCTTCGTAGTTGTCATAAATCTGTTCGACGTTCTGAATGCCAATCATAAACTTGATACCAAGACTTCTGCCAAAGTTTACAGCATCGTCAATGTGTTTAAGATTTGGAAGTAATCTGAACTCATCAGTGATGAAATACACATTTCCTTCGCTTCTTTTACGTCCGAGAGCTGTTTTGATGGCGATATCAAACATAAGGCTGTAAATAGGAGTAAGCATTGAGCCGAGTGAAAGGTCGTATTCAATAAATACAGTCTTGCCGCCCTTGTTTCTTACAATGTTTTGAAGACTTAATGTTCCGTTCTTTGCGAAATTACCAACAAAGATTTCTCTTACAACCTGCTGAAGCTCGGACATAACGCCCTGCGTCTGCGGAGAATCATCACTTGCGATATAACTGCTCATTGCACGAAGGTCAGGATACTGCATAATCATATCCCTGAATTCGTTTGAGGGCGTATAATTCAAGTATTCTATCAGTTTCTTGTTAGTGCATTGACTTGGCTCTACTGAACGCATAAAATGCAGGAGTGTAGACATAAAAAGGTCCTTTGCCGCATTCGGAAAGAATACCTGGTTTGTCTTTTCGCAGGCATCCGCGAAAACAGACTTAGAAATCTCAATTATGTTCTCCAACATCTGAGAATCTTCGTCTATTTCGTTGAATATGTTCCAGTAGTCCAAATTATCGCCGCCTGTGGCTGTTTCATCGTTGCTGATTACAATATCACCCGGACGGTAAAACTCCTTGTAGAAGTCGCCTTTGGTGTCAAATACAATCATTATATCGTCTTCGTTCATTTTGTCTTTAAGCTGAGAGACGATTTGAAAGAAAGTATTTGTTTTACCTGTTCCGATACCACCGAGCAGCATAACGTGCTTACTGAGAATATCTTTTGTGAGTGGAATTTGATATTGTTTTCCGTCCCTTGCAGTTCCCGAAAGAGCACACATAGCATCAGCACTTGAAAACTGTGGCGGTTCATTGCGTAATTCTTCGCCGAATAATACGCTTGATTTAGTTGTTCGTGTTGTTCCCATGATTTTGTCTCCTAAATGAGATTACATACCCATTCCGTTGGGTTTCGGTGCGACATTTTGAGCCGCATGGTCGGAAGCGACCTTAGATGCCTCGTCTGATGCTTTTGTTGTCGGCTCTTTTTTTGCGTCAGCAGTTTCCACCGAGTTATCGGCATTTCCCTTTACTTGATTTTTAATTCTTGCGTTTCCGGTTTCGCCTTCTACTGGGTTTTGGGTTTTCTCAAAACCATTTTTGCGAGCTTCTTCTGATGGATGAGGCGTATTGTTTTTTACGCAATCCGAGGAACGAGTTTTAGCATCTCTCATCATATCTTTATAATCATTTTCTTTAACAGAACTATTAGTTAATTCGTTTGGATTTTTATGTTCGCTTTTGCAAAAATCTTCTTTAGAAGAATAGCTTTTGTCTGGATTGTATTTTAATGTGCCATTATCAATCATTTCAGCAATGTGTGGATTATAACCCTGATTGCCGCCACCGCTACCAAACTGATTGTTCGCCTCACATTTTGAAACAGCTGCATTAAAATCACAAGTTCCATAATTCTTATATAACGCATCTCTGTCGATTTCGAAACAATCTACGTGAGGCTTGTATGTTGCATCACCCGCACCACCAATGCCGCCATCTCTATATGGTGCAATTTGGCACATTTCGTTATAATTGGCATTGTCGAGGACATTGCCGTTTTTGCACGCATCTACTGTGGTCTGATCAGAAAAATATCCGGTTGGACAATTAACTTCATCTTTGTGGTCTCTAAACTTTTCTCCCGAGGCATATATGTCGTGTTGCTTATCTGTAGCGGATATATAAATTTGGTTGTCTCTTATCGATCCCATTTTATAGTTGTCTGGGCAAGAGTATAGTGTACCTTCTCTATCAGCTTTAATATCATTAGGGCTATATGATTTATTATTGTCGATTAGTTTGTCGCGAGTTTCATTTTCATCCAAAACGGACTGAAATTTCCGAGCATCATTGCAATAGTCTTGATTTGGATCGTATTTATATGTATTTGAAGAGTTAATCATGATTTACTCTCCAAATCTAATGGTGATTTCTCCACCTACTAACCCATAATGAATATCTTCTCGTGTAGCACTTCTGATATATCCCCAATCATAAGAAAATAAGATGCTTTCACAGCTTTCAGATGTAGGCGGGTCTTGGATAATGCCTTTTAACCAGCGCTTTGATACTTCAACCTTGTGTTTTGCGACCTCTTCATATTTACCGTTGAGTTCTGGAGGAACAACAGGATATAATGTAATTTCGGGTGTGTCGCTATCTGAATAACAAGCCACCTCGACATACATATCAATTGCATTCACGGTTAAAGGTTTTAAAAATTTCACATATGTATGTCCACGTTTAGAGACTTCCACCTTAATATCAGAGCTTGCAACATTATCAAAATCACTTGCCGTGGTATTTTGAGATAATGTTATACTTCCAACATCTAAAATACCTTTGCTTAAATCTGTCAAAACAATTCACCCTTTCTTTGAGATGGTTTCTCGCATTAAGCTCGAGAAACGTATTTAATATAATCATAGGGCCGTACATAGTACAGCCCTGTTTTAATTAGAACTCACTTAGTTCTTTCATACAGTCATTACAAACTGACACAGTTTCGCCAAACACACTCTTTGTTGTGCCTGTCTTTGTTTCACCGCAGAAATCGCATTCAACTTTCTTTCCGCAAGCAGCGAAAAACGTAAGTACTGTGAGTGCCAACAAAACGGTTGCTAAAACTTTATTTTTCACGTCATAAAATCCTTTCTTGCGATAATGTTAATTGTTTACTCCTAAAACCCTGTTACGCTCTTCGATAAGATTTGCGAGAGCTTCAATTTTCTCTGAAACTGCAGGAAAATCATCACCCTTTACGGTTACTTCAATTTCTGCTACCGTATCTAAAATCTTAGTTTCAAGCTCTTTTACGGAAGAAATAGACTGCGCAGGGCTGGAGTGCATCAAATCATAAACTTTTTCAAGTTTTTTGTTTGTGTCCTTGTCGGAAGACTTTCCTACAAGCAGTTTAAGTCTTGAAGCAGCTTCCTTAATGTAGTGTGCTTCTGCGCTCTGCTTTTCGATACTGTCCGCAGTGTGCTCGTTTGCAATAAGATTTGCCAAGAGGATAACTGCATAGAGACCCGCAAGAATTACCTGAACCGACAGAGCAACCTTATAGGACTCGTTAATCTTGAAGATAAAGAAGAGACCTATAATAAACTCAAGAAAGAAATAAACCGATGATATAGAATACAAGGAAAAGCCAAAAACAGCTTTACTTTTGCTCTTACGGATAAGAAGCGCGGTTGCCAAAACCATAACATAAGCGAAGTGCATAAAACCGTAAGAAATCCAGATTGATGCGATGTGCTCTGTGCCGCCTACAACGAAGAACAGAACATTGAAAACTGCCAAGAATACAAGGTCAAGAAGTATGTGTAATATTGTTTTCTTCATAGTCGTATTCCTCACATTCTACTGAGAATTTCAGCTTTTTTAGCGTCGTATTCAGATTGTTCTATTAGACCTGCATCAAGCATCTTCTTGAGCTTTGTAAGAGTTTCCATAGGATCTTCGGCAGCGGGCTGTTTTGTGTTTGCAAACACCTGACCTGTTACAGCGCCAAATGCTTCGGCAGCACCGATACCCAAACCAATTCCGGCACCTGCAGCAGCAATACCGCCACCGCCTTCATTGTTTGCCATATCCTTGAGAATTTCTGTACCCTGAACTCTTGCCCAATCGTCGCCGAGAATTTCGAGACCTGCCTTGTCGCCCTGGAACTTTCTCTTTCTTGCGATGAGTTCCATCTGAGATTCGTCAAGTTCATCGTATTTAGTAGTGTCGATATCAAGACCGGCAAGCGAGAACTTAACGCACTTCAAGCCATATTCCGAAAGTGCTTCGTCAATGAAAGGCTCAACCTTATCAGCAAGTTCGTCTATGTATGCGTCAAGACCGATGAGCTCCTGTTCGAGGCTATTAAGGAATTTGGATATCGCAGATTTAATTACACCCTGAAACTCTTCAGAAAAATACTTGTTCAAATCAATCTGCTGCTGATACTGAATGTTGTTTCCTACGAGTTTTTCAAGGAAGATCGCGGGGTTGGTTATTCTTACTTTATAAGCACCGCGAACTCTTGCGTCTGTTCTGATGCCCCAAACCTTATCTCTTACCTGAATGGGAGTTCTTGTGCCCCAGCGAATTTCTTCGCTGTCAGACTTGCGAACGAAATATACAACACAGTTAAATGTGCTGATACCGCCTGTAAAAGCGTTTCTGAGACGGCTTATAAAAGGATAGTTCTCTGTACTAAGGTTATATGTACCGTTTTCAAAGGTCTGTACGATTGTGCCACCCTTAATGAAAATCGCTTCTTCACCGGGCATTACGATAAGAGTAGAATTTGTGTTGAAGTCTTCTTCAGGCTGACGCCAGATAAGAAGATCTCCAGAGCCGGTGTTTTTAATTACATCAGCCCAATGTTTCTTTCCACCGACAAAAGCGGTTTCATTAGGATTTTTATTAAACAGTGCCATTTTTCCGTCTCCTTTGGTTAAATTGTTATGTATCCCATTGCATCAGATTTTTTAGTTATTGCAATGATGAATTCTATGAATGCTATTATTCCGGGTATGTATGTCCAACAGAATACCAGATAGAGAATTCCGAGACCAATTTTTCCCGCATAGAATTTATGTATGCCGTAGCCGCCTAAGAGTAAAGCAAGAATGCAGTAAACAACCTTATTAACCTTTTTCACACCGGCACTTTTGTTAAGGTTTCTGAATGTAGATTTTGAATCTATTGCACCGTTTGCTATTAAGTATTCGCGGATTTGCTTAACAGCCTCTTTATTTCTTACAAAGGGTGTTCCGTCGAGTTTGCTTTGTGTTGTCGGGTCGATAGGAACGTATAATATAGTTAAGGGTGTTACGTTGTTCATACCCGCATGGCAGTTAACATCAGCACCATGTTCTACGCAAAACTTTACCAAATCAAGTCTTTCGTGGAACGCTGCATTGTGAAGGGAAATAACACCGTTTGTGCCACGGTAAGCCATAAGTTTTTTGATGGCTACACTTATTTCATCACTACCATTTGTCTTTTCTATTTGCTCAAGTTTTTCAAGTGACTCAAAAAGGGATTTGTTATCGTCCATTTGCAAATCTATCTGAGCCTTGTAGATATAAACTCTGTAGTCAGAATTACCGCTCATAACAGCAGACATAAGCAGTTCGCTTGCCTTTTGTAAATCGCCAACAGAAATTGCATATTCCGCGGTCTGAATAAGGTTGTCTGTTCCTACGTTTGCAGAAATATTTATGTTTCCGAAACTAACACTGGACTTCATTTGTTGTGAGTCGATAATGTTTTTTGCTCCGCAGTACTTGCAGAATACGAAAGATTGATTGATGCCGACATCTAATGCCTCACCGCATCCGCTACAGTGTAAAATTTTTGCTTCACTCATTGTTTCAAATCTCCATCAATTAGTTTTGTTTCCACTTCTCAACACCAAAGTCGCCGAGGGTCTTTATATCGTCAATAATTGTTGCAACTTCTTCGATTGCAAGATCGGTATCTTCCCAGGGAAGAATTTCGGTAAAGCCTGAGAATTCTTCAGCTTTGTGCCAAATGAAAGAGATTTCCTTGTGCTTAATCTGTATTCCGGGGCTGCCGGAGCTCGTCTTAATTTCAATCATAAGATTGGGTTTTACAACAAAGAGGAACATACTTACATAATAAAGGATTGATAAAACCAGCCAAATTATTCCCCACAATATCAGCGAAGGCGTAGCCAAAATCTTTTTCAGCATGCCATTTGCTATAACAGAAAACAGAGCTAAAATCCCACCTCGAGCAATACCGGCAAAGAGAAGCTTTGAGAAAAACTTCTTAGGTTTTCTGAAAAAGTGAATTATTGCACCAATACCCAAAAGAGCAGCCAAAACAGAAGCAAAGATTCGACCAAATGCATTATCAAACCCAAAACCGCTACTTATGATTACAGCCCAAAGTCCGCAAAGTCCGTATGATTGTAAATCCCACAACAGGGCAAACAAAAAATCGGGAACACGAAATCTACGATCTTTATGTATTTCTATACCATCGATCTTGTCGAGGGAGAAGGCGTGCTGATAAGTTGTTTTTCCTGCAGGGGAATATCCCGTTGCTCTGAAAAGAACTCTTTTGTTGGTAATCTGCAAACGTCCTTCTGAACGCTGAAAACGCATTCTGGAACGAAGGATGCCGACATTATACTGCTTTACAGGGATTTCCCCATCATCAAGGGCAATGTTGTCGGGAGTAACCTTTTGTCCTCTTTCATAAATTTCGTTTTTGTTACGAAAAGGGTTTTCAACGCCACTTCTATCAAAAAGCCAAGACATAAAGCGTATAAATGTTGGCCTTTTGTCGCATTTGTGTTCTTCTCCTGTGACGAGTTCTTTGCCACAATATTTACAGTAACTCATATCAATTCTCCTTTGTTTTGTTATTCCTGTGTGGTGAGTCCGGAAACCGTATATTCTTTCTCGGTTACGGAAATTTTGATACCAAGCAACTCAGCAAGGTCTTTTTCATCCGACTCTATCGTTGCCTTTACGACATCACCGTTAGAAAGATAACGGCTGCTATCAAAGCTCATATAAACAGTTTCATAGTCGTCTGTGTTCAATGAGGAATACACCTTAAAATAGGGAGTACCCCAGCTTGAGCCGTTATACTGCAAAGTAAGGGTGTATTTTTCGCCGTTAGTAGGTGTAATATCTATTGTGAATTCTTCGCTCGAAACAGTTGCTTTGCCGTATTCGTTTTCTCCAGTAAACTCTACTGAGAAATGGTCAAAAAGATTTACTTCTGTTATTTCGGTAAAGTTTGAAGCTGCAATCTCTTTTTCGTTTTCAACGAGTTTTACTCCAAACGCTTCTGCAAGTGTTTCTTCGGAATATTCAAGAGATACTTTTACAGTGTCTCCGTTTGACAAGTTGGAATCGTTTTCAAGGCTAACGTAGATGCGTTCTTCGTAGTTTTCATTAGATGAGGAGCCAACGGTGAAATATGCACCACTCCATCCAGAGTTATAATAAGCAAAGTTCAATGTATAAACATCGCCTTCGGCAGGTTTAACATCAACAGTGAATTCTTCGTTAGAAATATTGGCATTACCATGTCCGTTTACGCCCGAAAATTCTATTGGCATAGCTTCGAAAAAGTTTATTTCAGTAATGTCGGTAAGCTTCTCGGTATTTGCTCCGATTTCAAAGGTTTTGGTATAGTTATCTTCTTTGATGGCAATTTTGTGTTTTGCAAAAATATCGCTATCTTCGACATTTACGGTTACAAGGAAGAAGTCTCCGTTTTTGAGTTCCTGCGCCTTATCAACACGAGCAGAGACTAAATACTTGAGCGTATCTTTATCATTTATGTATTTGGTGTATTTTTCGTATTCTTTCTTGGACTCGCTGTTAGGCATCTTGCCAAGAATGTCTTCGGCTAACTCGTCGTAATTGATTTCAATTTCAAGTGTTCCGTAGCCGTCGTATCCTGAAACTTCAAAGGAAACATAGTCCGTGAAATCTAAGGTCTTTTCGTGATTTGTTATCACTGAAACAGCAATAAGAACAATAACTACACCTAACACGGCCGGCAAAATCCACTTTTTCTTTTTGCACAAATCAACTGTTTTGGTGAAGATGGTTTTGGTGGTGTTGCTAATCCGCGTTCCGGCAGATTTAACAGGTTTTCCGCAGTGCTCACAATAGTTCAATAAGAAACTAATGGGCTTTCCGCAATGCTCACATTTCATTACATATTCTCCTTTGTGTTGTTGTTAAAAGAATTCTTTGTCGAATACAACTACATAATTTGCATTATGTGGTTTGATAGCAAAACAAATCAACCACTTACAAATCAATTATGAAAGAAGGTGTATATAAAAAGTGAATAATAAACATGCAAAACAGACCAATGAGATTTTTATTTTCATTGGTCTTGTTTCTATGCAATTTTTTTGTTAATTTGACATAAAATGTAAATTATCGACATTGTTGATTGACAATTATTTACATCTATGTTAGTATTAAGGAAAGAATTTATGTTGTTAATACCACATAATGCAAATTAAGTGGTTAACACCTCAAGAGCCCCAGCTTTTGTATCTGCTGTCTATGTATTTCTCCGCTTTCCTGCGTGTAAATGCGTGTCGTGTTTATGCTTAAATGCCCGAGAATGTCAGCAAGGCGAACGATGTCCTTTTGCAAAGAATAGTAGGTTCTTGCGAATAGATGCCTTAAGTTGTGCGGGAACACTTTTTTAGATGACACCTTTGCAGTGTCACACAATTTTTTCATACTTGCCCATATATTTGATCTATCAAGCGGTCTGCCGTTTTTACTTACAAAAACAGCACCGCTTTTTATTTTTCTGCTTTTCGCATAGGATTTCAAGGCCTTGCACAATTTTGTCGGAATGAAAACAATACGACGTTTTCCTTTGTTATCAATCTCAGCTCTCCCAAAACTTAATGATTCAACTGTAATATATTTCACCTCGGAAACGCGAATGCCGGTAGCACATATACATTGCATAAGTAAATATAATCTTTGATTCTTTTCACTTTGTGCCGCAGACAATAAGCGAGAATATTCAGCCTTTGTTAATTCCTTTTCGTCATTTGAAAATATTGACCTTTGCGTTTTAATTGTTTTGATTTTTAAATCATTCCAATCCACAAATGAAAAGAAACTGTTTAGTGATGAAATAATAGAGTTGACGCTTGCAACGGCATATTTCACCGTAATATATGCTTTGTATTCCAACGCCTTATTTTTTGTCACTTCTTGACCATTGAGCCACATTTTAAACTCAATAACGTCGTGAGTGTATTTTTGAACTGTTGCTCTTGACTTTTCTTCGTTGATTAAGCATTGCTCATAATCGTCGAGCGTTTTTGATGTAATAAATCTCATATCCATCCTCATTTCTGTATTAGATTTTGACAAACTCAATTGTCAAAGTCATTATAACAGAAAAAACACCCGCCTAAGAATAAGCAAGTGTTTTTGAAGTATTATTTGGTTTTGTGCAAGTTGACTATGAGTTTTGCTTACCAATCGCTAACTGGAATATATAAGAGGTTTTTAATTAAAATTTGGCACCTGTCACGTCTTGTTTCGATTGACTTTTACAAAAAAGTGTGGTATACTCTACTTAACTATAAAATAGGGGAGGAATTGTCGATGATAACGCTTGGAATTGACCCGGGACTTGCAACGGTAGGCTTCGGAGTTGTCGAAAGCAGAATCGGCAATGACTTCAGGGCGCTTGAGTACGGTGCGGTACTTACGGAGGCAGGAAAAAAGGTCGAGGACAGACTTCTTGAAATTTACGATAATGTGAATGAGCTGTGCAAAACCTTCAGGCCCGGAGCTGCGGCGGTTGAAAGGCTCTATTTCAACACCAACGAAAAAACCGCAATAAATGTTGCTCAGGCAAGAGGGGTAATACTTCTTGCCCTTACAAAAAATGGCGTACCCATATACGAATACACTCCGCTTCAGATAAAGCAGGCGCTTACGGGATACGGAAGAGCTGAAAAGAAGCAGATTATGTATATGGTAAAAACCCTTCTTAAGCTCGACTCAGAGCCAAAGCCCGACGATACGGCGGATGCTCTGGCGGCGGCAATATGTCATATTTACAGCTCTTCATCGATGCTGTTTGGAATGAAATAATAAAGAAAGGAGAAAAAGCAATGAAGCTTATTATGGCTATCGTAAACAACGATGACGGTCCGATGATTACCGCACAGCTCAATAAAAAGGGCGTTTACACCACAAAAATCGCATCCACGGGCGGTTTTCTCTCGGCGGGCAATATGACCTTTATTTCGGGAGTTGAGGATGAAAAGGTTGACGAGGTTATCGACATTATCAAGGCGTACAGCAGAAAGAGAACCCAGCCTGTTCCTACCTTTGATGCACCCGTAGGACATATTGCGGGTACGTCTGCAAATGTTGCAGAGGTTCTTGTGGGCGGCGGAACAATATTTGTTCTTAACGTAGAAAGCTTTACAAGAGTATGACGGGCACACTTCCCTCGGTTTTTATGAAAAACCCAAACCTTCACGCATACCTCTTTGTGTCGGGGGACACAGAATCAAGACGTGTGACATCAAGACTTATGGCGAAAACCGTGCTTTGCAGAAGCAAGGATGAAAACGGATTTCCCTGCGGCAGATGTGATTGCTGCATAAAGATGGATGCAGGAACACATCCCGACTGTATTGTGATTTCGGGCAGCGAAAAAACAAAGGTTGACGATGTCAGGGATATTGTGGGCGAGGCTTATCTTGCCACCAACGAGGCGGACTTCAAGGTCTTTATACTTGAGGACGCCGACGAATACAACGTGCAGAGCCAGAATGCACTTTTAAAGGTTATGGAAGAACCGCCAAGGTCTGTAAAGTTTATACTTACGGCATCCTCTGTCGGTGCAATTCTTCCCACAGTGCGCTCACGTGTATGTACCGTTTCGGGTGATGTCAGGGATATTGACAGCATATATGCCGAAATCAGAAAAATAAAGCCGAAGCTTGACGATTCACAGGTAAAGGCACTTTCATACTTTGTTGAGGCATATGAAAAGGCTGATATAAAAAATCTCGATGAGGTACGTATAGAGGAATATACGGGCAAGGCGCATTTGTTTTTGTCGGGCAAGGACACATCTGTCCTTCTGACACTTCCCAAAAAAAGGGAGGAGCTTATGCTGTGCCTGCAGGTGTTTATGCTTTGCGTAAAGCAGATTGCCCTTGTAAAAGCAAGCGGCAGAATGACAGAGGGCATACTTTCGGGAACAAGACTGTCCGAAGCAAATGCAAAAACGTCTATGAAAAGGGCGCACACTCTGTATGATTTGTTTGAAGAATGCTTCCTTCTTGCCGAAGGTTATGCAAACGTCAATGCAGTTCTCAGCTATCTTGCCCGGATTACAAGGTAGCAGTTGCCGTAAAAACGGCGAAATTTGAAAGGATATATTTATTTATGAATAACAATAATGGAGGAAACAAGGGTAAGGAAAGCGATATTACAACAAAAAAGGGCTTCCTTATCTCACTTCCCGGAAAGAAGAATCAGGGGTCGGAGGGCGCAAGCTCCATAAATCTTGCAAAGCCCAAGAATGCCGAGCCCGAGAAAAACGATAACAACAAAAAGAACGACGGCGGAAAGCTTGACAGAAACCGCAACAACAAAAAGAAGCCTGGCGGAAAGCCCGTAAAGAATGAGGACAGACAGGAAAACAGACCTCAGAACGACAACCGCGGTGATAACAAAAATGATAACAGAAACGCAGGCAGAAACGGCAACCGCCACAAGGATAACAATAAAAAGCAAATCCCAAACAGGGTAATAAGCGAAGTTGCCGAAAAGCAGAGCGTCGGTGAAAAGAATCAGTTCGGCGACAAAAACCGAGACAGACGCGACCGTAACAGAAGAAACGATAAAAAGAACAGAAACAACCGCAACAATTATAATGATAACCGTCCGGAGCAGCAGGAGAAGTCCTTTAATGCCGGCGGCAAAAGGAATGACAGCAATAAAGCAAAGCCTGCGCTTTTCTCTTCGCTGTCACGTGATATGGACATCGAAGTAAAAAAGCAGGAGAATGTAAGGTCCTCTTTGTCGTTTACTCCCGAGCTTTCACTCGAGGAAAAGTACAAGAACGCAAAGCCTCTTGCAGAGCAGATTGCAGAGCAGGAATTGCGTCAGAAGGGTATAAAAATCCCATACGATAACGAAAAGAAAGCCGAAGAAGCCGAAAACCAGGAAATAGTAGGTGTGCGCTTCAGGGAGGCGGGCAAGATTTACTACTTTGACCCTGCAGGTCTGAAGGTTCCTTTCGGTGCACCCGTAATTGTCGAAACGGCAAGGGGCAGTGAATACGGCTTTACGGCAATATCCAACAGAATGATACCCGTTGAAAGTCTGACTGCACCCCTAAAGAAGATCGAAAGACTTGCAACACAGATAGATACCCAGAAGCACGAGGCAAACAGGGCTCTTGAACAGGATGCCGAAAAGGTATTTCTGGAAAAGGTTGAAAAGCTGGGTCTTGCAATGAACCTTATATACGTTGAATATACCTTTGACAACTCACGTCTTCTTTTCTACTTTACGGCAGAAACAAGAATTGACTTCAGAGAGCTTGTCAAGGAGCTTGCGGGCGTATTCAGAACAAGAATTGAACTGAGACAGATTGGTGTAAGAGACGAAGCAAAGATGCTTGGCGGTCTTGGCATATGCGGCAGAGCAACCTGCTGTAACACCTTCCTCGGCGACTTTGCACAGGTTTCAATCAAGATGGCAAAGGATCAGAGTCTTTCGCTAAATGCGGCAAAGATATCGGGTGCCTGCGGTAAGCTTATGTGCTGTCTGAGATACGAAGACAAGGTATATGAGGAAGAAAACGCAAGAACACCCAAGGTTGGAAGCATTGTTGAAACGGCAGAAGGCAGAGGTCACGTCGTTGAGAGAAATGCACTTAAAGGCATAGTAAATGTTCAGCTTGACCTCAGTCCCGAAGCACCTGCAAAGCCTTTCCCGAGAGAAGAGGTTATGGTAATCGGCTTTAATAAGGACAAGAGCGATGACGACGAAGATTCCGAAGAATTAAAGCATCTTCAGGATTCCTAAGACTATGAACGGAATACTCAACATTTATAAAGAAAGCGGAATGACCTCCTTTTCGGTGGTATCGAGGGTGAGAAAATTCTGCGGAGAAAAAAGAGTCGGACACGCAGGAACGCTTGACCCTATGGCGACGGGTGTTTTGCCGATTCTTGTGGGTAAAGCTGCGGTTATGCAGGAAAGGCTTTCCGACCACGACAAGAGATACGTGGCAGGACTCAGATTGGGAATTGCCACCGACACGGGCGATGTTACGGGAAATGTCCTTGAAGCAAGGGATGTAACCGTAACCGATGACCGGTTTTGCGATGTGCTGAAGCAGTTCACGGGCAAAATTATGCAGGTGCCGCCTATGTACAGCGCAATTCAGGTTGACGGGCAGAGACTTTACGACCTTGCCCGCAAAGGAATTGAGGTCGAAAGACAGGCAAGAGAAATTGAAATCTACGAAAACACACTTATCGAGAGGGTAAATGAAACAGATTTTGTAATCGAGGTTGCCTGTTCAAAGGGTACTTATATCAGAACTCTTTGCGAGGATATTGCAAAGGCTCTCGGCACAGTGGGCACGATGTATTCTCTCGAGAGGGTACAGTGCGGTGACTACTCAAAAGAGACGAGCATCAGAATAGACGAGCTTGAAGCGTTGTGGCAGGCAGGAAAGCAGGACGAGATAGAAAAAATGCTGCAGCCTGTTGAGCCGTTGTTCAAGGCTCTGCCAAAGGTAAGACTTCCCGAATTCTACACAAAGCTGTGTCTTTCGGGCTGTGAGATATATCTCAAAAAGCTAAGGCTTTCCGACGACGTCTTTGATAAGTCGGGCGGCGAATGCAGAGTTTACACCTTTGACGGCAGGTTTGTAGGAAACGCCTTTGTAAAAGACTACCCCGACGGAAAAGCCATAAAGGTAAAGTACAGATTTTTATAAAACTAACATATACCCCACGAAAGGACGAAAGAAAATGGTTAAGGAAAATCTTGAATTTTTAAGACAGTTTGACCCTGAGGTTGCAGATGCAATAGGTCTTGAGCTGTCAAGACAGAGAAGAAATATTGAGCTTATTGCCAGTGAAAACATCGTTTCCGAAGCGGTAATGAGTGCTATGGGAAGCGTACTTACAAATAAATACGCCGAAGGCTATCCCGGAAAGAGATACTACGGCGGATGCGAATGCGTTGACGTTGCTGAAGAAATTGCAAGAAAGAGAGCCTGCGAGCTTTTCGGTGCTGACCACGCAAATGTACAGCCCCATTCCGGTGCTTCTGCAAACTTTGCGGTATTCACAGCATTTCTTAAGCCCGGCGATACGGTTATGGGTATGAATCTTGCCCACGGCGGTCACCTTTCCCACGGAAGCCCCGTTAATGTTTCGGGTATGTACTTCAACGTAGTTCCCTATGGCGTTAACGACGACGGTTTTATCGACTACGAGGAAATGGAAAGAATTGCCCTTGAATGCAAGCCCAAGATGATTATTGCAGGTGCTTCTGCATATCCCAGAGTTATCGACTTTGAAAGATGCTCCGAAATCGCAAAGAAGGTCGGTGCAATCTTTATGGTTGATATGGCTCATATTGCAGGTCTTGTAGCTGCAGGTCTCCACCCCAATCCCGTTCCTTTCGCTGATGTTGTTACAACCACAACCCATAAGACTCTCCGTGGTCCCAGAGGCGGACTTATCCTTTGCAAGGAGGAACACGCAAAGGCAATAGACAAGGCAATATTCCCCGGCACACAGGGTGGTCCTCTTATGCACGTTATCGCATCCAAGGCAGTTTGCTTCGGTGAAGCATTGAAGCCTGAATTCAAAGCGTATCAGAAGCAGCTTGTTTCAAATATGAAGGTGTTCGCAGAATGTCTTCTTGAAGAAGGCTTCAAGCTCGTTTCCGGCGGTACAGACAATCACCTGGGACTTGTTGACCTTCGTCCCTTCGGCATTACAGGTAAGGAGTTTGAACACAGACTCGACTCTGTATATATCACAGTCAACAAGAACGCTATTCCCAACGACCCCGAAAAGCCCTTTGTTACAAGCGGCGTAAGAGTCGGTACTGCGGCGGCAACCTCCAGAGGCTTTGTTGAAGACGACTTCAGCGTTATTGCAAAGCTCTTCAAGCTCGTTGCAACGGAATACGAAACAAAGGCTGACTACATAAGAGAAGAGGTTTCTAAGCTCTGCGACAAGTATCCTTTGTATGAGGACTAAGCAATTATAGCAAAGCGGCGTCATCTGACGCCGCTTTTGTCATATGATAAGAAACAATCCTGCCGTAATTAAAGCACCGACAACGGCGCCCGAAAAAAAGCAGGAAAATCCGCCGCTTTTTTGTGAAGGTCTTGAAAGGCTGAAAAGCTTTTCGTCCCCTATGCTTTTTTCAAGTATGCGGTTTGCCTGTTTTATTATATCTCCCTCGGTAACACCCATACCCGACGGCTCTGCTTTCAATATAAAAAACGCTTCTTCAATCATAGCATTTCCCGTTTCCTTCATCACAATCACCCTTTTGTTACAGCCTTTTATCACCGTTTTACCTCCAGAACGCAGTATTTCTGTAAATATTCTACACAAATTCTGCCAAATTATTCACACGGTAAGAGAACATATGAAAATTTTGCAAAAATGCGCCTTATTTTGTGTTGACACCGAACAGCATTTGCGTTAAAATATAGATGAATAAAAATGTGAAGGAGCTATTTACTATGAAGTATTTACTCACAGGCGGTGCCGGATACATCGGCAGCCATACAACGGTTGAGCTTTTAAACAGAGGTCACGAGGTTATCATTGCAGACAACTTTGATAACTCTAAGCCCGAGGTTATAAACAGAGTTGAAAAAATCACAGGCAAGAGACCTGTGGTTTACACGGTTGACGTATGCGACAAGGTCGGACTCAGAAAGGTTTTTGAAGAAAACAAGATTGATGCTGTTGTTCACTTTGCAGGTCTCAAGGCTGTAGGTGAATCTGTAAGAATTCCTTTAAGATACTACAGAAACAACCTTGAATCTACATTTTCTCTTGTTGAAGTGATGAAGGAATTCGGCGTTACAAAGCTTGTATTCTCCTCATCTGCTACCGTTTACGGTATTCCCGAAACAGTACCGCTGGTTGAAACAATGAGAAAAACAGGCTGTACAAACCCCTACGGCTGGACAAAGTATATGATTGAGCAGATTCTTATGGATGTTTGCGTTGCAGACCCTGAATTTACCTGCGTTCTTCTCAGATACTTCAACCCCATTGGTGCTCACGACAGCGGACTTATCGGTGAAGACCCGCAAGGTATTCCCAACAACCTTATGCCCTATATTTCACAGGTTGCAGTAGGCAAGCTTGAAAAGCTGTCTGTTCACGGCGACGATTACGACACCCACGACGGTACGGGCGTAAGAGACTACATTCACGTAGTTGACCTTGCACTCGGTCACGTTGCGGCTCTTCAGTATGCTGAAAAGTTCAAGGGCAGCGACGTAATCAACCTCGGTACAGGTACAGGCTACAGCGTTCTTGATATGGTTAAGGCGTTTGAAAAGGTAAACAATGTCAAGGTTCCTTACGTAATCGGACCCAGACGTGAAGGCGACGTTGCCGCGTGTTATGCCGACCCCAAGAAGGCAAAGGAAGTTCTCGGCTGGAGCGCAACAAAGAATCTCGACGATATGGTAAGAGATGCTTGGCGTTGGCAGTCGGGCAACCCCAAGGGCTACGATGCTGAATAAATAAAAATTAAAGTGAGCACTTAGGTGCTCACTTTTTTTATGAAATCACATAAGGAGGGAAAGCTTTTTACAGAGCGATTCGGGTAGAGGTATTACATACTCTTTGTCGTCCTCTGTCATTACTTCCGTTTTCCGGTACCAGGAATTGTCGCAGTGAACAATGGTTGTAAGAGCAAATATAAAACCGTCGTTACTTTTTTTGACAATGCTTGCAAAGTGCTTTATATCGTCAAAAACTATTGTTTTCTGCCTTTTTGCGTTTTCCATACTGTATAGGAATTTCAGCTCTTTTTCTGTAACAGAGACGGACTCGGTTATTTCGCCGTCATCCTTTTCGACGGTAACAAACCAGCTGTAGTTATCATCGTCGGCATAATATTCTGTGGCATCTTCAACCTGTGCTTCGGCAATAAATATATCACCGTTAAAATATACGGCATCCCATTTTTCGTTTGAAATCGGGTGTATTTCGTCTGTTTCCATATAATCGTTGCTGTTGAAGCTATAGGTGAATATATCGGCATTATATTCCAAAAGCACATATGTTTTTCCGTTATATGTAACGGTATCCCGAAAATCAACGTTATTTTTTGAGACCGCAACAATACACAATATAATAATCGCCGCGGCTGTTATCAGGATTATAAGCGGTACAAGCTTTTTCATAATTTTGTCCTGCATTTACTTAAAGAATATTTTTATACCCGTCGGGCACAACAATGCCGAATTTTTCTTTGAGCATCATACGTGCTTCTTCTCTTGATTCAATAATATGTTCTTCTACGCATTTGCCCATTTTATAAACCTTGTATACGTTATCCACGATGTTGAGGTTAGAGTCCCGGGTATAAATGGCGATTTTGAGAATCTTGTTAAAGGGCGAATTGGGATGCTTTTCGCAATAGAAGGAGGGCATCACAAAGTCGTCGTCAATCTGTACCTCTTCCGTAAAGGCGTAAAGGGGTTTCCATTCCTTGTCAGAAAGCTTCTGATACAGCACGTGACCGTAAAAGTCATCACTTTCAAATCGGTAAAGTCCCACGCCGTCCGTTTGAACAAGACCATCCGTAAGCTCTA
Source organism: uncultured Oscillospiraceae bacterium (assembly GCA_964614955.1). Taxonomy (GTDB): domain Bacteria; phylum Bacillota; class Clostridia; order Oscillospirales; family CAG-382; genus UMGS1387. The sequence continues at coordinate 2,281 of CAZTNR010000012.1, read as the reverse complement.
AGGGAACACGGCTTGTTTCGGCACGCATACCCACGTCGCAAAGATATCTCTTGCCGTCAAGAGTTACAATCAGAATTCTGTGACGGCGCATCTGAATAACACCCGGCTCATTCATAAAACGCCCTGCGTACTGCACAACGTCATATCCGAGACTGCTGAGAAGATAGTAGAGAAGCCCCTGTATTTCAAAGCAGTATCCGCCGCGGTTTCCGAGTATTATTTTGTTATACAAGTCATCGGGGTCAAGGGACAACGGCACGCCGTTCATCTGGTCTATTGTCTCGTAGGGAATGTTGAAAAGATGTCCCTTCTGGAGTGCCGACAGGTTTTGGAGTGTCTTTTCCTCGGTGCCTGTATATTTTATTCTTTCAAAATATTTTTTGATTTGTTCCTTTGTGTACATAAGTCCTCCCATATGCGGTGCTGATTTCTGGTTACTTAATTTATAACCCATATGTGTAGTTGTGTCAAGGGAAAAACGCACAAACATTCAAAAAATAACACGGTGCCTCTCGACACCGTGTTTAAGCTTCGTCAGTTTTCCCAGCTCATTACATATCTTGCACCCTCATATTCCTTCATCCAGTCAAATACCTTTTCTGTTTTGCCGTCGGGTGAAACAAATTTTTCGGGCATAGATACTCTGTCAAAGTCTGCTATGCCGTAAAAGTCGTTGTTTGAGTCTGCAAGACGGTAGATTTCGTTGATTCTTGCCATCTGCTTTTCATTTAAGATGCCCGGTTTTACTGATGCAAGAGTGGTAACGCCCGTAAGTGCACACATTTCAAGAAAATCAAGGTTGATGTCGGCATTTACCCTTTCGATAAAGGTTGCACAGTCGGGGTCTACCATATAGAAGTTGCTGTTCTGCGGAAGCCTCATCATACAGTTTATGCAATTGTCAAGATGTAATTGCCAGTATCGTCCGCTGCCATCTCCGACTGCCCTGTAAATTGAGTGTATGCCTGCAGTCAGGTGGCTCAGGGTGTTACAGCCGATAACCTCGGCGTCTCCCGCACCCTCCTGGATTGTCTTATAAAGGTCTTTTATGATAGTTGCCGTTGTTCTTGTGTCTCTGCCGCCGCCAAGCTCGCCGTTGTAGAAAAGCTTGTAGGTGCAGTTAAGACCCGTCAGGTCGTTGAGCGTAAAGCCGATGCATTGCAAAAAGGTGTTCATTCAGATGGATGCCGACTATGCAGGCTCTACCATTCGCCAAACATTCATTACTATGGGAACAATGTTCAAGGCTGCAAAAATGAATGACCTCATCGCAAAGCACCCTATGGACGGTGTTCGCTTTACAAAACCCGTTCGTGCAACAGATGATATTAAGTTTCTCACCCGTGAAGAACAGCGTACTTTTCTTGAAACTGCGAGGCGTTCTCACAACTACAATCAATACGCCCTCATCCTCGAAACAGGACTACGAACAGGTGAAATGATTGGTCTAACATGGGATGCTATTGATTTTGAGAACAGGACGCTTACAGTGAATAAAACATTGGAGTACCGACACGCACAGCAGTTTTGGTGTGCAGAACCACCCAAGACACAGCAAAGCTATCCACCATTCCTCTAACAGACAAGGCATATGGTATTCTCAAAGACATTTGGGATAATCGAAAAGGGAGAAAGGAATCACCTCTGCTCGATGAAACATTAGAGTATGTTGATAGAAGAACGGGCGTAACCTCGACACTCGTTTTGCGTGACCTTGTTTTTATCAACTATCGCACCGGTGAGCCTGCCAAAAACAGTTCTTATGACACCCACCTTTACAAGCTCTGCGACGAAGCAGGGATTACACGTTTTTGTATGCACGCTTTACGCCACACATACGCCACTCGTGCTATCGAAAGCGGGATGCAGCCAAAGGTACTGCAAAAGCTGCTGGGACACGCCAGTATAAAAACAACAATGGACAGGTATGTTCATGTGACTACCGATTCATTAGACCAAGCTGTAAGGCAATTTGAGCTAAATGGGGTTTTCTGATATATAAATCAATGCGAAAATGGCGTAAAAATGGCGTAGAGAAATACACGAATTGCAGATGCGAAAAAGACTGCTGCTACATATCAAATTGTTTATAAAAGTATCCGAGAGAAAACGGAAATCTTGCGAAACACAACTATACCGCATAGTACCAAATAGAATGAAGAACATTGCCTTGAAAGTGATATCTTTCAAGGCATTTTTGTATAATGAAAACCACCAGCAGTGCTAGTGGTTCCATAAAGGCTTTTGCCGTTGAGAAAAAAGACCTCCTGTGATAAAATAG
>CAZTNR010000011.1:0-36965 GCA_964614955.1 uncultured Oscillospiraceae bacterium | reverse complement strand
TGCTTATCAGGGTAAATACGATATGGGTATACTTTGGGATATTTTCGGCATAGACTATAAGTACGCATCCATTATGAGCTACGACGGCTGTATCAACCTTATGAAGGGTGCTATTGTCTGCGCCGACAGGGTTACAACCGTAAGCCCCACATATTCCAAGGAAATAAAGTACCCTGAGTATTCCGAGGGTCTTCACTATATTCTCAGAGAGAATAACTATAAGCTTTCGGGAATTCTTAACGGTATCGACTACGATTACTATAATCCCGAAGCCGATAAGGCAATCAAAGCGACCTTTACTGCCGATGACCTTTCCGGAAAAGCCAAGTGCAAAAAGGCGCTTCAGAAGGAATGCGGACTTCCCGAAAAGAAGAATGTTCCGCTTATTGCCATTATCACACGTCTGGCAGGACATAAGGGACTTGACCTTGTTGAACGCATAATGGAGAGCGTTGTGGCAAATAATGATGTTCAGCTTGTAATCCTCGGCAAGGGCGAAGAAAGATACGAAAACTACTTTAAATATCTTGATGCAAAGTATCCCGATAAGGTAAAGGCTCTTATTACCTACGACAGAGACCTGTCAAAGAGAATTTACGCAGGTGCGGATATATTTGTTATGCCCTCCAAGAGTGAGCCCTGCGGACTTGCACAGATGATTGCATCCCGCTACGGTACCGTTCCCGTAACAAGAGAAACGGGCGGTCTTTACGACTCTATCAAGGGCTACTATGAGCTTGACGGCGAGATTTACGGCAACGGCTTTACCTTTGCAAATTACTCTGAAGCCGAGCTCAAGGACCGCATAGAAGCGGCACTTTCCCTCTATGCCGACGGCGAAAAGTGGACACGTTTGACAAAAAAGATAATGAACATAGATTTCAGCTGGAATATTTCAGCTAAAAAGTATATTGAAATGTACGAAAATCTGTGCTAAAATTATACTTAGATAATTTTATTCTTCGGGGTGATATTATTCACCCCTTTTAAGTTTTTTTTATGGGGATAAAATTTCTTTATCAATTTGTCAATAAACTGAAAGGTTGAATATACAATGCAGCTTACAAAAACAACTGTAAAACAGAATATTGTAACTAAGCTTTCACGTCATTTCGGTGTTTCTCCCAAGGAGGCAACACGTGAGCAGATGTACAAGGCTTGTGCAATTACCGTAAAGGATATTCTCTCCGAAAAGAGAAACGACTATAAGAAGCTCGTCAACGAAAAGGGCGGCAAAAGAGTATACTATATGTGTATGGAATTCCTTCTCGGCCGTTCCTTTAAGACAAATCTTTGTAATTTGGGTATTGAAAAGCAGTACGCCGACGTACTTTCCGAGCTCGGCTTTAATCTTTCCGACCTTTATGAGGAGGAGCCCGATGCAGGTCTCGGTAACGGAGGTCTCGGAAGACTTGCCGCCTGCTTTATGGACTCGCTTTCTTCCCTTGATTATCCTGCAACAGGCTTTTCAATTCTCTACGAATACGGTCTTTTCAGGCAGAAATTGGTTGACGGTCTTCAGGTAGAGCTTCCCGATGTATGGCTTCCCGGCGGCGAAGTATGGCTTGTTCCGAGAACCGACAGAACCTTTAAGGTGCGCTTTGACGGCAGAATTAAGGAAGAATGGAAGGACGGCAGATGCGAAATCCTTTATGAGGATGCAGAAGAGGTTGAGGCTTGTGCATACGATATGATGATTTCGGGTGCAGATTCCGAAGCAGTATCCCTTCTCAGACTCTGGAAGGCAAGAGATATAACAAGCTTTGATATGAAGGCGTTCACTCAGGGGCAGTATATGAAGGCGATGGAAAAGAATACCAACGCCGAGGCTATCTGTAAGGTGCTCTATCCCTCGGATAACCACCTTGAAGGTAAGATGCTGAGACTTACCCAGCAGTATTTCCTTACCTCTGCATCCTGTCAGAGTATTATCCGCGACCATATGGCGGTATACGGAACTCTCGAAAACCTTCCCGAAAAGGTTGCAATTCACATCAACGATACTCATCCTGCTCTTTGTATTCCCGAGCTTATGAGAATTTTCCTTGATGACTATTGCTTCTCCTGGGAAAAGTCGTGGGATTTGGTTACAAAGATTGTTTCCTATACAAACCACACCGTTATGCCCGAAGCTCTTGAAACCTGGAATGAAGATTTGTTCCGCCTGAAGCTTCCCAGAATCTATAATATCCTTTGTGAAATCAACAGACGCTTCTGTATCGAAGCCTGGGATAAGGTGGGTAACTTCGATAAGATAAGTGCTATGTCCATTATGGCATATAACCAGATAAGAATGGCAAATCTTTCTGTTATCGCATCCCACACAGTAAACGGCGTTTCTGCGCTTCACTCCGAAATCTTAAAGAACTCCTGCTTCAAGGATCTTTATAAGATTTATCCCGAAAAGTTCACTAACGTCACCAATGGTATTGCCCACAGAAGATGGCTCTGCTACTCCAATCCTTCTCTTGCGGCACTCCTTGATGAAACAATCGGCGAAGGCTACAGAACAAAGCCGAGTGAGCTTCGTAAGTTTGAAAAATTTGCTGATGACAAGACTGTAAAAGAACAGCTCGCACAGATTAAACATTCCAACAAGGTTGCATTCTCTGACCTTGTATTCAGAAAGACAGGCGTTAAAATCAACCCCGACTCCGTGTTTGACGTGCAGGCAAAGCGTCTTCACGAATATAAGAGACAGCTTCTCAATGCTATGAGAATTGTTGACAGATACCTCGCACTTAAAGAAAACCCCGATCTTGATGTTACACCTCAGACCTTTATCTTCGGTGCAAAGGCGGCTCCCGGTTACGATATGGCAAAGCAGATTATAAAGCTTATCTGTGCCATTTCCGCTGATATCAACAAAAACCCGAAAATTGCCGAAAAATTACAGGTTGTGTTCCTTGAAAACTACTGCGTAAGCCTCGCTGAAAGCCTTATGCCTGCGGCTGATATCAGCGAGCAGATAAGCCTTGCGGGTAAGGAAGCATCGGGTACGGGTAATATGAAGTTTATGATAAACGGTGCGCTTACGGTAGGTACTCTTGACGGTGCCAACGTCGAAATGCTCGAAGAGGTGGGTAAGGATAATATCTACATCTTCGGTCTTACAACAAACGAGGTTGATGACCTCTGGCTCAAGGGCTACAATGCTTCAAGCTACTATCATCATAATGCAAGACTAAAGAGGGTTGTTGATGCCTTCAATTTGGGCTTTAACGGCGAAAGCTTTGCAAATATCTACGACTACCTTCTTGTCGGCAGAGGCGGTATTTCCGACCCCTATATGTGCCTTGCAGACTTTGATTCCTATATGCTTTGTAAGGATCAGGTGGCAAAGGACTACCTTGATAAGTCAAAGTGGCAGAGAATGTCGCTTATGAATATTGCAAGTGCAGGTAAGTTTGCCTCTGACAGAAGTATCGAGGACTATGCAAAGAATATCTGGCATCTTTCAAAAATCACATCGGAGAAAAAGAAGAAGTAATGTCGCCTCATCTTTTAGACAGTGACGAAATTAAAAATTATATAAAGATAAACAAATCCGTAAAAGGTAAATGCACCTTACGTCAAGGTGCATTTGCAGGGGATGAAAAGCTTGAAATCGGACTTGAAATCACAAGAAGACTCGGCGTTACAAGGGTGCTTTTGTGCCTATGCGACGACAATGAGGGCTCTTATTGCGAAACCGAGCTTTGTGTGGAAAATACAAGCCTTTCTGTCGATTATTATTCGGCAACGCTGGATTTTAATAAGCTTTGTCCCGACGGCGACGGACTTTTCTTCTGGAAGATAAAGCTGTTTGCCGGAAGCCGCACCTTTTACTCACATTCCATTAATAACGTCGATTATTGCTTTTCTGACCTTGACAGTACAAAGCCCTTCAGACTTCTTGTGTATAATAAGAATTTTTCTACACCCGATTGGGCAAAGAAGGGTGTAATGTACCAGATTTTTGTCGATAGATTTAATAAGGGCTCAGTAAAGGTGCCTGCTCGATGTGACTGCAAAATCAACGATGACTGGTATGAAGGAATCCCCGAGTTTGCCGCAAAAAACGGAGACCCTCTCGAAAATAATATGTTCTTCGGCGGAACTCTTTGGGGTGTTATAGAAAAGCTTGATTACCTGATGGAGCTCGGCGTAAATATTCTCTATTTCTGTCCCATATTCAAGGCGTTTTCAAATCACAAGTATGACACGGGCGACTATGAGACGGTTGACGAAATGTTCGGCGGCGACAAGGCGTTTTCTGAGCTTGTTAAAGAGGTCAAAAAACGAAATATGAGAATTGTCCTTGACGGCGTTTTCAACCATACGGGTGACGACAGCAAATACTTCAACCGCTACGGTAAGTACAAGAATGTCGGTGCGTATCAGTCGCAGAAGAGTAAATACTTTGACTGGTATAGGTTTGAAGAATTCCCGGATAAATATGAGGCGTGGTGGGGTATAGAAATCCTGCCGAGGCTTATGGGAGATAACCCAAAGGTGCAGGACTATTTCCTGTCCGAAAAGGGTGTTGTCAGAAAGTGGATAAAAGAGGGCATCGACGGCTGGCGTCTTGACGTTGCCGATGAGCTTTCGGAAAGCTTTCTTGAAGGTCTGAGCAGCGCGGCAAAGCAGGAAAAAAAAGACGCTCTTGTTATCGGTGAAGTGTGGGAAAATGCAGCCGATAAGATTTCCTACGGCAAAAGACGTAAATACTTCAGAGGAAAACAGCTTGACTCTGTTATGAACTATCCCGTAAAGTATGCAATTATCGACCTTATCAAGGATAAGAATGCAGATAAATTCTACAACAGTGTCACCGAAATATATTCGAGTTATCCTCAGTTTTGTTCGGATGTTCTTATGAATCTTGTGGGCAGCCACGATACAGAAAGAATACTTACAATTCTCGGCGGTGAGTCTCCCGAAGGCAAGACCAATGCAGAGCTTTCAATAAAGAAGATGACTCCCGAACAGCTTGAGGACGGCATTCGAAGGCTTAAAGCAGCTTCTGTCCTGCAGTTCACCCTACCGGGTATGCCTATGATTTACTATGGCGACGAGGCAGGACTTGAGGGCTATCACGACCCGTTCTGCCGAAAGCCTTTCCCCTGGGGCAGAGAGAATAAAGAGCTTCTCAGTCACTACACAAAGCTTTGCCACATAAAGAGGGAAGAGGAGTCGCTTCATTCTTCGCCTCTCGAATTCGTCTGCCATAAAGACGGACTTGTTGTTTACAAGAGAGGAAGACTTTTAGTGCTTGTAAATGTTTCGGATGAAGAAAAGACATACCAAATCAGGGGTAAGTACACTGAGCTTCTTTGCGGTAAGGCAGAGAGGGATAATGTGGCGCTTTTGCCGATGTCAGCGAAGATATTGAAATAAAAAACAGGCACTCGATTTTCGGGTGCCTGTGCTGTCATCCTGAGCGAAGCGGAACAGAGTCGAAGGATCTGATCTTTTGAACTTAATAATTACAATTGACGAGCAGGTCTTGCTTTGACTGTTTTTTTGTTATAACTGATATGTACTTTTTTGTGCCTATAAATCAGATCCTTCGGCTTCACTTCGTTTCGCTCAGGATGACAAATGTGTGTGTTGTGCCACGTTTCGACTTGACAAATCGCCGTTTTTGTGTATAATATCAATGAGACCAATATGCCCCCGTAGTAAAGTGGATATTACAAGTCCCTCCTAAGGATTAGTCGTGAGTTCGATTCTCGCCGGGGGTGCCAGTCGAGAGCCTCGACACGCAATTTCGCGTAGGGTTCTCGTCTTTTTGTATGTTGAGGATGCACGCGTCAAATCCCAATGCACCTCAATCCGCAAGAGGTGTATTTCATACGGAAAATGGAGACCGTAGAAACAGAGGTCTCCTTTGAATTTTGATGCAATTTATCGAAAAACGATAAAAATATATTGACAAACATAAATACGTGTGCTACACTATGCTTGAAAAACAAACGGAGGCAGAGAAATGAAACAGAAAAACATAACTCACATACTTTCAAAAATTATTATAGACACTCTGATAATTTTAGGTGCAATATGTGTTGTAACGGTTCCGTTTTGGGAAAAGCTGAACGACAAGTGGCTCTTTACAGCGGTGCTTCTTATGGTGACGGGTGCAATTGGCGTATATATTCTTATCACCCTCAGAGGTATGTATAAAACGCTTCTTTCGGGAAATCCCTTTGTACAAAGCAATGTAAAAGCATTTTTCAGAATGGCACTAAGCTGTTTGATAATCGCACTTTGCTATATTGTAAAATGCTTTGTTGTTTTCTCACTTGGAACGGTGATTGTTGTTATTGTTTTTGTTGTCGCATCACTTTTCTGTATAACTCTGAAAGATTTGTTCAGACAAGCCGTTGAATATAAAGAAGAAAACGACCGGACGGTGTGATTATGGCGATAAATGTAAACCTCGACGTAATGATGGCAAAGCGTAAAATCGGACTTATGGAGCTTGCCGAAAAGATTGATATAACGCCTGCAAACCTTTCGATTCTCAAGAACAATAAGGCAAAGGCGGTGCGTTTTTCAACCCTCGATGCAATTTGTAAGGCACTTGATTGTCAGCCTTCCGAAATTTTGGAGTGGGTGGAGGATTAGGTGATGAAACGAAAAATTTTAATACCTGTACTTATAACCACGGGTGTGCTGGTATGTTTGTGTTTATGGATAATGCTTTTCAGGTTTTTGGAAAATCCCGCTTTGTCAAGTCTTCCGAGGTATCAGAGCAAAACGGGGTAAATCAGCGACGGTTTTCAGGACTACACAATTTACCGGGAATATCATTATACAAACAGCAAAAAAATGAACAAAAGTCTTGAAAAAAGTCTGTTTTTTGAAAAAGTTGAAGACGATTATGTTGATGTAATAAATGGATATCTTGACGATTTTAAGGCTTGGCTGAAACATACGGATTTTGAAAACGAATGTAAATTTGATTCCGAGTGTATCGACACGTCTGACTACTGGTATTTAATCAACAAACGGGAAAAAGACGGAGACGAACACGTGTATTATGATTATGATTTGTATTATTATGATGACGAAACTATGACTATGTTTATGATTCATAATAATATTTAGTGAGGGGAAATGAAAAAAATAAACTCAAAAAGCCGAATATGGCTTATAACTCTTCTTGCCGTCTACCTCCTTGTTCTTTTCCGCATCACAATTTTCCGCAGCCGCACATACCCCACGGAAATGTCCGTCAACCTATCCCTTTTCACCGACCTTGTTGCAACCTATCACGAAAACGGAATATGGATGGTGCTGTACCTTGTCGTGGGCAATATCGTATGGTTCCTTCCTTTTGGATTTCTGCTGCCTGATATATGGCAAAGACTTAAATCATACCACACAATACCGCTTGGCTTTTTGCTGTCGCTTGTAATCGAAACAAGCCAGCTTGCCTTGGGTAAAGGGATGTTTGAAATCGATGACCTTGTTCTCAACACCCTTGGATGTGCCGCAGGATACCTTATATATAAAATTTACCGAGACTTCAGAAAATGAAGCCTCGGTTTTTTGCTTGGAGTGCTACAAACTGTATAGTTGCAAATTGCTGGAACAATTGTGCAATTGCAAAGGTGCAGTTTGTTTTTTGCTTGTGCGGATAGTGGTATAATAAAACTGTAAGGAGTGTGATATTGTGCCTGTTTTCAACAGAATATCAAATGATGAAAAATACCATAGAATAGGATTAAACATAGCGTATCAACGTAAACTGAAGAAACTAACACAAATACAGCTTTCCGAATTGGCAGGAATCAGTCGTACGCATATGAGTAATATAGAGGCGCCTAATATGGTTACACCTATCTCGCTTGAGGTTATTTTCAATATTGCCGATGCATTGGAGATACCGGTTGAAATACTATTTAAATTCTGATATGGAGTGATACAAATGGCGAAAAAGAGTCTTACGAAAATAGAATTATTTGAAGAGCTTGCAAAACCTGATGCGAATGGAGTCAGCAGATGGGTCAGCGTAGACGAATTTGTCGGGAAGTATCAAGGCTTGCAGTTGTTAAACGGCGCAGGCTGGTCTCGTGATGATGGCGCATTTGGACGAAAATACATAGTGGAACGTGATAAAAAACGCACTCCGGGAAACAGAACAGATGCAATAAGAACGGCGGGATATAATATCGGTGATTATTCGCAGCACATAAGAGCAGATATTAAAAAGGAAATTTCGGGAAGACGATGTGTTGTTTTAGGCACTTCCAATCCCGAGGTGGATCATAAAAACGGAATGAAAAACGAAGACAGGGTAATGAGAAATGAAGAACAAAGATTATCCGATTTTCAACCGTTAAGTAAGGCTGCCAACGATGCCAAAAGACAATTCTGCAAAGAATGTAAAAGTACAGGAATACGGTATGATGCTAAACTTCTCGGTTATCCAATGTCATATTATTGCGGCGGTGCTGAGCACAATGGTGAAGAAAACGCCTGTATAGGCTGTTTTTGGCATGACCCTATAGAATTCAGAAAGCATTTGACAGTAAAAAAGGATTGATTTTATGAATTACCATGTTTTTATAGTTGACGAAATTACCTTTAGATATCATCTTGAATATATGTTTGCAGGAACAGGGGCAAAAGACAAAACCGTACCTTTCTTGCTTGACAGCGAAGCACCCCTTCATTATGCAACTGAACGTAATCTCGTGGGAATGATAGCGGATATATCAAGAGTGAGGGAAGGAGATAAGATAATATTCTACCTTCAGGCGACCCAAGATAGCCCGGGAATGTTTTATGGTGTGTTCAAGGCTGTGTCAACCTCTTTCTTTGATGAAAACGATAAAGACAATTTTTTAAAAGAAGAATTGAATAAAGCATTGACATTCAGAATTATTATGGAACCCGATTGCGTTTTTCCTCTCGGCGTGTCGGAACACGAATACCTTGATTCCCTTCAAAGTGTTGATTTTCCGTATCAAATGTGTTGGAGCCTGATATACAGAAAACTAAAGGGCAATCGCGGCTGTACTATGATTATGGAGTATGAGTTTGAACGGCTTGTTGAAAAACTCAAAGCGGTAAATAACGGCTTAAGCTTAAATAAATCGGATACCGGTTTCACATTCAACGCCAAGACGTTATCAATAGAGACTTGCCGGACAAAGTGTAAATATTCCGGAAGGATGTCCGATATAGATATTAAACGCAGAATGCTGTTTAAAGGCGGCAGAGGGCAGGCGTTTGAAGTACATTTGCAGTCATACATAATGCAAAATTTTGACAAATCGCCGTTAAAGGAATTGCTGTTGCCTTGTGCAAACGCACCTTGCTGGATAGGCAACGAGGTATCTTGCGGTGTTGGAATGCAACGTATAGACATTATGGTCATACAGGAAATAAATAATGAAGTGTTTATAAAAATTGTAGAATTAAAATATGTTGCTCCGTATATGGATATTTTGGAAAAACAACTTCCGTGGTATGTTTTGTGGGTTAAAGATTATGTTGCACCGAATTATACGACGCGGGGAAAGAATGTTCACATCATACCTTGTGTTCTTGCAGCAAATTCGGAAAATCAAAGCTTTGTCGATGCTTGCAAAAAGTTCAATGAAAAATATGATACCGACGATAATCTTGTTGTTCATCAGGCAGAGTATATAGGCTTTGATTTAAGTGACGGCGAAATAACATTCAGTAAAACATAAATATAAAAGGTGAAGTAGGTTGACTACTTCACCTTTTTGAATATAAAAATGTATTCGTGTTTAAAAATGTAAAAATCGCTTGCAAGTGCCCGATAACGCCAAATTGCTTTTTGGTTGGATTTCCCTTTGGTGTCTTCGAAGTTTTTCACAAGAACGGCTTTCATTTTAAATCCTCGCTGTAAAAACAGGTTCATACAATGAAAGCCAAGAGGAACGATTTCGCTGTTGGCATATTTGTCTCCGATAACAATAGCACAATATCTGTTTTTTTCCAGATGCTGTGTGGTGTTGTCAATTATTTCTCCCAAACTGTTTAGGAAAACTTCCAATGACGGTGAATTTGAAATGTCATCGGTGTTGTCGGAAAACTTGATAATATCCCAATATGGCGGATGAAAAATTACGAATTGAACCTTGTTTATACCTTCTTTTTGCATTATAGAAAGAAGGTCTGTGCTTTTGCTGTTGCCAACATATACTTTGCTCTGACAACACTCTCTTTTTTCTGAAGCGATTCGTTGACAAGCTTCTTTAGCTACTTCTTTTTGCAGCTCGATTCCAATAGAATTTCTTTCCAGTCTTTGCGCTTCAATCAAGGATGTTCCGCTTCCCATAAAAGGGTCTAAAATCCAATCGCCTTTTTTTGTGTATCTTCTGAAAAGCTGATTTGGAATCTGCGGGACAAAATTGCCATGGTATGCGCCTGAGTGGGCACCGGTATTATCTCTTTTATCAATAATCCAAAGAGTATCCGTATAAATGTCATCATACTCTTTCCAGTTATTCATATCAATGTCGTTGTATTTTGCCATACAAATACCTCAATATCATTTGATTAAACAGTGCAGATATTCTGTGGTAGACGATGCCTTGTGATTTCGGTTTTCTTCCTTGTCTGCACGGAATCTGTGGTGCGCTGTTTCGAATCTTTCATACTTGCCGTATTTACTTAAAATCTTGCTGATGGTGTCGAACGACATAAGACCTTCGTTGTTATAACTCAAAAAGATGTACTTGAATTTGGCACTTGATATTAAATTGTCAAAGGTGCTTTCGACTGTTCGTGAGGAACAATATTTGCTTTTCTGTCCGGTATAATCTCGCAATCCTGTTTTTCCCGATAACACCGGGTTGTCGTACCTTGAAATGCTTTCAAGAACATGGTAATTTGTACAATATTGACGGGAATTGTAAGGCGGATCAAGGTATAAAATATCCCCTTGCACTTTTGTTATCAGGGCGTTTATATCCTCGTTGTAAACCTTGCCCTTTTTGCCTTCTGTTAGTGGGAGAAGTTCCAAAACGAATTCCTTGGAAGCAGTCTTTTTTGTATGCTTTAAAAACGCGCCGTATACAGAAGCGGTATTTGCATATTTATCAATGGAATTGATAAGACTTGCGAGTAAACAGTAGTATTGGTTTTCAGATATTTTCTTTTGTTTGTAAAGAATGTCTATTTCGGTTCGGATTGCATCGCATTTTTTTCCGTTTTTGTCTGTAAAATAATTTCTTTGAGAGCCGGATCCGATGCAATAATTGTTATAAACAAAGCCTTCCAATCCGTCTAAAGAGTTTAAGCGGTCCAGCAACGAACAATTAATTGTTTCTGTATTTTCGATAAAATGTTTGTTGAGAACATAGCTGTAGTGTTGAATGTCGTTTGCTATTACTGTATAGCCTTTTCTCTTGAATGTGGAGCCGACGACGCCTGTCCCTGCAAATAAATCGGCAAAAATGCCGGTAGTTTTACCTGCAACCTGCTCGATGCTGTCAACAAGAAAATCTATTAATGATAGTTTTGAACCTATGTAATTCACAGAATCCCTCCTTTTTTCAAAGGTTAAGCTTAGTATATCATATTTTTTGTTCAAATTCAATCCAATATTACTGTTATTGAAAAATATTTTAACAGATCTGTAATGAGTATCGGGAATTTTGTTTGAATGTTGCTTAGTAAGATTTAGATGAGAGAGGAAAAAGCATATGAAATATAAACACGTAAGAATAACGCTGAGCGTTTTGCTTTTTATTTACTTCGCAGTCCTCCTCCGCCTCGCAATCTTTCGCAGCCGCACATACCCCACAGAAATGTCCGTCAACCTATCCTTTTTCACCGACCTTGTTCTCAACACCCTTGGATGTGTCGCAGGATACCTTATATATAAAATTTACCGAGACTTCAGAAAATGAAGCCTCGGTTTTTTGCTTATGAAAATGTGGTGGTGTTCATCTTGCGGTACTTGTATGGAGTGAAATCGAACTTTTCCTTGAATCTGCGGGAGAAGTAGAATCTGTCGCAGAAGCCGAATTTTTCGCTGATTTCCTGTATTGGCATATCCGTCTTTATAAGCATCTTTTTGGCACTCTCAAATACAATGTCGTCTATGTATTTTCCTATGTTTACGCCGACCTCATCGCGGAAGTGCTTTGCAAGAGTTGTCTGTGCCACAAACAGATTTTCGGAAATGGTTTTCACCGAAAGCTGAATTGAAAGGTGATCCTTGATGTAATCTATTGCTCTCTGAACCTGCGGTGAGTATATAACGGAGGTCAGACCCTTTGTGCAGTCCTCGGGGAACAGTGAAAGTGCGGTTTCAAGGATAATGCTTTTGAGCTTAAGTGTATCGACGAGATTTTCAGAGAAGAAAAGACGCTTTACTTCTGCGATTTTTTCGTCGCCGATGTATTTGGAAAGCACTTGGTTGCAATCCGAGAAAAGATCGTATCTGTCGGGGCGGTTTATGCAAAAATGAAAATACATTTTCGTGTACGAATCTTTGCACGAGCCGTTGAAGGCAAGACCTGTGGGAATGATGTAGACGTATCCGGGCTTCAGCACCACTTCTTTTTTGCATATCAGAACAGTAGCCTCACCGCTTTCAATGAAATAAATCCTTGAATAGGGCGAACAAACACCCGACATACACCATTCGTCGTCGCCGTGGACGTATGCACTGTCAAGTATTTCCAGCTCCAGCTTGTTGACTGCGCTTGAAAAGGATTTGTTGAAGAAACATTCCATAGTCAAATCTCCATATTTTCAGACATTTTTTTATCATTAGGTACATATTATCATATTTTTAATCAAAAAGGATTGCAAAAAGTGCAACGATTAATTGCAAAAAGTGTAATATGGGCAACAAAATTCCCCGTTCGGTGGATTAATAACCGTTCGGGGAAATAAACTGTGCTGTTGTGGTTGATTTGATACGGAAATAGCTTAAATTTCGGGGTACTTGATCTGAATTGATCTGCCTTCCTTAGCCGACTGAACAGTGGCAACTGCAACTGCAACGGTTTTTGCACCTTCCATAGAGGAAATCGGAACCGCCTTGCCGGAAAGAAGTGCCTCTGCAAAGACCTGAGCTTCGCCCTTTGTGTTGTGGTTGTTTACGACCGCGGAAATCTTTTCTGCTTTTGACTCGTGTCTCCAGTCTTCGCCGTCGCCCTTGTCTTCAAAGAGAAGAATGTGGTCGCTTGTGTTGTCGCAGATGATTGTACCCATTGTGCCGTAAAGAACGGTTCTCATAGTGTAAGGACGCTTGCAGCCTGTGGATACGAACACCTTACCCGCAACACCGCCCGGGAACTTGTAAAGAGCGACAGTACAGTCGTTTGTGGGCCAGTCTGTAAGACACTTGTGGTTTGCAAGAGCATAAACCTCGGTGGGGTCGCCTGCAATCCAGCGAAGAAGGTCAACTGCGTGACAGCCGCCGCCGATAAAGCCGTCTCTTTCGGGGGTAACTCTCCAGTCGTCGTAGCCTCTTGCGTGACCGTAATGATGTGCGTATTCGCTTTCCACAAAGTAAAGCTCGCCTATTCTGCCTGCATCAACAAGCTCCTTTGCCTTCTTGAAGTTGTCTGTGAAACGGCAGATCTGACCTATCATAAGCTGCTTGCCGGTTTCCTTTTCAACCCTCATCATTTCTTCACATTCTTCCATAGTAAGAGCCATAGGCTTTTCGCAGAGAACGTGCTTGCCGTCTCTTAAGAATGCGAGAGTCATCTCAAGGTGAATCTGGTCGGGAACAACGAGAAGAACGGCGTCAATGTTTTCATCGCCGAGCAGCTCCTTGTAATCCTTTACCGCAACGGGAATATTGAATTCTTCTTTTGTCTTTTCGAGTCTGTCGTCTCTTGCCGAGTCACAGATAGCATAAAGATTGATGCCTTCAATTTCTGTAAGACCCTTTATGTGGATTCTGCCCATTTCAGAGCAGCCTATAGCCGCAATATTCAAAATGTTTTTAGCCATAATACTTGCCATCCTTTCGTTTTTGTGATATGATTATAGCATATACAAAAGAAAAGCACAACACGTATTTGTTTGTTGTTTTCTTCAATTTGTTGTGTGAGGTGCCGTGATGCTTTACGAACATTTTATCAAAGAACACAGGGAAGAGCCGTCAATATGCTATTCGGGACGTGATAAAAACCTGAAGCCGGGAGTAAGATTCGGTCCCGTAATCAGGGACATTTATATTGTCGAATGCTGCACGGGCGGCTTCGGCTCGGTAATAGTAAACGGCGTAGAGTACCCTCTTAAAAAGGGGGATTGCTATTTTCTTTTTCCCGGCGATACGGTAATCCATACTGCCGCAGAGGTAAATCCGAGAGAGGGCGTATGGTGCGCTATGGACGGACTAAGCATTGGTGCGGTGCTGAGAAAAGCAGGTATAACGAGTGCATCACCCTTTGCACCGAAGGAAGCCTTCGAAGAAATAACGGAAGCGGTAAAAAGTGTTGTTGATATGCAGGTCGAAAACGATGCCGGTGCGGATTTAAGAAGAACCTCTCTTGTTTATTTGATTCTCGGCGCGCTTATGAAACATATTTCGGCAAATTCCGATAAAAATATATGGGTCAAAAAGGCGATAGGCGTAATGGAAACGAATTATCACCAAAGCATAACGGTTGATGATATAGCATCTCAGACGGGTCTTGACAGAAGCTATTTTTCCACCCTTTTTAAAGCACAGACCGGGAAAACGCCCCACGCATATCTCAATTCGCTAAGGGTAAAAAAGGCGTGCACCCTTATGGAAAAGGACGGTGCATCCGTGTCGGAAGCGGCTGTGTCTGTCGGACTTGACCCGAGAAACTTTGCAAGACTTTTTAAGAAGGAAACGGGAAAAACGCCGGGTCAGTATCTGAAGGGTCGTCAATAAGCCTTGACTTTGACTGAACAAATGCTTATAATCATATTAATAAATTTCAGGAGGGGAAACGGATGAGAAAGTATAACCCTGCAATGCTGTGCGACTTTTATGAATTTACAATGTCAAACGGCTACTTCAAAAACGGCTATTATAAAAAGACGACATATTTTGACGTGTTCTTCAGAAAAGTACCCGACGGCGGCGGCTTTGCAATAGCCGCAGGACTTGAAAGCGTAATTGAATATATCAAGGATTTCCACTTTGAAGAGGAGGATATTGATTACCTCAGAAGCCGCGGAATCTTCGATGAGGATTTTCTCACATATCTTTCGACGCTGAAGTTTTCAGGGGATATCTATGCCGTTCCCGAAGGAACCCCCGTGTTTCCTCACGAGCCCATACTCACAGTAAAAGCACCTGCGATAGAAGCCCAGCTTATTGAAACCTTCCTTCTTCTCACGCTGAACCATCAGTCGCTTATTGCCACCAAGGCAAACAGAATTGTGAGAAGTGCCGAGGGCAGGGGAGTTATGGAATTCGGCTCGAGACGTGCACAGGGTGAAAGCGGTGCCGTAATAGGTGCAAGAAGTGCTTATATCGGCGGATGTACCTCAACTGCCTGCACAGTATCGGATGAGCTTTACGGAGTAAAGGCAGTAGGAACTATGGCACACGCTTGGGTGCAGATGTTTGATACGGAATATGAGGCGTTCAGAACCTATTGTGAAATATATCCCGATAACCCCACGCTTCTTGTGGATACCTATAATACAATTAAATCGGGCGTGCCCAATACTATAAAGGTATTCAAGGAGCTTGGCATAACAAAGGGTGCAATCCGACTCGACTCGGGCGATATTGCATACCTTTCCAAGAAGGCAAGAAAGCTTCTCGATGAAGCGGGACTTTGCGATGTAAAGATTGTTGCGTCAAACTCACTTGATGAATACCTTATACGCGACCTTATGCATCAGGGTGCAAAAATCGACCTTTTCGGTGTGGGTGAAAGACTTATAACCTCAAAGAGCACGCCCGTTTTCGGCGGTGTGTATAAGCTTTGTGCCGTAGAAGACGATGACGGAAATATAGTTCCAAAAATCAAGGTCAGCGAAAACACGGCAAAGATTACAAATCCCCATTTCAAGACGGTTTACCGCCTTTATGACAACGAAACGGGTAAGGCAATCGCTGACCAGCTTTGCGTGTATTACGAGACAATTGACGACACAAAGCCCCTTACCATATTCGACCCCAACGAGCCGTGGAAGACAAAAACGGTTGAAAACTTCACGGCAAAGAAAATTCTTGTTGATATATTCAAGGACGGCAAATGTGTTTATGAAAGCCCGAGCCTTCCCGAAATACAGAAATACTGCCTGCAGCAGGTTGACAACCTTTGGGATGAGCTCAAAAGATTTGAAAATCCCCACGAATACTACGTTGACCTGTCAAAAAAGCTTTGGGACATCAAGCAGGAGCTTCTTTTGTCGGTTTCCAAATAACAGGATAATCCCTTGCAGAAAAAACTGCAAGGGATGTATTTTTTAAGGAATTATAACCGTGTGCTTCTTTGAAAAATCTTTTTCCTCCACCTTGTTGGTGCGGCAAAGCACCTCGGGATTTACACGGTATTTTTTTGCTATATCCCAGAGCTTTTCCTCGGGATTGGGGTAGTATATTATAATTTCGCCGGATTTTTTCGCCTTTTCGTCTCTTTCGCTTATATCAAGAGAGCTTACCACAGACAACTGAGCTTTGCCCGCCAGAACGCCGCAAATATCCACTTCAAACTTCGCTTCTATTCCGCCGTCCTTTACGACGGCACTGCAGTTGGAAATCCCGAGCAGAATTTCGGGTAATACTCCCAAGGAAACGCCGCTTTTGTCGGCAACGGGAACCTTAAGTATAACGGGCGTGTCAACCGAATACAGCTCACCCGAAGGATTTGTGCCGAGAATCTCCATACGGCACTTTGCAGAGGCTGTGATTTTTCCTTCCGCTTCTTCGATTGAAACGTGTCGGATTTTTGTCTTGCATTCCGCAACATTTGCAATTTCGCCGAGAGGTATGTGGATAAACTGAGAAATGTGCTCTTTCTTGCTGACGGGTATAATAATGCTTTCAACTTCAACATCCGTATATTCAGCCTCGGCAAGACAGTTCTCGGCAAAGACGTCAGTAATAAAATCCTCTTTGCCGCACTCATAAAGAAATCCCGAAACCGAATATTTTACCGTCAGAAAAATGCTTTTATTTTCACCGTAGCTGTCATAGGAAAGTGAAGGCTCTGCGGAATATACGTCTATGCAGGCAAAGACCTTGTCGTCTTTCTTTGCTTTGTCAAGCTGCACCGTGTCACGAAGGGTAACAAGGGTGTCGAGAAAGGCATAGGCACTGTCGCTGTCTTCGCCGTCGGTGTCGGGTGTTTCGTAAAGCACGTGTATACGGGCTGCCGCCTCAAAATCCACCTGTCCCTCGCCTGACTTTGCCGTAACCGTAACCCCCGTTACGTCTGTATGTATTATTTCACCCACGGTTTTGCCGTCGGCGACGGCAATTTCCGCTTCGTTTTCAAAATGAGAATCGGGCATTATCTTTTTGCGGCATACGGGGGCTGTTATCTTTTTTGTAAAAACACAGTCGTTTTCATCGGGAACATACATCTCTTTTTCATTTTCTGCATATACAAGAGCACAAGCAGAAAGATATGCCTTTACCGCTATTTTTCTTTGGGAAAGCGGCTGACACTGTACCGAGGAAACACGGCAGTAGGGTACTGCCGTAAACTCACCTTCATAATTGAAATCATCGCCGAGAATGAGTGTGAGTTCTTCTTTGAAGGAAAAGCTTTTAATCCTGCCGTCATACTCCGAAATGTAAATTACATTTATTTTCAAAGGTATATGTATTGCTGATTTGCCCTCATTGTCCGAAAATGTGCATTCCTGAGGACAGACGGCTGCTTTTACAATTCTTGCCACACCCGGAAGATATTCGGGAAGCGTGTATTCAAAGCTTTTTTCAATGTCGTTTTTTGCCTGATATATAATCTTGTCACCCGAAAGCTTACTCATATTAAATTCTCCTTTGCATATAGCTTTTTATTTGATTATATGCATAAGGCGTTCCTTGTTATGACTATTTCTTTTTTGTCTTTACAACAAGGGAAAGAATGGCTTTTAAGAATTTTGGCGGTTTGAAAAGAACGATTTTCATTTGATTACCTCCGTGAAGATTATTTTGAGCATAATATAAGAAGTCCGGCAAGGATAAGTAACAAGGCTTCTATAACAACGAGGAAGCCTTTGGGCAGAAATGTGGCAAATATTATACCTATGCCCGCAGAAAGAAGACATATTCCGATTATGAATGACCACCTTTTCACTGCCGCCGCCTCCTTTTTTCGCTTATTATATTCTATGCTCCGAGCGTACGGTTGACACAGTTTGTGTGCATCTCAAAACTTTGCACACGGAAAAAAAGTCAAAAAGTTAAAAAAAGTGAGAAAAACCTTGAAAGAGGGGCGTTTTGAGACTGTAAAAAACTTGACAAAGTAACTGCAAAGTAATATAATTATACTGTATATGTAGAAGTATATGCTTTTTTAGAAAATCAATGTTCGGAGGCGGTTTTTATTCTTAGTATGACAGGCTGCGGATATGCCAGAATTACGGGCACCGACAGCATAATAACAGTTGAAATCAAATCGGTTAATTCCAGATATCTTGACCTCAATGTAAAGATGCCCAGAATGTATTCAAGGATAGAGGAAAAGGTCAAGGCATTACTCGGAAAATATACAACACGCGGCAAGGTTGATATTTATATTTCAAGCGAGGCGATTCCCGGTGCCGAGGATGCATTTATCTCACTTGATGAAGCGTATCTTGAAAACTATCTTGCCTGCCTTAAAGCCTTAAACGAAAAGTACGGTCTTCGCGACGACATATCCGTTATGACGGTTGCCCAGAACAGAGACATATTCACTAACATCAAATCTCAGGATTACACGGTGGACGAGCTGTGGGAAAAGCTTGAGGGTGCGGCAACTGCTTCGATGGAGGACTTTTTCAAAATGAAGCAGACGGAGGGAAAACGCCTCGGTGAGGACATTCTCGCAAAGCTCTCGGTTATTTCCTCTTATGTGGACATAATAGAAAAGGCAGCTCCCAAGGTTGTTGAGGACTATTCAAAGAGAATCCACGAGAGGGTCGAAGAGGTTCTTGACGGCAAGGATATAGACGAAACAAGAATTATACAGGAGGTTGCAATCTTCTCCGACAGGGTTGCCATTGACGAGGAGCTTGTAAGACTTCGCAGCCACATCGACCAGTTCACAAGAATTATTTCCGAAACAGGCAACGAGCCCTGCGGAAGAAAGCTTGACTTTTTGCTTCAGGAAATCAACCGCGAGATAAACACCACAGGCTCAAAGTGCAATGATGCCGATATTGCAAAGGTTGTTGTTGATGCCAAGAGCGAGGTCGAAAAAATCCGCGAGCAGGTTCAGAACATAGAGTAGGCGGGGAGCCCCCGCGGGCAAATTCGCGGGCGGTGTTTATTTGGCAAATACTTCAGATGTCGCACAACGAACGCCGTTTGCGTTGCATAAACGCAACAACGCAAACTCATCAATAAACAGGAGAATAATAATGAAACTTGTAAACATAGGCTACGGCAATATGGTAAACACATCGAGAATTGTTTCGGTGGTAAGTCCTGATGCCGCACCCATAAAAAGACTTGTTCAGGATACTAGAAGCACGGGAAAGCTTGTTGATGCCACAGGAGGCAAAAAGACAAGAAGCGTTATTGTATCCGACAGCGGTCACATAATTCTCTCGGCACTTACCAGCGAGACTATTCAGTCGAGAATTGCAGGTGCTGCAGACAGCGCGGAGGATGAGGATGATAAATAACATCGAAAGAGGAAGACTTGTGGTTGTTTCGGGCCCTTCGGGAGTCGGCAAGGGAACGGTACTGAGATATGTTCTCGGACGAGACGATTTTGTGTACTCTGTTTCTGCAACAACAAGAAGCCCGAGAGAGGGCGAGGTTGACGGCAAGGACTATTTCTACATCACCAAGGAAAAATTTGAAGAAATGATTGCCGCAAATGAGTTTATCGAATATGCAAGCTACAACGGAAATTACTACGGAACGCCGAGACCCTTTGTGGATAAAATGCTTTCCGAGGGAAAGAACGTCGTTCTTGAAATCGAGGTTCAGGGAGCTATGCAGGTAAAGAAGGCTGCTCCCGATGCAACATTTGTGTTTATTGCACCTGAAAGCAGACAGGTGCTTGAAGCAAGACTCAGAGGACGCGGTACCGAAACCGAGGATGTGATTGCAGGACGTCTTGCAATTGCGGAAAAGGAAATACGTGCCTGTCTTATGTACGACTATATTGTGGTAAACCGTGACGGAGGCGCAGAAAAATGTGCCGAGGACGTGGTGGCTGCAGTAAAGGCAGAGAGACTTAAGCCTTGCAATGTGTTCGGCAGTCTCACGGAATTTTTTGACTGAACAAAAAAATATTACATAAACAAAACAAAGGAGAAATTTAAAATGGTAAAACCTTCAATCGCAGAGCTTTCCAAGGACAACACTTACAACAGATATATGCTTGTTATGATGGCAGCAAAGGGCGCAAAGTATGTGACCGACAGAGAAATCTATGCCAAGGAACACGAAAACGATACCGAAATGCTTTACAATGCCGGAAATGAAATCGAAATTGATTTCAACGATAAGGCAGTAAAGAATGCAATCAAGCTTTTCCACGAGGGTAAGATGCTTATCAAGCTTCCCGAAGAAACAATCAAGGCAATGGAAGAGCACGACAAGACAACCCTCAGCGAAGTAAAATAGTGTAAAGCATCTGCAAAAAATACGACAAATTGTTACAGAAGGAGTATTTGCAAGTGAACTATGTCAAAGTGCATATTATCAATGCACCCTACCACATCGACAAAGCCTATACCTACCATCTGCCGATGGAGCTTGAAAGCAAAGTGAAAACAGGCAGTATTGTCGTTGTGCCCTTTGGCGGAGGAAACAGGCAAAAGCTCGGTCTTGTAACTGAGGTCTCGGATAAAGCAGACTGCAAAACAACAAAGCCGGTTCTTGGAGTTCCGGGTAAATATATGTTTGTCGACCAAGAGCTCCTTGAGCTCTGCAAGTTTATGAAGGAGCATCTTTTCTGTTCTCTCGGCGATGCGGCAAGCTGTGTTCTTCCGTCGGGACTCGGAGTTAAGAGCGTAAAGGTTTATTCACGAAATCCGGATACATCCGTCTCGGTGGAAAATCTCAATCACTCGTCGGTGTCCATACTCAATGAAATCGAAAAGCAGGGAGAAATGAGCGAAACCGAGCTCAGGAGCACCTTTGGTGCAGGGGCGGTTGCCTGTGTAAGAGCACTTGAAAAGCTGTCTCTTGTGTCATCCCGCGACGATTTTGAATGTAAGGTCAACACCAAAAGCGAAAGGTTCGTTGTGCTGTCGGATGATGAGACTGTTATTTCGGGTATTGCCGACGGCAGTATAAAAATGTCCCCAAAGCAAATGAACGTCTTTGAAGCACTTCTTCGCTATGAGTCACCCTGTCCCTTAACCGAGCTTGAGGAAATATCGGGTGCTGGTATTTCGGTCATAAACGAGCTTTCCAAAAAAGGCGTAATTGTATTTGTCAAGGTTGATACGGACAGAAACCGTGCCCTTCTCGGAGAATATTCCGATAAGGGATATTCAAAGGATTTTGAGCTTTCTTCTATGCAAGGAAGGGCGCTTGATGCGCTTTTGACCCTTTACCGTAAAGAAGAGGCGGCGGCATCGCTTTTACACGGCGTTACGGGCTCGGGGAAAACAAACGTAATCTTAAAGCTTATCGAAACGGTGATAGACGACGGCAAGAATGTTATTGTTCTTGTTCCGGAAATTGCTCTTACGGGACAGACCGTCGGCAGATTTACATCCGTTTTCGGTGATAAAATAGCACTTATTCATTCGGGACTGTCAAGCGGTGAAAGAATGGACGCATATAAGTCCATAACCGAAGGAAGGGCAAGAATTGTTATTGGCACACGCTCGGCAGTTTTTGCACCCGTGAAAAACTTGGGGTTAATTGTAATCGACGAGGAGCAGGAAGGCTCCTTCAAGTCGGATAAAAACCCGAAATATCACGCAAGGGACATTGCAAGATTCCGCTGTGCATATAATAAAGCACTGCTCCTGCTTGCTTCGGCAACCCCGAGCATTGACAGCTACTACAAGGCAAAGACGGGTAAATACACCCTTGTGACTCTTTCCGAAAGATACGGCGGAGTAAAGCTTCCGAACGTACTCTTTCACGATATGAGAAATGAGCCCTACTTTGAAATGAAGTCGGACTATGATGAAAACGAAAATGAGAAAATAGCGGGCGGAATTCCGACGACAATCGGCGCAACTCTTGAAGCAGAGCTTGCGGAAAACCTTGTCGGCGGCGAGCAGTCGATACTCTTTATCAACCGCAGAGGCTTTCGGAGCTTTGCCCAGTGTCATTCCTGCGGACATACCTTCCAGTGTCCGTCCTGCTCGGTAACACTTACTCACCACAGAAACAAGAGATATTCAAGAGACACTATGACCTGCCACTACTGTGGTCATTCCGAGCCTATGCCGACGGAATGCCCCGTGTGCAAAAAGAGTGACAGCATCGTATATATGGGAGCAGGAACTCAGCTTCTTGAAAAGCAGCTGACAAGTATGTTCCCGAATATTCGTGTTCTCAGAATGGATGCCGATACAACAGGCGGAAAATTCTCCCACGAACAGATTCTTGAAAGGTTCAGAAATAAAGAAGCAGACGTTCTGGTCGGTACGCAGATGGTGGCAAAGGGGCACGATTTTCCCGATGTGTCGCTGGTCGGCGTAATCAATGCCGATACCTCCCTTTATATGAACGACTTCAAGGCAAACGAAAAGACATTTTCACTTCTCACACAGGTTCTCGGCAGAAGCGGAAGAAGTAGCAAGCAGGGAAGGGCAGTAATTCAGACCTACAGCCCCGATAACGATGTCTTGTCCCTTGCTTCAAAGCAGAGCTACGAGGAATTTTATGAGAGGGAGATTGCTTTCAGAAAAGCATCGGCATTTCCGCCGTTCTGCGATATTATCACAATTACCTTCTCGGGTGAAATCGAGAATGATGTGATAAATGCCGTAAATCAGTTCGGCAAAGGTTTTCTTGAAACTGCCGAAAAGGATTATACAGATGCAAAATTCATTCTCTACGGTCCCTTCAGAAACGATATTTATAAAATCGCAGGCCGTTACAGAATGAGATACTTAATCAAATGTGTAAATAACAAAGAGATGAGAAATATGATTTCGCATCTTCTGACCAAATATATGGGCGGGCTCAAAAATGTCAGCATATCCGCTGACGTCAACCCGCAGAATTTGTAACTTAGGAGACTGTAATAATGGCACGAAGAATTATAGTAACAGACGAAGATCCGCTTCTCAGAAAAAAGTCAAGGGAAGTAGGCACTCCCAACGAACGCACAAGGGCTCTTGTTGAAGATATGATTGACACCCTGCGTGAGGCTGAGGGCGTAGGTCTTGCGGCGCCTCAGGTGGGAATACTCAGACGTATATTTGTAATCAACGTAGGTATTGAAGAGGACAGAGAAGAATATATAGCATTTATAGACCCTGTAATACTTGAAACAAGCGGCGAGCAGGACGGCGTTGAAGCCTGCCTTTCGGTTATAGGTAAGCAGGGAAATGTAAAAAGACCGGATAAGGTAACCGTCGAAGCGACAGACCTTGAGGGCAACCGCTTCAAATATACGGGAACCGAGCTTATGGCAAGATGTCTCTGCCACGAATATGACCACCTTGACGGCATTCTTTACGTTGACAAGGCATATAAAATGGCAGATGACGAGGATTAAGAGGTAAATAATGCTTAGAATTTTATTTATGGGTACGCCCGATTTTGCCGAGTGCTGCCTTCAGGCACTTGTGGAAAGCGGACAGAATGTTGTGGGAGTAATCAGCCAGCCCGACAAGCAGAAGGGCAGAGGTATGAAGGTGCAGTATTGCGACGTCAAGAGATATGCCCTTGAAAAAGAGCTTTCGGTGTATCAGCCCGAAACCCTTAAGGACGACGCAATAAAGGGACTTCTTGAAGAGCTTTGCCCCGATGTTATTGTCGTTGTGGCATACGGAAAAATTCTTCCCGAATATGTGCTTAAGTTCCCGAAATACGGCTGTATAAATGTTCACGGCTCGCTTCTTCCCGAATACAGAGGAGCTTCTCCCATACAGAGAGCCGTAATCGACGGCAAAAGAATAACAGGCGTTACCACAATGTATATGGATAAGGGGCTTGATACGGGTGAAATGCTCCTTACAAGGGAGTACGAAATTGGAGAAAACGCCAATACCGGAGAGGTTTTTGATGACCTTGCAAAAATCGGTGCAGAGCTTCTTCTCGAAACCCTTGACGGACTTGAAAAGGGCACGGTAACTCCAAAAAAGCAAGATGATTCCAAGGCAACCTATGCCGAAAAGATTTTTAAAGACGAATGTGCCACAAGCTTTGATGATAATGCCGATATCGTGCATAATAAGATAAGAGGTCTGTATCCTTTCCCGGGCGCCTTCTGTTACCATAACGGAAAAATGCTAAAGCTTTGTCAATCGAGAATTTATAAAGAAAGTGTTCCCGAAGCAAAGACGGGCGAGGTAATTGCACTTTCCAAAGACGGAATACTCGTAAGGTGCCGTGAGGGTGCAGTGCTTCTTACAAAGGTAAAGCCCGAGGGTAAGGGCGAAATGAATGCAATTGACCTTATCAACGGCAGAAAAATCGCTATGGGAGATGTGCTTTCTCCTACACTCTGAAAGGAGATATAAAATGTATTTTGACTGGACATATTTAGTTATTGTTTTACCCGCAGTAATTCTCTCAATGTGGGCATCGGCAAATGTAAACTCCACCTTTAAAAAGTACGCAAAGGTTATGTCAAGGTCGGGTTATACCGCAAATGACGTTGTAAGAAACATCCTTAATGCATACGGTCTTAACCATATAAGAATTGAGCATATAAAGGGCGACCTTACAGACCACTATGACCCAAAGGCAAATGTAATAAGACTTTCGGATACGGTTGACGGCTCTACAAGCGCTGCAGCAATAGGCGTTGCGGCACACGAAGCAGGTCACGCTGTTCAGCACGCCACAGGCTACGGTCCCATAAAGCTTCGTATGGCAATTATTCCCATATGTAACATCGGCTCAAACCTTGCAATGCCGCTTGTTCTTATCGGTCTTTTGCTCAGTATATATCCTCTTTGCTATCTCGGAATTATGGCTTTTGCTCTGGCAACGGTTTTCCAGCTTGTAACGCTTCCCGTTGAATTCAACGCATCAAGCCGTGCCCTTGCAATCCTTGAAAATGCAAGAATGCCCGAGGAGGATATAAAGGCGGCAAAGAAGGTTCTTACGGCAGCGGCCCTTACCTATGTTGCCGCACTTGCAGTATCCCTTGCAAACCTTTTGAGACTTATCATTATTGTAAACGGAAGAAACAGAGACTGACGATGCAACAGATTTCACCAAGAAAAGCGGCAGTCCTGTCGCTTAACTCCAGTATAAAAAACGGAAAATATTCAAATCTCGAGCTTGATGCCGCAATAAAAAAGTACGGCTTTGAGGATAAGGATAAGGCTTTTTTTACAAGACTTTTCTATGGAACGGTCGAGAGAAAAATCACCCTTGATTATGTCATCAAAAGGCTGTCAAGCGTCAAGTTTGAGAAAATAGAGCCTATGGTGCTCTGTATTCTTGAAACGGGACTTTATCAGGTGTTTTTTATGGATAAGGTGCCCGATTCTGCGGCGTGCAACGAGTCAACAGAGCTTGTAAAAACAACCTGTCCCAAGGCATACGCAGGCTATGTTAACGGCATTATGCGTTCTGCTGTCAGAGAAAAAAAGCAGATTCTCGATGAAATTTCCCATCTTACGGGCTCGTTCGGCTTGAGTATAAGATACAGCGTTCCCGAATGGCTTTGCAGGATGTGGGAAAGAGACTACGGAGAAAGCAAAGAAATCGTAAGAGCACTCAGCAAGGTAAAGGTCGGTGTGGCACTCAGAGTAAATACTCTTAAAATAAGTGCAGAAGAGCTGCTTTCATACCTTCCCTCAGAGCTTGAAGCAAAGGCGGTCGGTAAAACAAGCATTGTTATTCCGAAATCCTGTATTGTAACAGAATTATACGGCTACGATGAAGGGCTTTTCTTTGTGCAGGACCCGGCGTCTACCATAGTTTCGTCTCTTGTGAATAAAAAAAGCGTAGGTGCAGAAAATCCGACGGTTGTGGATACCTGCTCCTGCCCCGGTGGTAAAAGCTTTTCAATAGCAATAAACCTTGAAAATAATGTAAAGCTTTACTCTATGGACCTTCACGAAAACAGACTGCGTCTTGTGAGAAGCGGTGCTCAAAGGCTGGGAATTACCTGTATCGAAACATATGAGTGCGACGGCAGAAAGCCGAGACAGGAGCTTTTCGGCAAGGCGGATGCCGTCGTGTGCGACGTACCCTGCTCGGGTCTCGGAGTTATTGCAAAGAAGCCCGATATCAGATATAAGACATATGAAGAAATCGAGAAGCTTCCCGCTGTTCAGTATGAAATCCTTGAAGCTTCAAAGAATTACCTGAAGGATGGCGGCTTTATTATCTACTCTACCTGTACTCTCCGTAAGGCAGAGAATGAAGACGTGGTAAATAAGTTTCTGGAAAACAATAAAGACTTTGAGCTTTGCCCCACGGGAATATTCGGAGATGAAAAGGGAACAATCACATTCCTTCCGCATAAGACGGGAACAGACGGATTTTTCGCGGCAAAGCTTAGAAAGAAAAAAGTGAGATAAGGAATTTTGGAAAGAATTGATTTGGCAAGCCTCAATTTGGACGAGCTTACGCAAAGAATGTGTGAGATAAGTGAAAAATCGGGGGTAAAAATTGAAAAATTCAGGAGCACGCAGATTTACGGGTGGCTTATCAAGGGTGTTTATAGCTTTGACGAGATGCTTAATGTTCCAAAGAATATAAAGGCTGTACTTGATGAGTATTGCTTTATAACTCTGCCAAGGGTTGAAAAGAAGCTTGTGTCAAAAATCGACGGCACGGTAAAGTATCTTTTCAGACTTTTCGACGGTGAGTTTATTGAAAGCGTATTTATGCGGTATGAGCACGGCAATACCCTTTGCGTATCAACACAGGTCGGCTGCCGTATGGGCTGCTCCTTCTGTGCTTCAACCCTTACGGGACTTACACGAAACCTTTATCCGTCGGAAATTCTCGGTCAGGTTGTGGCGGCTCGGAAGGATATGGGCGAGAAGATATCGAATATTGTTATGATGGGTATCGGCGAGCCCTTGGATAATTACGGTAATGTAATGAAATTTTTAGAGCTTGTCAATGACGAAAAGGGACTCAATATCGGTCACAGGCATATCAGCCTTTCAACCTGCGGTCTGTGCGATAGAATACGCACCCTTGCAGATGAAAAAAAGCAGATAACCCTTTCGCTGTCACTTCACGCGAGTGATGCCGAAACGAGAAAAAAGCTTATGCCCGTGGCAAAAAAGTATGACCTTGACGAGCTTATGGAGACCTGTCGGTATTACATAGAGAAAACAGGACGAAGAATTTCCTTCGAATATGCAATGATTGCAGGGGAAAATGATACACACGCCCACGCAGAGCGACTTGCAAATCTTCTTTCGGGTATGATTTGCCACGTAAATCTCATACCGCTCAATGACGTGAAGGAAAGAAGCTATACCAAGAGCAGTAAAAGGGCAATAGAGGATTTTGTGAAAATCCTTGAAAAGAAGCATATAACGGCAACGGTCAGACGAAGACTCGGAAGCGACATAAACGCCTCCTGCGGACAGCTGCGTGCCGAAAACGAAAAGAAATAGATACTGTATTCCCCTTTAAGGGAGTGATTAAAATGGGAATGAATTATTTCGGTAAAACCGATATCGGCTTGAAAAGAGAAACAAATCAGGACTGTTACAGAATACAAGAATTTTCGGGCGGTCTTGTACTTATGGTTGTATGCGACGGTATGGGCGGTGCTGCAGGCGGAAGCGAAGCGAGTAACCTTGCCGCGGATGTCTTTACGGATTACCTGAAGAACCATATAAAAGCCGACAAAAAAAACGAATACCTGAGGCTGTTTGAAGCCGCCCTGTATGAGGCAAATAAGGCTGTCTGCAAAAAGGCAGCTGAGGAAAAAGCTCTTGAGGGAATGGGCACTACCCTTGTATGCGCCCTGTATGACGGTTCTTCTTACTACTGCCTGTGGGTGGGCGACAGCAGAATATATGCCGTGACCAAAAGCGGTCTTTGTCAGATTTCCCACGACCACTCCTTTGTGCAGACACTGGTTGATAACGGAAGCATAACACAGGAGGAGGCAAAACGTCATCCCAACCGCAATATAATTACAAAGGCGGTGGGGGCAGATGAGCATCTTTCGTGTGACGTATGCAAGATTGATGCAGAAAACTTTGACGGTATTCTTCTTTGCTCTGACGGTCTTTGCGGATATGTGGAGGAGGAAGACATTTTCAAAATCTGCCTCGAGCAAAAGGATGCCGAGGGCTGTTGCGAAAAGCTTATAAAAAAGGCAAACGATAACGGCGGTACGGATAATATAACGGTTATTATTCACACAAAACAGTAAATTCTGAGAGGTTTCTGAAATGGAAAATTCTTTTGAAAAGCTTATAGATAAAATACTTGACGGAAGATATAAAATAGAAAATGTCGTAGGCATCGGCGGTATGGCATACGTACTTAAGGCAATTGACCTTAAAGACGGCAATAAGCCCGTTGCCGTAAAAATACTTAACGATGAATATAACTCGGACGAAAATGCCGTAAAGCGCTTTATTAATGAGTCTGAGGCGGTATCAATGGTGGATTCGCCGTATATCGTAAAGATTTACGACGTCGCTATTTCCGAAAGCTTAAAGTATATAGTAATGGAATTTATAGACGGCATAACCTTGAAGGATTATATCGACAAGGTGGGAGCACTCGGCTGGAAGGAAGCCGTACACTATGTACGCCAGATTCTGAAAGCTCTGTCCCACGCCCACGAAAAGGGTATTGTTCACAGGGATATAAAGCCCCAGAATGTTATGCTGCTCCGCGACGGCAAGGTTAAGGTTACGGACTTTGGTATAGCAAAGACTCCGACCTCCGAGCCTCTTACTATGACGGATAAGGCAATAGGCACGGTAAACTATATAAGCCCCGAGCAGGCAAGCGGCGGAACGGTTGACGAAAAGAGTGACCTTTATTCTGTGGGCATTATGCTTTATGAAATGCTCACGGGAACGCTTCCTTTCAAATCCGACAGTGCGGTAACTGTCGCTATGATGCAGGTTTCGGAAGAGCCCGTAAGCCCCAGAGAAATCAATCCTCAGATTCCCGTCGGACTTGAACAGATTGTTCTAAAGTCGATGAACAAGAGCCCCGATGAAAGATTCAACTGTGCTTCGTCTATGGAAAAGGCGCTTGAATATTTCACAAAGAACCCTGCGGTTGTATTTTCGGGAGTTCCCTCTACTGTCGGCGGAAATTCATCGGGTCATAAGGATGCAGGCGGCGATGAAGATACAAGGCGCTCAATGTTCCCCATAATTTTAGGTGTTACTGCGGCGTTTATTGTTATATGTATTGCAGTTGCCGTGATTTTACTTGCATCGTCCGGCGTTCGCTTCAGCGACGGCTTTGCGGGTGCTCTCGATAAAATCCTCAATGTCGAAGAAAATAATACCGACAAAAATAATGTTCTTCTTGCCAACTGCATAGGCGAGATGTATACAGAGGAGCTCAAGAAAGAGCTTGAAGAAAAGGGATACAGGGTTGTTATCAAGGATGATGAGGATAAGAATAAGCCCAACAATATTATTCTCAGACAGGATCCTGACCCCGAAACAACCAAGGAAATAAAGGATCCGAAGCTTGGCTCACGCCGTACACTTACGCTTTATGTCAACAGAATTCCCGGCTCTTATGTAACAATGCCGGATTGTCTTGATATGAGCCTTGAGGATGCAAAGGATATGATTGTCGATGTATTCGGCGGTTCGGTAACACCTGCGGATATCAAGGAAACAGAGGTGTACAGAGAGGGTACCAAGGGCAACGTATTCGAATGTTATCCTGCACCCGGAACACCTGTTGAGCTTGCGGAGATTCCGACCATCAAGCTTTATATCTGTATGGGTGTTGAGCCCGAAGAGGTGGTAATGCCCGATATTATCGGACTTCCCAAGGATGAGGCATTTTCAATTCTCAAATCAAATAAAATCACATATTCCGAAACACGAGAGTTCAGTGAAACACCTTCGAATATTGTTATAAGAACAAGTGTTGCAAAGGGTGAAACCTTTATGAACGATACAGAGGTTGTGGTTTATGTAAGTGAAAAGAACAGAAGCGAAAGCTTCAGAATGCCCGACTGCAACGGACTTGCAAAGAGCAGTGCCGTAAGCAAAATCGCTTCCCGTTTCAGAATTTCGGAGGATAAAGTCCGTGTGGTTGAGGAGTATAACGATGCTGCAGAAGCGGGAAAGGTATTTAAGACAACTCCCGAGGCAGACACATTCTTATCAACACCCTCGACGACAGAGTTTGTAATCTATGTAAGTCTCGGGGCAAAGCCCGTGGAAATTCAAATGCCGAATGTCAGGGGCGAAGCGGTTACACAGGCGGAAAATACACTCAGCACTTTAGGCTTAAAAAATGTAACAAAAGAGTATGTGGACAGCAACGAGCCTCAGGATACCGTACTTGATGTCAATTATTCGGCAGGAGCTGCCGTTTCGGAAAACGCACAAATAGTTCTTAAGGTCAGCAACGGCTCGCTTGTTGAGGTCGCAGAGAATATTGATTCAGGTTCCGGGAACACAGAGACCGTCACGGAAGAAAACGGCTCAGATGTTGATACAGAAGGCACTGATGACGGTATGGGCGGTCTTCTGAATATGTCGGGCAGACAGTAAACTAAAAGAAAACGGAGAAAGAATTTGGAAAATACTTCCTATGAAGGAATAATCATCAAAAGCACGGGCGGTCTTTATACCGTCGAAAAGAAAGACGGTACAACAGAGGACTGCCGTGCAAAAGGTGCATTCAGACATAGTAAAATTACACCTCTTGCAGGGGACAGGGTAAGCTTTGAACACTCTGCAGGCAAGGAAGGCTTTATTACAAAAATACACGAAAGAAAAAACAGTCTTATCAGACCTGCCGTTGCAAATGTAGACCTTCTCTGCGTTGTGATTGCGGCAAAGAATCCCGATCCGGATTTGTTTATCTTAGATAAGCTTTGTGCCGTGGCTAAGAACAATGATATAGACGTTTTGCTTATTGTCAACAAAGACGATATCGGCGACAGCGATGAAATAAGTGCCATATATGAAAAAGCAGGCTTTAAGGTTGTGCCTATGTGTGCAACAACCCCCTCCGGCTACGAAAAGAGTATAGACGTAATCCGAAATGAAGCCAAGAATAAAATCAGCTTCTTTACGGGAGCCTCGGGTGTGGGAAAATCAAGTGTACTTAATGCAGTGTATCCCGAACTTAAACTTGAAACAGGCGAGATAAGCAAAAAAATCCAGCGAGGCAAGCATACAACACGTGTCACAACCCTCTTTAAGATGGACGAAAACACATACGTCGGCGACACTCCCGGCTTTTCAATGCTTGACGTTGTGGGCTTCAGTATGCTGGATTCGGAATCACTTTTGCAGGCATTTCCCGATATTGAAAAATTTGCACTTGACTGTAAGTATAAAAAATGCACCCACATATGCGAGGATGGCTGTAATGTGATGGCGGCACTTGAAAGAGGAGATATTTCTCCGTCAAGACACCAAAGCTATAAGACACTCTTTATTGAACTCAAAGAGGTCAAACCCTGGGATAATTAGAATGTAGAATTAAGAATTTAGAATTTAGAATTAAAAATTTAGAATTAGGCGTGTAGGGACAGGCGTCCCCGACTGTCCATAAATAAATTTAACAACAGGAGACATCAAATAATGGCTAAAAAAGCAGGCGAATACGGCAATCAGAGTATTTCATCACTTAAAGGACCCGACAAGGTAAGAAAAAGACCTGCAGTAATATTCGGCTCGGACGGTCTTGAGGGCTGTGAGCATTCCTTCTTTGAAATACTCTCAAATGCGATAGACGAAGCAAGAGAAGGCTACGGAAATCTCATAAATATCACCTGTAAAAAGGATAAGACTCTTATCGTCGAGGACTTCGGACGAGGAGTACCCCTTGACTGGAACGAAAAAGAACAGAGATATAACTGGGATCTTGTTTACTGTGAGCTTTATGCAGGCGGCAAATATGACAATGATGAGGGTGAAGCATACGAATATTCCCTCGGTCTTAACGGTCTTGGTGCCTGTGCTACCCAGTGCAGCTCTGAGTTTATGAATGTAACAAGCTACACGAAGCAGAGCAAAAACTCCATTTCCTTTGCAAAGGGTCTGCCTACAAGCGAACTCATAAAGGAAGATCCTGTGCGCAGAAGAACGGGAACTGTAGTAGAATGGAAGCCCGACCTTGATGTATTTACAGATATAAATATTCCTCTTGAATATTTTGAAGAGGTGCTTAAAAAGCAGGCTATTGTAAATGCAGGTCTTACCCTCAGCCTTGACTATGAACACGAGGATGGCAAGCATACAAAGAAGGAATACCTATATAAAGAAGGTATTGTAGACTATATCAATGAGCTGATAAGTGTGGGAGATGTTATTCCTTCGGCTGAAGAAACGGATGAGGAATCAGACGAAAGCGCTGAAGACGCATCCAAAGAAGCGGCAGAAGAAAAAGACGGCGACACATCAAGAACACTTGCCCTTTCAACTCCCGCATATTTCCAGACAGAACGTCAGGGCAGAGACAGAGAGGATAAGCCAGAGTATAAGCTCAAGGTGGAAACCGTATTCTGCTTTTCAAATGCCGTAAACAAGATAGAATACTATCATAACTCCTCTTTCCTTGAACACGGCGGCTCGCCCGATAAGGCGGCAAAGAGTGCCTTTGTGAAGGCATTTGATACCTATCTTAAGAACAATAATAAATATAATAAAAACGAAAGTAAAATCACCTTCGGCGATATCGAAGACTGCCTTGTACTCGTGGTGAACTCCCATTCCACCAGAACAAGCTACGAAAACCAGACAAAGAAGGCGATTACCAATACATTTATCACGGAAGCTATGACACAGTTCTTCCTGCACTCCCTCGAGGTTTTCTTTGCCGAGAACCCAAAGCAGGCAGAAAAGTGTGCACAGCAGGTGCTTGTAAACAAGAGAAGCCGAGAGAATGCCGAAAGCACAAGAGTAAATATCAAAAAGAAGCTCTCGGCTAAAATTGATATTGTAAACAGAGTAGAAAAGTTTGCCGACTGCAGAAGCAAGAACGCAGAAAAAAGAGAACTCTTTATAGTAGAGGGTGACTCGGCAAAATCGTCCTGTATGTTGGCACGTGACCCTGATTTTCAGGCAATTATGCCTGTCAGAGGTAAGACGCTCAACTGCTTAAAGTCGGGTTATGACAGAATTTTCAAGAGTGATATTATCGTAGACTTACTTAAGGTTATCGGCTGCGGCGTTGAAATGGGCAAGAGCAAAGCAGGAAAGCTCAATGACTTTGACCCCGACTCCTTAAAGTGGAGTAAAATCATCATCTGCACCGATGCGGATGAAGACGGATATCAGATAAGAACTCTTATCCTTACAATATTCTATAGACTTCTTCCTACACTTATCAAGATGGGTAAGGTCTATATCGCAGAATCACCCCTTTACGAAATTACTTCAAAATCCGGTATACGCTTTGCCTATAACGAAGCCGAAAAGGCACAGATTTTAAAGGAAATCGAAGGCGAAAAGTATACAATCCAGCGTTCAAAGGGTCTTGGTGAAAACGAACCCGATATGATGAACAAAACCACAATGAATCCTGCAAGCAGACGACTTATACGTGTTACCCCCGATGACGAACAGGCAACATATATAATGTTCAACACACTTCTCGGCGACGATCTTGCGGCGAGAAAGGATTACATCGCAAGGTACGGCGCAGACTATATTGACCTTGCGGACATCTAATGTCCGCAAGGCAAATGTGGAATGCAGAATGCGGAGCGCGGAATATTTTTAGCAATCATTTTGATGCCTGACTATATCGCTGATTATAAAGATTTGGCAGATATATGATGTAGGGACAGGCGTCCTCGACTGTCCGAAGCAACCGAAAAAGAACACAAAGGAAAGGGCTGAACACCAAAATGCACACAATAGCGGCGCTGGCAACTGCAGGCGGAAAAGGCGGTATCGCCGTAATAAGACTGTCGGGTGACGACTCGATAGAGATTGCATCAAAGGTTTTCAGACCTTTTAAGGGAAATCTTTGCGAAGCACAAAGCAATATGCAGGTCTACGGAGAAATCGTCGGAAGTGACAAAAGCCGGATTGATACGGGTCTTGCAACGGTTTTCCGTGCACCCCATTCCTATACGGGCGAAAATACGGTTGAAATAAGCTGTCACGGAAGCCCCGTCGGTGTAAGTCTTATTCTTTCGGCGCTTTTTGAAAACGGTGCAGAGCACGCACTGCCGGGCGAATATACAAAACGCGCCTTTGTTAACGGCAAGCTTGATTTGACTCAGGCAGAAGCCGTGGGTGAGCTGATAGACGCCGAGAGTGCGACGGCACATAAGCTGTTTTCGGCACAGCTTTCGGGGAGCGTCGGAAAACTTGTGCATCAGCAGGCAGAGGAAATAACGCATCTTCTTGCCTCTGTCTATGCCTATATCGACTATCCCGATGAGGATATGACGGATATTCCCGAGTATGAACTTCGCGAAAGATTACTTATAATAAAGAAAAAGCTTCAGAAGCTTACAGGCTCATACTCCACGGGTCTTGCGATAACCGAAGGCGTAAAGAGTGCAATAGTCGGACTTCCCAATACGGGTAAAAGCTCGCTTTTAAATGCCCTTCTCGGCTTTGACAGGGCAATAGTTACGGATATTGCAGGTACAACACGTGATGTTGTAACAGAGAGTGTCGTGGTGGGCGGCATAAAGCTTTGCCTTTCTGACACGGCAGGGCTTCACGAAACGCAGGATACCGTTGAAAAAATCGGCGTTGAACGTTCAAGGTCGGCACTTGAAGACAGTAGCCTTGTGTTCGGCGTATTCGATGTCAGCGAAAGCTTAGGCACAGACCAAGAGGAAATCGCAAAGCTTTTACTTGATTCAAAGCACGATAAAAACGTAATTATCGTACTTAACAAGTGCGATAAGAATACATCCGAAAAACACGAAGAATACTTCAAAAATCTCGGATTTGAAAGGATTGCTTCCATAAGTGCCAAAGACGGCAGCGGTATGGAGCAGTTAGAAGAAGCGGTAAAAAGCTTTTATCCCGATGTTGACGCGGCACTTGAGGGCGAAATTCTTGCAAATGCCCGTCAGCACGCGGCACTCACAAAAGCTGTGTCCGATATAGATAAGGCGCTGACTGCCCTTGATGCCCTCACACCCGATACGGCGTGTCTTGATATGGAATCGGCTCTCGGACAGCTTCTTGAAGCCGACGGCAGACAGGTGTCTGAGGAAATAGTAAACAGCATATTCGCGCATTTCTGCGTAGGTAAATAGGAAATTAAGAAATTAATTTTTAGGAGACATATATGATAGTACAACTTGAAGAAGCAAAACAGCAGTTAGGTGTTCTCAGAAACGATGCCGCAGAGCTTAAGGATGCCCTGAACGTCGAGGAGCTTTCGGTGAAGGTAAAGGAGCTTGAAGAAGCAACCTGTGCCGAGGATTTCTGGGGCAGGGATGATACACAGAGCGTTATGTCGGAGCTGAATAATGCAAGAGGCATTGTCAATGCGTATAACGACCTTGCCGACGGAATAGACGCCCTTTATGAAATGATTGAAATGGCAATTGAAATGGATGACGAAAGCTTTACCGAGGAAATTCTCACAGAGCTTCAAAGACTTTCAAAGAGCTACGACAACCAGAGAATTATGGCACTTTTGTCGGGAGAATTTGATAAGAATAATGCAATTCTCGCAATTCACCCGGGTGCCGGCGGAACAGAGGCTCAGGACTGGGCACTTATGCTCTACCGTATGTACTGCCGCTGGGCTGAAAAGAGAGGCTATAAGGTCAAGCTCCTTGACTATCTCGACGGCGAAGAAGCAGGCATCAAGAGCGCAACCATTCTTATAACAGGCGACTATGCCTACGGCTATCTCAGAAGTGAAGTCGGCGTACACAGACTTGTACGTGTTTCACCCTTTGACTCGTCGGGCAGACGTCATACCTCCTTTGCTTCCGTCGAAGTAATGCCCGAATTCAACGATGAAATTGCAATTGAAATCAGGGACGAGGATATCGAAATCGAAACCCACAGAGCCAGCGGTGCGGGCGGTCAGCACGTCAATAAGACAGACTCCGCGGTACGTATTACCCATAAGCCAACGGGTATCGTTGTCGGCTGTCAGACAGAAAGAAGCCAACTTCAGAACAGAGAAACCTGTATGAAGATGTTAAAGTCCAAGCTTATGGAAATAAAGCAGAGAGAAAAGCTTGATAAGATTGAAGATATTAAGGGCGAAAAGCTCAATATCGAATGGGGAAGCCAGATTCGTTCCTACGTATTTATGCCTTATACCCTTGTAAAGGATACCCGTACAGGCTGTGAAGACGGTAATATTTCAGCTGTTATGGACGGCGATATTGATGAATTTATCACGGCGTTCCTTAAGGCAAAGGGAAACTTTATTAAGTGAGGAGTTAGGAGTTAGGAGTTTTGCGATAGTTTTAAATCGAAAAAATGCGTCCAAAAATTTACAATTCCTTAACATACTCACTCTATCCCTGTGATATAATACATTTGTTGCGTTATGGACTTTTGTTCAGAGTACGCATTATTACGGATATTCCTCTGTCAGCTCGGCACGAATGTCCCAGATTTTAAGGAGGAAAACCCAA
>CAZTNR010000010.1:0-37068 GCA_964614955.1 uncultured Oscillospiraceae bacterium | reverse complement strand
GCAGAGCGACAAATGCGGTATACACTCACGAGTGCTACGGCGACGCAGTAAAAGTTCTTCGACAATTATGAACCTTCCGTCTGAGTTTGACCGCTTGGATTTATGGCGGTCAAACGGGGTTCGTTAAGCGACACCGATAGCCTGTTCTATCGCGAGATCTTACCGTGAATTTGCTGTCGGGCTGTCCCGACCCCGCAAAAAGAGGTACCCAAAACAGGTACCTCTTTCATTTATTTATTCACTTATTTAGACAAAAACGAGAACACAACCGTAGGCAAACACCACACAAGCTGGAACAAAATGAGTGAACAAGCGCTTATGGGGAATATGCCCGTAACATTGAGCACAAGCGAAGCAATAACACCCGTAACCATCGCAATAGTGCTTATAACGGTATTGGAACGGTATACGTTTCTGAGGTTGTCAAGCTTGATAAAGCCGTGCAGGAAATTATGTACGCTTGACAGGGATATAATTGCGCCGTCCGTTTC
Organism: uncultured Oscillospiraceae bacterium; assembly: GCA_964614955.1. Classification (GTDB taxonomy): domain Bacteria; phylum Bacillota; class Clostridia; order Oscillospirales; family CAG-382; genus UMGS1387. Next base: position 36,577 of record CAZTNR010000010.1, on the reverse strand, counting down.
ATCGGCAATACCGCCGTTTTCATCCTTTTCCTTGTGCTTCTTGATAACACTTACGGGATAGTTGCTGCCCTTAAGATTGCCGCAGACAATTTCATTCGTAATACAGGGGTCAAGGGTCTTTACGCCGACACATATGCCTGCATCGTAGAAGGAATGAAGCAGTCCTTCAAAACTTCTTGCTATGGTGTACTTGATGTAGAACTTTGCGGCAAGCTTGCCGTCAACCGACATATACATTATACTGCCAAGGCTTCTCTTAAAGGACTCGTCTATATTGTCCTCAGGTGTTTCAATATCGTAAAGCTTCATAAAGCTTTCTGTTCCCACAAGCACCTCCTTTGCATCAATCCTTGCGCTGATGCCATCGGAGAAATGCTCGGTAATCTGAACCGTCACATCCTTATCGTCAAGGCTCTGCACGGAGTTTGCAAAGACGTAGGAAAGTGGTCCTTCAACCTTGTCAAATATTCTTGCCATATACAGAATAACCTTGTCGATTCTGTTATCTCCGTAGGTTCTGATGCTTGAAACCTTGACGCTCTTCTGGGGGAATACCTCGGTGTCGTCAAAGGAAATTATTGCAGTTGTTTCATAGGCATCGCAAGCCGCCTCGCCTATAAACGCCGTCTGGTACCTCTTTACCCTTGCAGATGCAGTAAAGAACGGAAGTGCCGTTGCAATAAGTGCGTTTACGGGAAGGGACGCAAGGCAGATTGTGGTAAAGGCACACACGCCTGCATATGCGCCCTTGATAAATCCGAGGGCAACGCCCGAGACTATTGCAAGAATAACAACCGCCGCAATCATCTTAACGGTGTTTTTTGAAGCTCTCGGCACCGTCATACACTTTTTGAAAAAGCCCTTGACAAAATCGCTCTTGCCCACTGTAAAGAGGGTTGCATCCTTGTCGTCATTCAGGTACTTTTCAAATGCCTTTGCTTCGCCCGCTTCTCTGTCAAGTGCGACAGAGGAAAGCTTTGGCGACTTTGATGCCGCGTAGCAGAAGGCGGTAAGGGATGTATAAGCCTTTACAAAGCTGTTGACCGACAGAAGCAGAACCGCAAGACAGCCTGCACTGCAGAAGGAACGAAGCTCGGGGCGGTTGGCTACAAGAATTGCCGAAAGTATGCTGTGAAGCGTACACACAATAACCGCCGCGGCACAATAGCCCTCTGCCGACGGCTTCTTGGGTCTCAGACCTCTGAAGGCACGCTTAATGCCGTCAAGGTTGAAAATTACGGTTATAAAGAGAAGCTGAAGCATACACATAGCATATGTAACGCCGAACTTGCCTGCCTCAAAAATCGCAGGGTGGGCAAGCTTTGTGCCCGAAGCAAGCTCGAAGTATGCACAGATTACGGTAACAACAAGTGTAAGAATCACTGAAAGAGCCGAGAAAATTGCATTCTTTCTCAGACCCGACAGAATTTCGGGTTCATCCGCCCTGTCGTTATACTCTACATCGGGTTCATCGTCGCCGAAAACAGATTCAAAGGTTATACTGTTTCTGGAAGTATCGCCGCCAAGTGCCTTTATGACCTCGTCTTCCTCAGCCTCGGCTTCGTCTTCTTCGTCTTCCTCGGTGCCGAGAGGATTGTCATAGACTACTCCGTTTTCGGGAAGATATTCCTTTACGTCGTCATCCTCGTCCGCCTTTGTATCTGCAAATACATCTTCAAAAACGTCATCGTTTGCAGGAATTTCGGGCTTTTCAAAAACTTCAAGCTCGTCTTTTTCAAGCAAGAGACCTTCGGAAAGCATCTGCATATCCTCGTCGGAAATTACTCCCTTACGTCTCAGCTTTCTTTCCATTTTTCTCTTCTTTTCCTCTGCCTCGATTACCGCCTTTTCGACAACAAGCACCTCATCGCTGGATTCCTCATCCTCAAAGCCTGCATCGGCAAGTCTTTTGAGCTCATCCACCCTTTGCTCGATGCTTTCCGAATGAGTCGCATCGTAGTATTCACGGGCAGTCTCCTCCAAATCCTTTGCCGTAATCTCCTTCTTTTCGGGAATATCAAAGACAACCGTGTCGCCGCCTTCGGGCAGAGAATTTATTTCAACATCGTTCTTTTCAACCACTATAGACTCCGAGAAGGCATCCTCGGCATCAAACATACTCTGCTGGTCCTTATGTACATCGGGGTTGTTGTTTTTTGCGTTTACCTCGGGTATTTCGCGTGTTTTTTCCAATCGGTCTGTGTTATTCTGCATTCTTTTGACCTCCGCTTTATTTATATCCTCTCTGCCTGATTGCTTCATAGAGAAGCACGGCAGATGCCGTCGAAACATTAAGTGAATTTACCTTTCCTCTCATAGGAAGGGATACTATATAGTCGCAGTTCTTCTTTACAAGGGGTGAAACGCCGTTTTCTTCGCTTCCCACCACAATTGCACAGGGAACACTGTAGTCAACCTTGGTATAATCCTCGCCGTCTGCCTCTGCCGCAAACACCCAGAGTCCGTAGTCCTTGAGCTTCTTTATGGTCTCTGTGACGTTTACGCATTTTACGCACATCATATGCTCTGTGGCACCTGCGCTTGCCTTTGCAACTGCAGGGGTAATACAGGCGCTTCTTCTCTTGGGAATTACAACACCGTGGGCACCTGCACCCTCGGCACATCTGATTATTGCACCGAGATTGTGGGGGTCGGAAACATTGTCTGCAATAACAATAAGAGGCTTTTCGCCCTTTTCCTCGGCAATCCTCAGTACATCCTCAATTTCGACATACTCCTTTTCCGAGGCTATTGCCACAATCCCCTGATGCTGTTCGTATCCGCAGAGCTTGTCAAGCTTTGCCTTTTCCACCTCGATAAGGGGAATGCTTCTTGAAATTGCCTCTGCCGCAAGAACGGTAATCGAGCCTTCACGCTCACCGCTCTGCACATATATTTTTTCGATAGTCCTGCCCGATTTCAACAGCTCTCTTACGGCGTTTCTGCCGGGAACCGAGCCGTTCTCTAAACCTTCTTCGTAATTATTTCCGTCGTTATACTGCTTTTTGGGCGGTCTGCGAAAGTTTTCTCCGTCTCTTTTCTTGCCCGAAAAGCCTTTATTTCTGTTGCCGCCGAATTTATTGTTGCCCATATTATTTCCTTATCAAATCATTTTTCGTTTCAAAGTGCATTTATCCGTTGTTTTGTGATTTGTGCACTCCGATTATAACATATAATACTACATTTGTACAGGGTATTTTGTCGAAAATGCGCCTGTTTACAAAAATTGCCGTTATCAGTCTTTTTCTGTAGTCTGCTTCTGTGTTTTTAGGTATTCGATTGCCGCCTGAAGCTGGGCATCCTCTTCCTTTGTCAGGGTTGTGAATCTCAGAAGTGCATCATCGGAAAGCGCTACCGTTTGGTCGGGCTTTACGCCTACACCGTCAAAATCAAGACCCGATGAGGGCAGGTATTTTACGGTGGAAATGCTTACTGCACCGCCCTCTGAGAGCTTGAATACATTCTGCACCGACGGTTTTCCGTAGGTGTTGACGCCGAAAAGCTTGTTTGTTTCGCCCTGTGAGAGAACAGAGGCAAAAAGCTCTGCACCGCAGACGGTTCTTTCATTTATAAGCACCGCAAAGGGATAGGGCACCGCATTTGCATCGGAGGTGACGGTGTTCTTTGCATCCGACTTATCGGTTATTGTGAACATTGCGCCGTCGGGGCTTACAAAGTCAAGCATACGTGAGATGGTCTCAATATTTCCGCCGGGGTTGTTTCTCACGTCAATTACAAACTTTTCGCAGTCCCTTGTGATAAGAGACTCAAGCACGTCCTTGAAGGCAGCCTCGTCGCCCTGCTCAAAGCTGTCAATTCTTATAATACCTATATTGTCCTTAAGCCTTTCACCCGAAATTCTATCGGATTTCACGGCACTCTTGGTCATAGTAAGCTCGGCATTTACGCCGGTTCTCTTTCTTACGGAAACGGTAACCGTTTCGCCCTCGGTGCCTGTGGCAAGAAGTGCCATTGTGCCGTAGTAGCCCTTACTGTCAACATCAACACCGCCGACAGCCGTTATAAGGTCGCCGGGAACCATTCCCGCACCCTCTGCAGGCGAGCCCTTGTACACGTTTATTACAAGTATGCCGTCAAGAGTGGAGTCATACAGCGTATTGACGCCTATACCGATATTGTTCGAGTTGTTCTCAAAGTCAAGGTAATTCTTATACTGCTCATCGTCAAGGTACATTGAGAAATCGTCGGGAAGTGCCGAAACATATCCCGATTTTACGCCGTCGCTGAGACTTTTCTCGTCGGCGGGATAAAGATAGTTTGCCGTCACGGTATCGGAAAGCTCCGAAAGTCCGGGAGAAACATCGGCTGTGTTGTTCGACAGCATACCGTCTATTCTGTCCTTCCAGAACCTATCCGTCACAGAAAAGGTTATCTGATAGGTAAGAAAGCACGCCGCCACAAACAAAAACACAAAAACAACCGGATTTGACTGTAGTTTCTTCAAGGCTTTATCCCCCTTTTCATTTCTCATAATAAACAAACTCACGGCGGTTGTTTTTACCGCCGCAGTTTTATGTAGTTTTATATACCCGAAGGCAGATACTTTCTGGGATTTACCGCAGTACCGCTTTCATATACGGTAAAGTGCAGGTGATTGCCCGTTGACCAGCCCGTGGTGCCTACCTTGGCAATAAGCTGACCCTTCGACACCGTCTGTCCCTTCTGAACGCCTCTGTAGCTGCAGTGGGCATAAAGAGTGATAAGTCCGCCGCCGTGGTCTATCTGCACAACATTACCCCAGGAGCTGGAGTATCTTGAATCTATAACGATTCCGTCTGCAGCCGCATAGATGCTTGTTCCTGCAGGTGCGGCAAAGTCGATACCGTTGTGGTTTTCACGCTTGCCCGTAATGGGGCTTATTCTGTTTTCAAACTCAGAGGAAATGCGATAGCTTCCGGCTGGTATCGGCATAAAGAAGGTGCCGCCCTCATAGGTCTGGGTGTTGCCGTTTCTTCTCTGCTCTTCATAGTATGCCTTGATTTCAGCCTCCATTGAAGCCATTTCCGAGGTCTTGGCACTGAGCTGGGTCTTATACTTTTCTTCGTCTGCCTCGTATTCCTGCTTTTTACGTCTTGCGTATTCGCTCTTTTCTTCAAGCTCTGACTTCAGCGCCGTCTGCTCCTTTGAATACTCCTCTATCTTGCCGATAGACTTTTCGTATCTTGCGTTAGCTTCCTCAAGCTCGGTAAGAGTTGCCGTAAGTCCGTCAAGAATATTGTCGTTTGCCTTAAGATGATATCCGATAAGGTCGGTTCTCGAAAGGAAATCGCCTATATTTTCGGAGCCGAAAATGAGATTGAAATATGTATCCGAGCCATACTGATAAGAAATTCTGAGCATTGACTCAAAGGCTGATATTTCATCCTCCTTCTGGGCTTCAAGGGTGGTTATTCTACCCTTTGTTTCTTCGCTGTCACGCTTCCATTCCTCGGTCAGCGATTCAATAAGGGTGAGCTGTTCGGTAAGGTTTGATATTTCTCCGTCAAGACGGGTGATTTCTGCCTGATAAGATGCCGCCTTGGAAGCCGCTTCCTGAGCAAGACCCTTCAGCTTCTTTTCGGCGCTCTTTGCGTCCTCAAGGCTCTTTTCAAGCTCGTGTATTGTTTTGCCGCTGCTTGTTGTATTGGCGAGGGCGTTAAGGGTGTCGTAGGACATAAGTCCCACAGTAACAAAACTCACAACAACAACCATAATCAGTGTTCCCATAAGTCTTGTGCCTTTAAATGACATCCTGCGGGCCTCCTTTCGGTAGAATTTAGAATTTAGAATTTAGAATTTAGAATGAATATAAAAAATGCGGAATTCGGAATACGGAGTGCGGAATGAAGAGGCTGGAGTTTCAGCTTTGTTTTGCTGACATAATGTACTTTTCCCCTGTGCCAATCGAATCCTTCGACTGCGCGAAGACTTGACAGAACAGGGTGTAGGGGTGATTTTCCGACATCCGATTTAAACCTTCCGCCTGAGTTTGGTCGGTCGGATTTATGCCGACCAAACGGGGTTTGTTAAGCGACACTGATAGCCTGTATTATCGCGAGAACATACCGTGATATGCCCGCGGGGGCTCCCCACCGCCCGACTAGACTTTCATATATTTTCTGATGGTGATGATGCTTCCGAAGACGCCTATGAAAAGACCTGCACCGAAGTAAATGATAAGGAATAGGTCGTTCATCTGAGAGAAGGGAAGTATCTTGATAATCTGATATTTTTCGGTGATGCCCTCGATAAGATTGGTGTAGAGATACCACTGTGAGAAATAGCCGAGGGAAGCGGCTACTGCCGAAATTATGATGCTTTCAAATACAAAGGGCATTGTGATGTAGTACTTTGTAGCACCGATGTATCTCATAATGCTTATTTCAAGCTCTCTTGAATGATATGTAATTTTGATTGTGTTTGCAATTACAAATACAGATACCAATACAAGAAGTACCATAAGCCAGGTGCCGCCGATGGTGATTATATTCTTGAGCTTTTCGATGTTCTGGGCGATTTCGTTGCTGTTTCTGATGCTTTCAACACCGTCAACACGGATAAGCTGTTCTTCAAGGGTGTCGAGAACATTTACGGAATCGTATTCAACCCTGAATGCGTCGGGCAGAGGGTTTGCCCTGCCCTTTTCATACATTTCAAAAAGCTGCTTGTATTCTTCGTTGTCGTATTTCTGTCTTTCCTGTTCAAGCGCCTCTTCCTTTGAAACAAAGGTGACGTTTGTGGCGTGGCTGAAGGACTTCATCTCCTTTTCGGCATTCGCTATCTGCTCGTCGGTTGCATCAAGCTCCATATAGCAGATAAGCTCCTTGAAGTCCTGCATTTCGTCAAGGTTGTAGTTGACATTTCTGATAAGGGTTGTGAATACACCTATAAGAATAAGTGATGAGAAAAGCACAAGTATGGAGGCAAAGCTCATAAGTCCGTTTCTGAAAAATCCTTTGATGCCTTCCTTGATAAAGGTGAAAATTCTAAACCTCATCTTCGCCACCGCCTTCCACTGTTTCCTCTGCCACGACTTCCTCTGAAGCTTCCGCGTCAGACTGAGCTTCGCAGGTTTCATCGGCAGGAGCACCGCTCTCGGAGCTTTCGGAGCTTTCGGAGCTTTCTTCGTTATCCTTGGCTTCGCCGTCAACGACGTGTGTATGCTCTATTGCAGGACCTACGTCGCTTGCAACGCCGCCCTCACCTATAGTGATAACACGCTTGTTGTATTTGTTTACAAGATTCTGCTCGTGGGTAACGACTATAACGGTCTTTTTGAGCTTCTTGTTGAGTGTCATAAGAAGCTCCATAATTTCTTTGCTCATTTCGGGGTCGAGGTTGCCCGTGGGCTCGTCGGCAATAATGATGTTGGGGTTGTTGACCATAGCACGTGCAAGTGCTACTCTCTGCTGTTCACCGCCCGAGAGCTGTGTGGGGAAGGATCTCATTTTGCCCGAGAGTCCCACAAGGTCGAGGAAAAAGGGAACTCTCTTCTTTATGGAGCCCGAGGGTGCACCGACAACCTCCATAGCGAAGGCTACGTTTTCGTACACGTTCTTCTTGGGGAAAAGTCTGAAGTCCTGGAAAACCATACCGATTTCACGGCGAAGATACGGCACCTTGCCGCTTCTCATCCTGTCGAGCCTGAAGCCGTTTATAACGATTCTTCCCGAGCTTACCTTTTCCTCTCTGAGAAGGAGCTTTGTGAGTGTTGTCTTACCCGAGCCGCTTTTTCCCACGATAAAGACAAATTCGCCGTCCTCTATCCTGAGATTTACGTCCTTTAAGACATACTCTTTATGGTTATAGGTTTTGGATACATTCTTAAATTCAATCATTGCTAAGTCCTTTTTAATTAGTATTTAACGGGCTTTGATGTGAGGTACTTCTTGACCATAAGTGCCACCTTGAAGGTGATGGCGTGTTCGAATTCACGAAGGTCAAGACCAGTAATCTTTCTGATTTTTTCAAGTCTGTACACAAGGGTGTTTCTGTGTACAAAGAGCTTTCTTGAGGTTTCCGAAACATTGAGGTTGTTCTCAAAGAACGCCTGAATTGTCATAAGTGTTTCGTGGTCAAGGCTTTCCAAGGAGCCCTTCTTGAATACCTCCTGAAGGAACATTTCACAAAGGGTCGTGGGAAGCTGATAGATAAGTCTTCCGATGCCGAGATTTTCGTAGCTTATTACGCTCTTCTTTGTGTCAAACACCTTGCCTACCTCAATTGCAACCTGACTTTCTCTGAAGGCAGCCGCAAGATCCTTGATGTTTTCGGAGACAGAGCCGATACCGATAGTTACGGAATGGAAGAATTCGGCACTTATGGTATCAACGATGGAATGAGCAATCTTTTCAAGCTCCTTCTGGTCAATGCCTGTCTTTACTTCCCTTACCAGAACCACATCGTGCTCTCCTATGGAAATGACATAGTCCTTATTCTTGTCGGGGAACATATTCTGCATAATGTCGTAGGGAATCACGTCGCCCTTTTCGGCAAAGCGGACAAAGAATACAGCTCTTGAGGATTCGGCGTTGAAGTGCAGCTCCTTTGCCTTGATATAGATATCGCTGGGGAGAATATTATCGAGAATTATGTTCTTGATAAAGCTTGACTTGTCGTACTTTTCGCCGTAAAGGTTCTTGATGCTGGCAAAGGAAACGGCAAGAACCGCGCAGATTTCCGCAGCCTCCTTATCGTCGCCCTGTACCATAATGATGTTTTCGATTTTTGCAAAGCTGCCGAGAAGCTTGTATGTATTGCCGCCGCTTTTTACGACCTCGTCATCCGACGAGAAAAGGTCGGATGCACCCGAAATTTTCTCTCCGATTCTCACAAGCTCGCTGCAGGCAACTATAATACCCGCATCATCCGTTACCGCTATGGTTCTGTCAACCGTATCCTTAAGCTGATTTATTACATTCTGAAAAACTCTTGTAGACATTCTTATTTCCTATCCTTTCTCTTATTACCTCTTTATTCCTTGATAAGCCTGATTGTGTAGACAATCGCAAAAACCATGTACTGGACAAGCAAAATCGCCAGCATTATCGTTCTTGACAAAAACAGCGGGCTGAGGAGCGTAAAGAAGCGTCCCCAAAAGAGGAATACCCCACCGAGCACAAGTGAGATATATGCAGGGAAAACAAGGAATGATGCCTTTGTTTTCTTAGTGATTTTAAGCGCCTTTATTTTCTTGTTAAACAATACACACGCCGCCGCTGCAAGCACAATCGCCGCAAGCTTTATCACAACGTAGAACGCCTCGAAGTTGAGCCCCCAGAGGTAGATGCATACCGCAAACACCGCAGTTACCGCAGAGTAGAAGATAAAGTCGTACTTATAGATTTTTGATGCGTAATACAGTACCGCAAGCACAATTGTTATTGCTATAAAGAAGCCGTGAAGGCTGCTGCCTCTGCCCGTACCGAAGCATAGGGTAAAAAACGCAAGATAGCCGACAATTGCAAGGCAGTCAACGCTGGAGAATATCCTAAAGGATTCGTCTATGCTCTTCTTTTTGCAGTAGCAGAACCATCCGACGGATGCCGCCACAGCCGCAACCGACAGAACCCAGAACAGCGGCGAATGACAGAGCATATAAAAGTTATGCGTCAGATTCTTACCGCTGGCAATTCTTTCGGTTACCGTGTCCTGCATCTTGAGAACAAGCAGTACAAAAACACAGCAAATGGCAAAAACGCCGGTCATTTTGTAGAAATCCACGTCAGACTTGCGCAGAACGTAATTTCCCTTTGATTTTTTCTTGAATGATGACAATACCAACACTCCGTATCTGAAATATATTTTGAAAAATGCTAATTCATATTATCCGACAAAAGCATAAGCGACGAAACAACACAAAGGGGTGCAGTTTCGGTTCTAAGTATTCTCGGTCCGAGACCCGCTATATAAATACCCGCATTTGCCGCCCCTTCCGCTTCTCTGTCGGAAATGCCCCCTTCGGGACCTATAAGAAAAGCAGCAGTCTTAACGTCGGTCTTTCCCAACACATCTTCATAAATGCTCTTTATGGGTGTACGGGGCTGTGCCTCGTAGCAGAGAAATGAAAGGTCTCTTTGCTTCATTTCGTTCAAAGCCTCGGTAAAGGTTACGGCATCCTCCACGACGGGAACAACTCCTCTGCCGCTTTGCATTGCCGCTTCCCTTGCAATTTTATTCCACCGCACAAGCTTCTTTGCAAGTGATGCGTCATCCGGCTTTGAAATGCACCTGTCGGTAATTACGGGAACAATCCTGCTTACGCCGAGCTCTGTACACTTCTGCACTATAAAATCGAATTTATCGGATTTTACAAGTGCCTGATACAAAGTAACCTCCAACGTCGGCTCAGACTCGCACATCTTCACTTCAAGCACACAAAGAGTTACCTGGTTCTTGGTGATTTGTGTTATTTCGCAGTCGTAATCGTACCCTTGTCCGTCGCAGGCAGTGACCCTTTCGCCCACCCTTGCCCGAAGTGACAGGGATATATGCTTTGCATCCTCGCCGCCGATTACTATTTTTTCGCCGAGGATGCTTTCCTTATCTACAAAGAAGCGTGGCATAACACTACCGCCGCCCATTCCTGACTTTCGGCAAATTCCTTAACGCAAAGTCCGTTTTCACACAGAGCGTTTACAACCTCGTCGCTTCTTTCCGAGATTATGCCCGAAACAAGAAGGTATCCGTCCTCTGCCAGCACCTTTTTAAACACCGGTGCCATCCATATAAGCACATCCGCAACGATGTTCGCCGCGATAAGATTATACTTCTTTGCCGTTACAACATCGTAAAACGCCTGATCGTTAAGAATGTTGCCTGCCATTACGTTATACTTTTCGTCTTCTATGCCGTTTTCCTTGAAGTTTTCTTTTGCAATTCTCGCGGAGTTTTCGTCAATATCAACAGCCGTTATGAATTCTGAGCCGAGAAGGGATGCTGCAATACCGAGTATTCCGCTGCCGCAGCCCATATCGAGAACCTGAACTGCGCCCTTGAGCCTTCCTACGTACTTTTCAACCATTTCAAGACAGAGTCTTGTTGTGGTATGGGAGCCCGTGCCGAAGGAGCTTGAGGGGTCAAGCTCGATTACGGTTTTGTCCCGAAGGTCTTCGGGAAGCTCTTCCCACGACGGCTTTATACAGAGATTCTTTCCGACAGGAAAGGGTTTAAAATACTTTTTCCAGTTGTTTTCCCAGTCCTGCTCCTCGATTTTAGCATCGGTTGTAAGGGTAAGAGCGCCGAAAACGCCGTCCTTATCAAGTGCTTTAAGCTCTTCGAGGGATTTTCTTACGGCAAGAAGTATTTCCACTCCTTGTGCATTTTCACACACATAGAACTTTACCGTTGTATCGCAGTCCTTAAGCTTCAACAGCTCGTCCTCGACATAGTCAAAGTAAACGCCCTCACCCTCAAGGAACTCCTCAAACTCGGAGCTGTCCTCGACGGCATATCCGTTTATTCCGTTCATAAGAAGGCGACCTGCAACCGGCTCTATTCCCGCGTTTGTCGTGGTGACAACCGCTTCAATCCAATACATAAAAAAACTCCTTTCGGAGAGCTGCAGGTAATCTTGTATACCCCTGCCCGATTTTTTGGTCATTTTGCCATTTAGCAAATATGTCTATCTTATTTTATCGTTTTTTGTATCATTTGTCAATAGTGTAAGTAGTAATTTTTATGAAAAATTCATATATTTAGAGCTGAAATATGTGCAATAAGCCTAATCGTTAAAAATATCTTGACAAATTCGGGTCAAAGTGATAATATTTTAAATAAGGAAGTATTGTGCAATTTTACATAGTATTCCTGTCAAAAAAACATACAACAAAATATAATGTAGATAGAGGAGCATTTGACATCAGTAGTCTTTTTCCGCACCGCTCTGCGATGTCGGCAAGAGAGGAAAATGACGAAAGGGAAAAATGCCGAAGTGCCGTGAAGGACAATCACGGAAGCTGGGCACTTGGTTAACAGCCTTGTGACTGTCACACAGATAAAAATGTGTGTTGTGCTATCGGATGAAAGAATACAGCGCTTTTCCGGCGGTGTAACAAGCATTCTTTGCCGCCGATAGTGTTTTCGGCGTTTTTTGTTGCAGGTCTGTCAATTTTACTTTTTTCATCCGAAGGGAGATTTACTGTTATGAAGAACACATTCAAGGGTGCGGCAACTGCCTTAATTACCCCTATGAAGGACGGCGGAAAAATCGACTATGCCGCTTTTGAAGCATTAATCGAGGATCAGATAAAGAACGATATCGACGCTCTTGTTGTCTGCGGTACAACGGGTGAGTCGGCAACCCTCGACGACAAGGAGCACAGGGATTTAATCAAGTTCTGTATTGACAAGGTTAACAAGAGAGTTCCCGTTATCGCAGGTACGGGCAGTAACGACACAAGATACGCTATTGACCTTTCTGCGCACGCTTGCGAGATGGGTGCAGATATGCTTCTTCTTGTTACCCCCTATTACAACAAGACAACCCAGCGCGGTCTTATCAAGCACTTTGAGGCTGTTGCAGATGTTGTTGACAAGCCTATGATTCTCTACAACGTGCCCTCAAGAACGGGTCTGAATATCGCTCCCGAAACATACAAGGAGCTGTCCTACAACGAAAAGATTGTTGCGGCTAAAGAAGCCAACGGCAACATCTCGGCAATCGCCGAAACAATTGCACTCTGCGGCGACAGACTCGACATCATCTCGGGTAACGACGACCAGATTGTTCCCATAATGGCTCTCGGCGGTGTGGGCGTTATCTCGGTTCTTTCAAATGTAGTACCAAAGGAAACCCACGAAATGTGCCGCCTTATGCTTGAAGGCAAGACACGTGAGGCTGCGGCACTTCAGCTCAAGTATCTTCCCCTTATCAACGCGCTCTTCTGCGAAACCAACCCCATTCCCGCAAAGGCAGCTATGGCAGAGCTCGGCTTCTGCGGCGAGGATATAAGACTTCCTCTTTGTGAAATGTCACAGGGAAACAGAGCGAAGATGGTTGAGATTATGAAGGAATTGGGAATTAGGAATTAGGAGTTTAAGTGCCGTCGTCACGTTTGGCGGCGGCATTTTTAAGTAAGAAGTAAAAAGTAAGAGGTAAGAGATTAATGGTAAACATAATAGTAAGCGGTATAAACGGCAGAATGGGAAGAGCAATCGAGGAAATGTGCAAAAGCTCCGACAGACATACAATTATCGGCGGCGTTGACATAAATCTCGGCGTTCCCCACGAATTTCCCGTAGTATCCTCCATAAATGAGCTTACGGGAAAAGCCGATGCTCTTATTGACTTTTCACATCACAGTGCAGCAAAGGTTCTTTGCGAGTATGCTGTAAAAACAGGCACTCCCGTAATCTTCTGCACAACGGGTTATACAGAAGAGGAGCTTGCAATCATAAATGAGGCAAGTAAGAAGGTTGCCGTATTCAGAAGCGGAAATATGAGCCTCGGTATAAATCTTCTTATCGAGCTTTCAAAAAAGGCGGCTGAAATTCTCGACGGCTTTGATATAGAAATCACAGAACAGCATCACAATCAGAAGCTTGATGCTCCCAGCGGTACGGCACTTATGATTGCCGACGGCATAAAGAATGTAAAGGAAAACAGCGAATACGTCTATGACAGAACACAGGTAAGACGTAAAAGAACACAGAATGAAATCGGCATCCACTCGATAAGAGGCGGCAGTATTGTGGGCGAACACGAGGTACTTTTCGCAGGCAGAAACGAAAACATAACCCTCAGACATTCGGCACTCAGCCGTGAGGTATTTGCAGACGGTGCACTGAAAGCGGCAGAGTTTATAAGCGGCAGGGGTGCAGGAATGTACAATATGTCGGATTGTCTTAAGGAATTGATGTGAGTTCTTTTGAAAAAAGGATAAAAGTAAAGTCGGCAAACCGAAAGTTTGCCGACTTTTGTGTCGTAAAAAGTACTGAAAATCTCTATTTAATAAAGGGGACGGCGGTCGGGGAGCCCCCGCGGGCAATTCACGGTATATTTTTGCAATAAAACGAATTTTCGGTGTCGCTTAACAAATTTTTGGTTAAACCGTTGTTTCTGTACTTTTGTATCGACAAAAGTACCAAAAACGCCCACTCATTTTCGGCTCCACTCCGGTCGCGGCGAAGCGCCGCCGCAATATTGCCGATTTTGGTCGGCATAAATCCGACCGCCAAAATCGGCGTAGCACAGTCATTTTGACGGCATACCGAAAACCGTCAAAATGACAAATTTGCTGTCGGGCTGTCCCGACCGCCCGCCTACCTGTAGACGTGGAAGCCGTTGCCGACAATCTGGGAGGATTCCGAGAAAATAATAAATGCGTGAGGGTCAATTTCGAGAATCTTGCGCTGGAATGCAGGAAGCTCGTTTTCCTTTAAGGCACAGACAAGCATCTTGTTGTTTTCACGGGTGTATGCGCCGACGGTGTTGATGATTGTACAGCCGCGGGGTGAGGTTGAAACAAGCTTGTTTGCAATTTCCTCGCCCTTTTCGGTTACTATAAAGGCAAGCTTTGAAACATTTAGCTTTCGTATTACGGCATCAATCGCATAGGTGGAAACGGCAAGGGTGATAATACCGTAGAGTGTCAGCTCAAGCTTGCCGAAGAATACGTATGAAAGGGCGATTACAACGCCGTCAACAAACATAATAAGCGTGCCTATGGGAAAATGAGGAAGGAAATGCTGCAGAATTCTTCCGAGAATGTCGGTACCTCCCGATGAGCCGCCTGCCGCAAGGGCAAGACCGATGCCCACTCCGTAAAAAACGCCGCCGAAAACAGAGGCAAGGGCAACATTAGTGGTAAGCGCAGGAAGATACGAAAACGCCTGCACAAGTACAGATAAAAGTCCGACACCTGCAATTGTTGCAATAACGAATTTCTTTCCAAGCACCTTTATGCCGATAATGAGAAGAATGGCATTTATAACGGCAGTTGAAAGACCCGGTGCAACAGACAGGGTGTGATACAGAATTGTTGACATACCCGATACACCGCCGCCGACAATTTTGTTGGGCAGTGTAAACTGGCTTATGGCAATAGCCGTCAGCGTTATGCCGACAATAAACATAAGTATGTTTTTAACGTAGGTTTTCATTTTGCTTCCTTCACTTTCCTTGTGCAAGATTTACCTCTATTTCCTTATCAATTACTATATATGATTTTGTCAAGTTAGGGACAAAAAAATTTAATAGTTTATCGGCATTTTAATCGGCACTTTTTATCGGCATTTTTAAAAGTGCCGATTAACTTAACCAATTAAAATGTTATTCCGAAAGGCTTCCCCTTGAGGGGAAGCTGTCACGAAGTGACTGATGAGGTGTAGATTGCGTAGCAATCGTTATTCATTTCCACCTCATCCACCGCAAGCGGTCCCCCTTCCCCTCAAGGGGAAGGCTTTTTTGTCCCTAACATCTCAATATAATTTAGATGCCAGGTTTTTTGGCGGATAAAACAACTAAACGATTCATCTGCCTCACAGTTATATAACTACTTCAGTGCAGATGAATTAAATTCGCCTTATAGCTGACAAATTCAGATAAATTCCTCTTTTATGAGTGATTACATATTCACCGGAACAAACTACCTTTGATGAAGCACCGTCATCAAAGACGTAGCCTTTCTCCAAATAAGCTGTTGCCTTTACTGCCTCAGGAATTTGCAAAGTAAGTATTACACCTTCACTGTTTTTCTTCCATGAAGAAACAATTTTACCTGAAGGTGCTATATAATAACCTTCGGCATTATTAAGTGCAGTTACAAAAGATGGCTTAATGTCAACCTTTGTAATGTCATTCCCTTGTGGATTAAACTGTATACCTGCAAGATGCTTGATAAACCACGCGCTGATATCTCCCCAGAAATGATGGTTCATAGAATCCATTCTGTCATCATTATAAAATCTTTCCCACAGGGTTGTTCCTCCTCTTTCAAGCCAATTTCCATAAGACGGATAGTCAGGTCTTGTTATCATCTTATATGCAAGGTCACTATAACCGAATTGCGAAAGAACATGGAAAATAACTCTGCCACCGAGAACACCAACATCCATATGGTCATCAGCATCACGAATCATTTCACACAAACGCTGAAATGCCATTGGGGCTTCTTCCGGTGTGAATACTTTATAATAAATACACATAGCTTGGCTTGACTGGCAATTCCCGTCAGCAGTCATAGTATTAAAATCAATTAAGTTATTGCGAATTGCTACTTTATAGTTAGCTGCAACTTTTTTTGCATAATCTCGCTCAGAAATCATTCCTACTGCATCAAACATAAACGACATCTTATTTGCAATATCCATAGACATAATAGAATCCGTAAGGATTAAAGGTGCTTTGGGTTTTATACCGCCTACATGGCACCAATCCCCAAGACCTATATGTATCAAACCGTCCTCATTAGTTTGCGTTGTAAGATAATGCAAATATGCCATAAAGGCCTGGGCAGATTCCTTTATCATATCGGTTTCTCCACGATAAATATACACATAATACGGAAGATATGCTAAAACACAATCCCATGCCGGTCCGTTTCCCCAGCTAAATCCCCATCCACCTGTTGGTACAATTCCCGGAAGAGCTCCTTTTTCATTCTGAGCTTTGCAAATATTTCTAAGCCACTCTCTGTAACTTACCTCAGGAGCAAAGTTAAGCAACAGATGTTCACAGGAAAGTGCAGCATCCGCAGTCCAACCGTTCTTTTCTCTCTGCGGGCAGTCGGTCGGAAAATAGTGAAAATTAGAAAGATCACTCCTACGGGTAATTTTCTGCAGTTTATTGACCACCTCATCTGAACAGGTAAAGTCGCCTTGTGATTTTAAGTCCGAATGCAAAATAATATATGTCAGTAAATCAGGAGTTGCCTGTTCTGTTGTAATACCGCTTACCTTAACATAACGAAAACCATGATATGTAAAAGTCGGTGTGTAAGTTTCTTCATCTTCCCCCTTACAAATATAAGTATCCTTATGAACGATTTCCTTATCTCTCTCCCAATAATCTCCTACAAACCAGACATTATCTAAAAACAGTTTTCCGTCTTTTAGCATCTCTCCATGCTGTAATTCGATTTTCTGACCTTTTGTTCCATTTATATTAAGACGGCATACACCGGCATTGTTCTGTCCGAAATCATAGATATAACTGTCTCCGTCTCTCAAAATTTCAATCGGTTTTAACTCGCACTCTTTGACAATAGGTTCAGCTGTACACAAACGAATTTCACCCTTCGGAGGTGTTGTTTCAAGCGCATTATTCCACGAAGAATCGTCAAAGCCCTTTTGGTTCCAGCCGGAAATCTCAAAATTAGCATCATAGTGTTCGCCAAACCTATAATCATCGCTTCTTATTGGAGATTCTGCAACTTTGAAAGAAGAATCACTTTCTATAACAATCTTCTTACCATCTGCACTTTCATAAGTCAATGTAAATGCTACCATGGGTGCACTTCTAAATACTGCTTTATCAAAATCCCATATATATCCACCAGGATTATTTTGAAAACCATTACCAAGTATAATTCCGATAACATTTTCTCTCTCATCAACCGGAATATCATATTCGTCACAATAAATATAATGATCAGTATTTGAAATATAAGGAGCCAGAAACCCTTTGGTATACCTTTTTCCATTTATGTATAGTTCGTAAAAACCGCAAACAGCAATTACAACCTTTGCAACCGTTTTAACATCAGAAACAAAGCTTTTTCTGATATACGGTGCAGGCACATTTTTTTCAAATGTATTGTATTCGTTTGTAGCTTTAATAAATTTATTTACACAATCCATAGTGCTCATCTCCTATTTAAACTATTTAGCAAATTCGTCAAATTTTGTCATCTTTTATAGTCGGGATAAACGCTGCAGTCAACACATAATATGCTTACGCCACTTTCATTGCACTCATAAAGAGCCTTTGCAAACTCGGCGTGGGTTTCTGCGTTGGGTGAAAAGGAGTGTACGCCCTTCATCTGCACGATAAAGACGATGTAGGCTTCATATCCGTCCCTTACACAATCGCAAAGCTCACGAAGATGCTTGATTCCCCTCTCGGTGGGTGCATCGGGAAAAAGTGCAACTCCCTCTTTTTCAAGGGTAACCCCCTTGACCTCAACAAAGATTTTTCTGTTTCCCGCTTCAATATAACAGTCAAAACGGGATTTTCCGTAGGTTTTCTCGGGCTTAATCAGGGTAATGCCGTCGGTGAAATGCCCCTCTCTTGCCCATTCGTAGAATAACTTGTTGGGCATCTGACTGTCGATGTTGACAACCTCTTCGCCCTTTTCTACGGCAATAAGACTGTATTTTGTCTTTCTTTCGGGATTGTCGTGAACCTGAATGTAAACCCTTGCGCCACATATCAGAAGTTCCGTAAGTCTTCCCGTGTTTTTAACGTGGCAAAGCTCGGTTTTTCCGTCAACGTCAATCTCTGCGGTAAAGCGGTTGAGTCTTTTTAGGAAAACTGCCCACCGTACATCCTTGTACTTCATTCTTCACCCTCCTGATGTCTAACACTATTGTACCCGAAGAAAAAGAAATTGCAAGTGTTTTTTTCAGTTTATTCTGTAAATCATAAAATTAAGATACGCCGCAAAGCTCACCCAGAGAAAATACGGGATGTTGATGTAGGCGGCAAATTTTGAGATCTTAGAGAAGCTGTCAATCATCATAATTATGAGCACCCAGAGAAGCACAAGCCATAAAAATGACAGCACGAAGGCTCTGAGTCCGAAAAAGATTATACTCCAGAATAAATTCACCGCAAGCTGGGCAAGATAAATCTTGACCGAAGGCAGGGTGTATATGCCCTGTTCCCTGCCGCGGATAAGAATGTTGCCGAAGGATATTCCCATAAGGACATAAAGTACAGACCACACTATGGGAAAAAGTACAGACGGCGGTGCGAGGGGCGGCTTATTTATTGTTTCGTATACATCCATACTGTTTCTTGTCAGAAATGCCGAGAGTGCACCCACACCCACCGTGAAAAGGATGCACAGGACATAGGTTTTTACTTTGGATTTCATAAAATCACCTCAAGGTTATTTTATGCCGTATTATTCATAAAAATACCCTTTTTTTACCTATAATTCGGTCAAAAAGCTCTTGCTTTTTTTCGTCTTTGTATATATAATATATTGCGGTGATAAAAAGACATCACGGGAGGAGCATATATGGGTATACCTCAGATTGCCTTTATGGCACTTATTATTGTTCTTTACACATTCCAGAATTTCTTCTGCAAGAGATTTTCACTCGGCTATTCGGGAGAGGATTCAACACCCGTTCTCACAATTGTGGGCGGTATAATAGTTGTGGCAACCACCTTTGTATTATCGGGCTGTGTCTTCTCAGCACAGGCACTTACCGTAATTTTAGGTGTAATCAATGCCGTTGCCCTTTATTTCTACAACGACTTTCTTCTCAAAGCCTCGGTTTCGGGTCCCTATTCGGTGCTTATCGTATTTGCAGTCTTTGGAGGAATTTCAATTCCTGCACTTGTCAAGTGGATAGGCTTCGGCGATGCTATGACAGGACCGGCTATGGTATTTCTTGCGGTAATTATGGTTTCGGTTTATCTTATGAGCGTAAAGCCTGCGGGTGAAAACGAAGCACTTACAAACAAAATTTCCGTAAAATTCCTTCTTTACTGCATAGGTCTTTTTGTCTGCAACGGAAGCTATGCGGCAATCCTTGCACTTCAGCAAGAGCTTACGGGCGAAGCCGAAAAGGAAGAGCTTATTATGGTTACCTTTGCGGTGGCAGCAGTAATTTCTCTTGTTTCCCTTATTGTAAAGAAGGCAAATCTGAAAAGTGCCTTTACAATGTCAAAGGGTGCCCTTGCAAACCTTGTGATTTATGCCTTGTCTGCATCCTTTGCAATAAACTCGCTTGTAATCATTCTTCTTCTCGAAGTAAATACAGGTGTGCTTTTAGCGGTGCAGAATGCAGGTGTTATGCTGGTAAGTGTAATCTTCTCGCTTGTTTTCTTCAAGGAAAAATTGACAAGAATGAATGCCGTCGGCTGCTTCTTTATGACAATAGGTCTTGTGGGAATTACGGTGTTTGAAAAAATTACATTTTCACAGATTTCGGCTTGGTTTTAATGTAATATTTAAGGGAACCCGACGGGTTCCCTTTTGTTGTGTATATTTTACAGACCCTCGTCGCAGAAATGATGGTAAGCCGACGCGTGCCCGTCAGAAGAAATCTTAATAACCGTACCGCCGTTGTAGGGGGCTTTATAATAGCATCCTCTGCCTGTTTTTAAGCCGTACATAAGGCGTACACCCCTGTAGCTTATACAGGAGAAATTTATGTGGTCGTGTCCGCAGAGGTAGAGCTTTGTGGAGCCGAGCTTTTCTATAAGGTCAAGCATACCCTCATCCTGTTCGTATGAGCATATGCCCTCAAGGTTTACGCCGAAGCTGTCCTTATATCCTTCATTCCAGCAAATGCCCGTCTTTGACATCTCAAATGTCACATCTTCCGGCTTATACTCCTTGTTCCACGCTTCTTCATATGCCTGTCTGTAGCCGTAAATCGGAATGTGGGAAATAATTGTGGTTTCATTGCAGCCCTTGTCCTTGAGCCGGTTCACAACACCCTCATACCAAGGAAGCTGCTCGGGATAGAGCTTTGCCCAGTACCAAACGTCCTCGCCCTTGTCGTTCTTTTCGAAAACTCTGTCGTGGGTGTCCATCATAATAATGCCGTGAAGAAGCTTTCCGTCTTCTTCAATGCCGATAACATAGTTGCCGTTGCCTAAATTTTTCGGACCCTCTTCATAGACAAAGTTTTTATATGTCTTATATTCATCCACATACTTTTGTATTGTTTCCGCACCGCCCTGATTGTCGTGGTTACCCCAGACTACTGCCCAAGGGATATCATATGCATCAATCATTTTTGCAAAGTTAGTATATGCCTCGGGAAATTCAGCCGCGGAAATGTCGCCGCTGACGGTTATAAGGTCGGGGTTTATTTCATTTATGAGCTTGTTTACGGTATATTCGAGGATTTTTCTCGCAATATGCCCCTCTGCCCATTCTGCTGTTACAAGCTGGGGGTCGGTGAGGTTGAGGACAGTGAAATCGGTGTTCTTTTTCTTTGACAATGTTATCATCGTGCTGCCTTCTTTCGGGAGTGTTTTCTATAACAAATTATAGCACCGCAAAATACGAATGTCAACAAAAAAGGTTCTCTTTACATAAGGGAGCCTTACAGACTGTTGCAAAAGATATGCAAATATGTAGGGAGCCCCTGTGCGGGCTCCCGCTTTACATCAAAAACACCTATTTGCGTGCATTTTCCGGGCGACCACCAAGTTGTCGTCCCTACAAAAAACAGGTTTGTAGACAAACTGAAAGGTTCTCTTTATACAAGATAACCTTATTTATACACCGAAGTCCAGTTTTATCTCAAAATCGGAATTATCAAGCTTTTGTGTTTTCTCTATCCTGTAAACTCCTCTGTCGGCTGTGACGGTCACATACCACTCGCCATTTTCGCAAAAGAATTCGGTATGTACATTCACGTGGTCAAATTCGTTTTTGTTTTTGACAAGGCTTACGTAGATTTTATAATCGTTGTCGGGCATGTCTGTGTAGAGCAATTTACATATATCGCCTTTAGTTATTGTAAAGCAAATATCGTATCTTCCGTATTCATTCCCTTTAATGCTAAAATATCGATTTTGGTCACGGGTATCTACCCTTACGTTTTCGCCGTCATAAAAACAGGATATTTCATGTACATCTATGCCGTACGTGCCGTTCTCATGCGAAGAATATGTACCCGTAATTCTGTCGCCGAAGTAAAAAGCATATGGATATTTTATCTTTATATATGCAAAGCAAGCGGCAACAGCGGCTATGACAACAATTGCTGATATTACAATTTTCTTCTTCATGCTCTACCCTCCCACACAGCAAGGAATACTCGAATATACGGCTGACATAATAACACCCGTAAACGCATAAACAATCGGAATGAAAAACCAGTATATATCCGTCTTTTTCAAAAGCTTAAGCACTCCGAAAATAACGGCTGTCACAAATGCAAAGAGTAAATTCATGCCGCCGTCAAAATCGTGTATGTGCATTTTTGCAAAATGCTCGGCGTTATGGAGAAAATACGCAAAATGCCAGCTTATTCCGATAAGCCACAATACAAAAAATATGTGTTTGATTTTTATTTTCACCTTCACCGCCCCTTTGTTCTAACTGTACTATATCATATAATACAGCATTTGTCAATACCTCCTTCAAAACTCAACCAAAAGTTGTACTCTTTTACCATTGATTTTTCCTTTCTTTAAGAGTACAATATAAGGGTCGTGAAAGGAAGTGAGAAGATGGAACACCTATGGGTACTATTTGTCGTAATATATAGTGCCCTCAAAAGCGGCAGAGACTGCATGAAAAAAGCCTCCCTCAAGAGAAGCTCTCTGTATGAGGTGCTGTTTTTCTACACGGTTATCGGCTTTATATTTGCCCTGCCTTGTGTAAAGGAAGCACTTATTCTTTTGCCAAAGCTCATTTTCTTTGTATTTCTCAAATCCGCCGTTGTATGCCTTGCCTGGTTCTTTTCCTGCCTGGCTCTTGGCAAAATGTCGGTGAGCCTTTACGGAATAATAGACCTTACCCGTGTTATCTTTTCAATGATGATGGGTGTATTTATCCTTGGCGAAAATATGACGTGGGCAAAGGCGGCAGGTGCGTTTCTTGTAATGGTGGGACTTTTGCTTGTCAACCGAAAAAAGGATTCTGACGTCAAGGGAAGCTCTGCAAAGGTAATTATATACGCCCTTTTATGCTGCTTCTTCAATTCCGTTTCGGGCACTATGGACAAGGCGCTGATGAAGTATATGACCTCGGGACAGCTTCAGTTCTGGTTTATGCTCTTTATGTCGGTGATTTACGGTATTACCCTTTTTGCAAGAAAAGAAAAAATATCCTTTGCAAAGCTCGGCAAAAACTACTGGATACCCCTTATGAGCCTGTCTTTAGTCCTCGGCGACAGATTACTTTTTGAAGCAAACGCTTCCCCTCTCAGCTCTGTTACGGTAATGACGGTTATCAAGCAGTCGTCGGTTATTATGACGGTGCTTTTGGGGTGGCTTATCTATAAGGAAAGGAACATACTATATAAGCTTATGTGCTGTCTTATTGTTCTTGCAGGAATTTTTACAGCACTGCTTGGTTGAATGTGAAAAGCACTTGCGTAAAGCAAGTGCTTTTGTTTATTATTTGCGTCTCAACACCATCCCCGCACGTTTTCCCGTATGCTCACCCTTTTCAATTACAGGTGTACCGTTGACAATCACATAGTCAAAGCCCGAGCAGTACTTACAGGGGTCGGTGAAGGTTGCATTGATTTTAAGGTTATCCAAATCAAACACGTTGATGTCGGCGAAAAATCCCTCTTTGAGCTGACCTCTCTTTTCGAGTCTGTAATGGTCGGCAACTCTTTTTGTTGCCTTATTTACAGCCTTTTCTATGGAAATTACCGAAAGCTCCTTTACGTATCTTGTGAAGAAATAAAGGTATCCCATATAGTCGGACATATTGCCTGTTCTTGCACTTCCCTCCTCGACGGTTGTATAGCTGTCGCTCATCCAGAGGTAAATATCGTCGTTGACAACAGTATCAATCATAGTCTGCTCGTCAAACATAACTCCAACCATTTCGATTGCCCTTACTTCTTCGATAGTCTCCGTCTTCATAAACACATCGAGAAAGGCATCACACGGCTCTCTGTTCCACGCTTTACACAGCTCCTCAAAGGACATTTTCGTAACCTCGGGCATATGGGGTGCAATTATACGAAGAAGTCTATTCCACTGACCGAAATCGAGAAAACGCCAATATCGGTTCATATCCTTCTTTACTTTTTCCCTGCCCTCGTCCGATGCCAGAATTTCCCTTGCCTTATCCCAGCCGTTTTCATAAAGCCACGGCGGAAGCATAGCCTGTGCACAGCCTGTGCCGTAGGTGGTGGACAGCATATCGGTAAACACGTCGAGACCTTCGTTTTTACGCGAATCCTTCAGCTTGTTCATACACATTGTAAGGTAGTCGTTGGGGATTCCGTTATCATACTTTACGTTGAGGTGGGATATCATACCGCGCATTTTTGTTTTGCGTATAACGCTCAAGAATTCCTCCACCGCTTTGAGTATATATGTGCCCTCATCGCGCATATGGGTTGTATAAATACCGTCGTATTCTGCCGCAACAGAGGCAAGTCTTTCGACCTCTTCGGGTCTTGACATAATACCGGGGTCAAATTCAAGTCCCGTTGAAAAGCCTATATAGCCTGCTTCAAGTGCTTCCCTCAGAAAGCCCTCCATTACCGAGAACTGTTCTTCTGTATAGTCGGTTGTATGAAGGTCTGCTATTACTCTCAGGTCATTATGACCGCAAAGCCAGGCGGTATTGACAGAGGCTCCCATTTTTTCCATTTTATCAAGGGTGTTACGAAAAGCACCTTTTGGGATTTTTACGTTCTTGTTTGCAAGGTCATACACGCACTCTATTCCGTCGCCTGCCTTATCAAAGGGAACTGTAATCGTATGTCGCATTGAAAAGCCGCAATTGCCCACGATTTCCGTTGTAACACCCTGACGTACAGAGCTTTGTGCTTCGGGATTTATCCATATGCTTGAATCTGAATGGGAGTGGGTATCGATAAAGCCGGGGGTTACGTATTTGCCCTCGGCATTTATTGTTTTTTCGGCACTCGCACCGTCAAGGCTTCCTACAAGGGCAATTTTACCGTCTTTTATTGCAACGTCCGCCTTATACGGCTTATTGCCGCTGCCGTCAACGACAGTTCCGTTCTTTATGATTATATCGTACACTTATTTCACTTCCAATCTTCTGTCAGCACCACTTTATTTGTGCCGTAGAATATATCGTCTTTTCCGCTTATTATACTGCAGAATTCCTCAAAAATCTCCCATCTTTCGGGATAGATGTCAAATTCATATGCGTGTCCCCAGATATAGAACACCTTGGGTGTATCGGCTTTAAGACCGACAAACTCTTTTCCGAGCTCCAGCATTTTATCCCATTCCTCGTGGTGATGTACAGTACCCTTATACTGATAAAGGTCGAAGTAGGGTTCAAAGGAATGTGTGGTTGTAATTGTTCTTGCATACTTTATGGGTGTATTATTCTTTATGATTTCTGCAACTCTGTCGTTACAGTTTACACCGCCGCAGGGGTATGCCATACCAAAAACCTCATATCCGCAAAGCTCTGAAAGATTGAGTCTATCCTGCTCAACCTGCCGTATTACCTCATTATCGTCGGAAATACCCGTAAGATTCGGGTGTGTCAGGGTATGCACCGCAACCTCGTGACCGTCGTAAACATACTTCACGTCCTCTTTCTTATTCTTGGTATGGTTTACAGTTACGCCGTTTCTCACAAGTTCACCGTCAAGACCGAGAAGTTCAGAGTTGATATTGAAGGTAGCTTTAAGGTTATATTTATTGAATATTTCGATAAGGCGTCTATCCTGTATTACGCCATCGTCGTAGCTGAAGGTTATGGCTTTGAGTTTCATATGCGGGCTCCTTTGTTTTTATTTACGATATGATTTTACCACACAGGTCAAAGAATTGCAACAGGAAATGAGATTTACTGCGTAAGGCGATTTCGGAAGATTCCGCACTCTGCGGAGTGCGTTTTCCGTACTTTTGCCCCGATGCAAAAGTACAGAAATAACGGTTTAACCAAAAGCCTGTTAAGCGACACCGACAGCTTGTTCTGTTGCGAGGACTTACCGTGATTTTGCCGTTGGGCTGTCCCGACCGTGAATAGTCAGTGGGGACTCCAAAAGAACAAAGGACAGCACTCCGCGGAGTGCTGTCCTTATTGCTGAAAGTCAATTTGTTACTTGTGATTAAGACTCACATCAAATTCCCCGAACTCAAGGGTCATGCCGAGAATGTCGCAGAAAATATCGGCTTGAATGTGAGGAATGCCGTCGATAAAGTAAAGGGGCTTTGCAAGCCTTATATCCTCTCCGTCAACCGTCACAATATCGCTGTCCTTTGTAAAGACCGCAACCTTTTTGCCGTAGATTGTGAGGGTTTCCGATGTATAATCCCATTCGTAATACATATCGGGAAGCTTCTTTAAGTCGCTCTTTGTATCAAAGGGAATATATACTACGCCGTCAACCTCATTCGGATCCTGCGCCATATCCACAATCCTGTCGTCAATTCTGAACACCTTGTGAGGGGGTGCGGCATAAAACTCGATTTTTTCAAGCTCAAAGTCGCCCACCTTCCATACGGGGTCAAATCTGAAGCCTGTGATTGTCTGGTGCCAGGGGAACTTGTGCTCTGCCTTGGGGTCAAGGGTGAGAGCAACAACGCCGTTCGGGTCGGTAATATGGGAAATGGGCCAATGATACCAGTCGTCGCTTCCGTCAAACTTGAAGTAGCACTGAACACAGCAGGCGGAATTTACCGGCTTATAGGTTCTGCTGTATGCCACAATCTTGCCCACTTTTTCGGTGGATATGGGAAGGAAGCCGTCATCCCTCAGAACCATATAAGGGTCAGCCTCTTCCGAATGACCGCACAGCTTGCCGTCGCGTATTTCATAGCTTGTCAGCTGATTGATATCCCACTTGTCAAGGTCTTCTTTTGTCTTGAATTCGTACTTCTTTATTACGGGCTGCTCTTTTGTATCCTTGGGAAGATTGTCAAGAGGCGCAAGAAGGCGTCTGTCCTGAGGATGAAGAATACAGAGTCTGTCAAGCTGATCCTGATTGGGCACAACATCCGCGTGGGGTACATCCTCAAGGAACACCTCGCGAAGGGCATCAAGGTAGCCGAAGCCGTGAACGCCCGCCGGCATCATATATGTACCCTCGCCGTATTCGTTCCAGGTGGAGAGCATAACAAGCTTTGATTTCCAGGAATCCTTGTCGTGCTTTGTGAGAATTTCATCTCTTGACCATTCAAGAAGCGTTACCATATCACGCGGCTCAAGCACGGGTGTACGTATGCCCGTCCAGCCTGTGTGATTGTAGCCCATAGAAACGGTGGGAACGGTATGTGTCGAGCCCTCAGAGATATTGCCTCTGATTCTGTCCTTTGTAAATTCAACGTCCCAGCCGTTGACACCCCAGTTATATGCGTGAACGCCGTCAATGCCGCACGCCTTATAGACGGGGTTGTTGTCGCCGCAGCAGAGAACGATAAGATCCTTATAGCCGAGCTTCTTCACCTCGCTTCTTATGTAGTCAAGGCACTTTTTTACAACCTCGGGGCCGCCGAGGTCACGGGCAAGCTTGTCGGGTGCGTAGATTGACATAATTGCCGTACCGTCGATGTGCATATATCGGGGGTCGGAGAAGAAATAGTCGATAAAGTAAGGAACAAAGTAGTCTCTTACATCCTCAAAGCAACTGGGTTTACCTGTGTCTGCTTCCCAGAGAAGAGCAATTTTAACCTTATCCGAGTACTTGGCAAGCATATGTCCGTAGTGGATTTCCTCGGAAAGCATTGTTTTCATTATAGGCTTCTTGTTTTCGCTTGTGTACCAGCAGTAGAGCTGGAAGTCAAGACCGTGCTCAGCCATCCATTTGAGCTCCCAGTCTGCAACCTCCGTTATACCTTCGTCGTAGTAGCCGAGAAGGGGTTTGTTTTCGTCAAAGGGAGTAATGCAGTCCCAGCCGTAGTGTGAGCCTGTTCTCCAGAGTGAGCAGATGTTCATACCCACATAGTAGTCGCCCTTTTTCTTGGGAATAACGGGTTCGGGAACATAATCGGAGGGAAGCGGCGGTATGATAAACGCCTTGAGGTCGGAGAACTCAACCTCTATTGCCTTTTCGCATACAAACGCGATTTTGACTGCATCTATATATTCTGCAAAATCATCAAAGCAGATTGTCGAGCACACCTTGCCGTTGAGACGGACAAGGGCTGTATTTGTATTGGTATCGGCTTCAATTCTGAGAGTCTGCCAAACATTTTTTGAGTGGTTTCTGAGTACCCCGTCCTTACAGCAAAGGGCTGTCAGCTCGTCATAAACCGAGATAACCTCTTTTCCTGCCGACATAAGGCTTACGGTGAGCATTGCACCCTTTTTCGGAAGGTGGTACTTCATTTCAAAGCAGACATTTCCCTGTGCTCTGTCAAACCCTCTTGTGACTGTGGAGGATGTACCTGCCGAGAGCTTTGCAAAGTATGTGGAGTACTTGGAATTGGGGCTGTAGCGGCGTCTGCCGAAGACTGCCTTGCCGTCCTTTTCGATTTCGTATTCTTCGGGAAGATTACCTTCGTATTTCGGAACAATGGAGTCGCAGAAGATATAGTTCTTATATACTTCAAGGTCGTTGAAGAATACAGCCTCGCCTATATCCTCAATTCCGTAGCCGAATTCAAATCTTGAAAGGCTCTTTGCCTTGCCCGTAAAGGGAAGCTCATCTAAAAATTTTCCGTCAAGGTGAACCTTTACCTCACCCTTGTCGATACACATAACAAGCTTTATATAGTGCCAGTTATTGTCAGCCTTGAAAGCTGCCCGTTTGCCTGCATAGAAATATGCGCCGTTCTGTCTGAGAACAAATGCCTCCTTTTCGTCGCCCTTGTCGCCCCAGAAGCCGAAGTAGAAGCCATCGCCCGAAACAACACGGAAGGTACCCTCTAAGGTAACCGTGCCGCTGACCTCCTCGGTAATGTTGCGTCTCTGGAAAGAGGGATAAGTGGTAAGAACACTTTTTGCTACACGCTGATCAATTGTCGGAGGTAAAACACCGCCGTTACCTCTGTGGTCGGCATCCCAGCAGCTCTCCTCGTGATGCCCTGAATAGTGGATTTCTTCGTCAATAAGATGGTAAGGGTTAAGATTGAGTTTTCTTGCCATATTCATTCTCCTTTTGCTTTCGGGAAGGTAATTATTGTTTCCGTGTTCAATATAACACATTAACAAAAGTAAATCAATAATCTTTTTTTGGATTTTACCGCTTTTATACGGTTTTCACCTCTATATCCCTCACCTCAAAGCCGACGCCGAGGTCGTTTTCGGGTGCGGAGTAGATTGAAAACAAATCCTCGGGCGAAGGAATATAGTAGTCGGGCATTGTGTACTCAAAGCTGTAGCGGACAAATCCGTCGTCCTCGGGCGTTTCAGAAAGACGCTTTGCATTATGGAAAACCGATTTGCTGATGTTGTCGGGAAACTGGAAATTACACCAAAGACGAGATTCCGACGGAATCCTACCCGACACATTTGTAAGAAATCCTGCCGAAAAGGAAACGGTGTATTTTCTTCCCTTGAAAAAGAGCATACGGAGTCTCAAATGACACCATAGCTTGAGTTTTGTATCGGTACAGACAAGCCTTAAAACGCCCTTTTCTTCATCCCTTCGGAGTGTGACGTTGCTTGTCCAGTTATAGCTGAAAATGCCGTTTTTCTTTGTGCATACAGCAGAGTCGAGACCCGCTGTTTCCTTACCCGAAAGTCCAAGCCTGAAGGAGGAAGGAGCTACGCCCACAGCACCCTTGAAAACATTATTGAAGGAGCGTATTGTCTCAAAGCCGCAAAGGTAGGCAATTTCCGATATATTCTTTTCGGTTGAGGTAAGAAGCTCGATTGAACGGTTAATTCGAAGGTGATGTATATATTCGGTAAAGCTTCTGCCGGTAAGCCTTGGAAAAAGTGCCGACAGAAAGGTTTTGCCAAGGCCCGAAAAAGCCGAAAGCGACGGCAGATTAATTTTTGAGTCGGTAAAGTTTTTGTCTATAAAGGAGACAACCGAATCGAATTTCTCCATTGTTTCGATACTCACTCCGCCTCTGACCGGTGCCGGCTCTGCCGAATCGCTGCTGTTGCTGACAACGGTACGCCTTTTATCATAGAGCGATAGCATAACCGACGAAAGGGATGCACAAAAGCTTCGTGTAAGAGGACTGTTTTTTTCAGCCCTTGACAAAAGGGAAAAGCAGCTTTCAACAAAGCTTTTGAGTTCTGGGCTTTGCCCTATTATCTCACAGGGGATAACAAAGCTGTTCTTTATATAGTCGCCGTCAAACATATTCTGATACGAAACGGGAAAAAGCACCTGTTCAATTTCGCAGTTATTCCCCATAGCAAATATTCTGTGCACATCGGGACTCTTTATTACGGCGTAGTCACCCTCAAACACATCATAAACAAGAGAACCCATATCTGTTCTCAGGCGGATATTGTTCTTGTTTGCCCTTATTATTTCTATTCGGTTATGACAGTGCAATTCCTCGTTGCCCGCAGTGCAGAAGAGATTATATTCAAATTCAGCTTTGTCGTCGCGTATATACTGCATTATGCCGCCCTCCTTCTCTGTAAGAGTATTTTACAATATAAAATAATATTTTTCAACAAGTAAATAATTTTTTTCCACATTTCGTTACTATTTTTCTTGCAGGCAAACAGGGAATTAATATAAAATGTATGTGTACAGATTTGATTTATTCTCACGAAAGGAATGAATAAAAATGAAAAAAACGTTAAGATTGGCGGTAGTAGCAGTTATGGCAGTACTTCTTGCAGCTTCTGCTTTTGCAGCAGCACCCGGTCTCAATGTTCTTACGGGAACAACTGAGGTACAGACCTTTGACGCTCTGACAACACTTCCCTCCACCGTAAAAAACGCTGTTCTTGACGACAGCCCCATATCGGGAGAGGACGGCAAGGTGCTTCGAAACTACTACAGCGGCACACAGACAAGCCCCTATGCTACAATCGGTTTTTCTTTCAGCCCCGCACTTGACAGAAACAGACCCTATAACATTTCCTTCAAGGCTTACAAGTGGGCAGAGGAAGGCTACGGCAAAACATACCCTGCGCTGTGGATTATGAAAAACGGCACTTCCAGCTGGCAGATTGCAAAGGATATCGGCGGTTTTATATCCAACACAGAAGGCTGGTATGAGCACAGCTACACCGTTTCCACCTTCGGTTCTCTTACAAACAAGAACACAGGTGCTTTAGATACAACCGATATAAGCACCATTTATTTTGAATGGCAGTATGATTCGGCGGAAGGCATCAATGTCAACGAAAAGGTTTATATTGACGATGTTTCCATTATCCCTGCCTACAAGATTACATACCTTGATGAAGACGGAACAACAGAGCTCAGAACATCCTACGAAAATCTTACAGGTGACAGCTTTGAGCCTACGGTTTCGGTTGCCGATTCAAATAACGGCATTATCGGCTGGTCAAAGAAGAATGACGGCACTGTTGACACATCAATTACCCTTAACAACGAAGACATTACTCTCTATGCAGTTTACGACAACAGCCTCAAGTTCAACCTCAAGGCTGACAAGACACTTCTTGTTGCTGAGGGCGAAACGGCAAATCTCACAACAAGCCTCTGGCACAGAGACGGTACCGACGGCATTACCGTTTCCTACTCGGTAAAGGAAGGTTCTTCCTACGTTACCCTTTCCGATAACGGCGACGGCAGTGCAAGCGTTACTGCAAAGGCAGAGGGTTTAGCAGTTATCACCTGCACAGCCTCTACAGGCGAGACAGAGGACATTTACATTCTTTGCGATTATCAGACACTCGACGTTGAAGAAGCAGTTCAGACGGTTCCCGAAATTGCCGCATCCAACTGGCTCTATGACCACACAGGCACAACCTTCAATGAAACAGAGGGCGCGTGGGAGGTTACAAAGAGAACGGATGTAGTAAAGAGCGACGACGGAAACGGCAACATTGTTTACTATACCAACGGCTTCCTCAACAAGACGGTAAATGCAAACACCTCTACTTACAAGTATGTTCTTTTCAAGCTCAAGGCTGACAGAGCAACAAGCTTCCAGGTGGCAATTACCGTCGGCGATGCCTGGAAATATACTTATCCTTCAGTTTCGGGCTCGACAAACGGCGAATATGTAACAGTATGTGCCGACATCAATGCCCTCGCATCGGGCGGCACTGCAGGCTCGCTTGTTATCGGTGTTACAAACCACAACGACACGGTTTACATCAAGGACATTACCCTTTCAAGCATTCCGACATATGAACCCGAAATCCCCGAGGTAAAGGCGATAAAGCTTATTGAAACAGTATCAACTCTTTCGGGTGACGGTGCCTCGGCAGACGTACAGGCGGCAGCTTTCTCGAACAAGTCCTCCGACACAACAGTTGCCTGGAAATCAAGCTCTGACTGTGTTTCGGTTAAAAACAACGGTTACGGCACAGCGACTCTCAAGGCAATGAGCGACGGCACAGCAACAATTACAGCCTATGTTTCGGGTGACGAAACGGTCTATGAAAGCTTTGACGTTGAAGTTTCAGGTCAAAGAGAAAAGCAGGCTGTATATGACATCAGAATTTTCTTCTGGGGTGCATCCACAACAAAGCACGCTCCCTCCTCCTCTATTGGCTGGTACGGCAACTGGGGTATGGCGGCATCGGCTGAAGAAAACGACTACGTTCACAAGCTCGTTTCCTATCTTGAAGAAGAATTCTATCCTTCAAAGGTTACATTCGAGGTTTATGCAAGCTCCTCTCTCGACCAGTCACTCTCAACAGCGACAGACGCAACAGCCGACTGGACAACCCACGAGCAGTATGCAACGGTTGAAAGCATAATGAAGGACTTAAAGCCCAACATAATCGTTACGGCTATGACAGGTAATATGGGTTCATCAACAAGCGTTGACGTTGCATACAACGCTTACAAGCAGTTTTACGATATGATGTACTCCTACTGTCCCGAGGCAATAGTTGTTGCACAGCACTGCGGTCTTTCCTGCGTCACAAGAAACGACCAGCTTATTGCACAGCTTGACGAAACCTACTCCGACAAGGTTTTCTACGACTATCACGTAAATCCCACAATGAAGCTTGACCCCAACAACCTCGCTACGGAATATGCAAGCATTCATTCGGGTGTTGCGGCTCACTGGGGTGACAAGGGACACGACCTTGTAGCTACAACCTGCCTTGGCTATATAAAGCCCGAAATTCCCGCAAATATTGAACCCTCATATATTTACATCCCCGAAGAAATAGAAATCACAGGCGACACGACAGTGGACGAGAAGGGAGCTTGTCTTCAACTCGCAGTCGAAGTTACACCCAATGATGCTTCCGCTGATGTTATTTGGAGCGTTGATAATAGTAATATTGCTATTATCAGCGAAAACGGTCTTCTTTCGCCGTTAAGCAACGGTACGGTTGTTGTAACAGCAAAGAGTGCTTACGATGACAGTGTCCTTGACACTCACACGGTCGTTATCACAAATCAGCTTGACAGCTTCACCCTCACCTATGCCGCAGGCACAACCGACACAGTAACCGGTCTTCCCGAAGCTGACGAATACGCATCGGGTGAATACACGCTTTCTTCTCAGATTCCTCTTCGTGATGCTTACATCTTCGCAGGCTGGGGTCTTACAGAGGATGCAGAGGAAGCGGTAACAAGTGTCAATATGACAAAGCCCATAACAGTTTACGCAATCTGGAAAAAGACAGACGGCTTTGAATTTGAAGGAAGCTATGACGAAAACGCAGGCTTTATCTACGGCTTCGAGATTGACGGCGGCTTCCACGCAAAGATTTCCGACAGCTGCATCTGGTCAACCTGTACCGCAGGTGCAAAGGTAACCTTTAAGTCGCCTGTGCTTGACATAGAAGGCAAGAACTTTGTTTCGGTTGCTCTTACAAGTGCATATACAGACGAAAACGGCACAGTTGAGCTTACGGTAAAGACAACAGACGGCAATACTACATATGTGTTCCCGCTTACAAGCACAGAGTACACAACACTTGTCGCCGACGTATCGGCACTTACAGGCAATATTACAGGCGTTGAAGTTTTCGTCAACACAGTAACTCCCGACAGCACGGCATTTGATATAAGTCTTGACTATATCAGATTCGGCGCAGTAAGAAGTGTAAAAGCCCCCTTTGCAATTACAGATGGCGTAACATTTGTTTCTTCAACCGCCTTTGACGGATATACCGAAATCAAGCCCGAAATATCGGAAACAGACAGTCTCTACGCTTGTCTTGACAGCGGTTATACGGCAAGGCTTTCAGGCACAGACGTACTTTACGCAAAGGCTTCACAGGAAGGCGAAAACATAGCTGTTCACATTGTTTCAATCGCAGGTAAGCAGAAATCATATGACGTATACTCCTACAGCGAAGGCTCACTTACACAAAGAGTAGCACTTTCCGACAGTGTTACAATGTACAACACCGCTTCGATAAGAACTTCAGACCCTCAGGGCATCAGAGTAAAAGCATCGGTGGATGCGTCTCTTCACACAGAGGATGAAGTAAGCCAGTACGGTTTTGTAATAGCAAAGCAGTCAACAATCGAAAACGGCGAAATCAACGACCTTGTACTTGATGAAGAATATATATCAGCCAAGAAGGTTGTCTGGGGTATTGCCTTTGACAAGACTCAGGGTATCCGCAAGGTTTTTGAAAGTGACGACTATCTTGAATACTTAACAGCGGTTCTCTATAATATTCCAATGAGAAAAGATGCACTGACGGCACAGCTTGTATTCAGACCCTATATCAAGTTCTCTGACGGCGGCATCATTTACGGTGCAAAGACTGTAAAGAGTGTATGCGATGTGGCGTTTGCGATATACAACAGCCAAAACAGCGATGAAGCTTCAAAGGAAAAAGCTCTTGAAATCCTGACACTGTGCGAGGTTGATACCGATACAAACATCTGGATTGACGGCGACGAGCTTTATAAAGACTGAATTGAATAAAGGATTTTTATGTAGGACATAAGAATAAAGTCGGTTCACCTTGAACCGACCCCCAAAAGTTAGACCAAAAATCTAACGATTGGGAGGTCGGTTTTTTCATGGCAAAATATAGTTGTGAATTTAAACTGGCGCTTCGCTGTTCTGAGTGGGTTTCAGATTTTAATGAGTTGAAGTCGCTTTGCATAATAGCCATAGAAACTATGCTCAATCCGAAAATTGCGAGAATCAAATATACAATTCCATTACCTGTTGAAGCATAATTGTGTTGACTAAATTCCTGTTTGACTTTTTCTCCCCTTGTATACCACCAATACAGAGAATAAAACGGTACAAAAATTAAACATAACATTTCTCCTGTGCAGCTCGTTGTATTCTTTTGTATTGAACGAGTATTTTTTACAAGCAAATACAACCAATATATCCCGTATATTCCGAATGTTATTATTGATAGTAATATACATACACCTATACTTCTTTTGTTAATTTGAATCATTAAAATACCTCTTTTCTTTCTTCTAATTATTTAATATAATAGATATGAAAGGATGTGCGAATATGAATATACAAACAGAATTATTTGAATCTGCTTTATGCATCGAAAAACCATTATATATTAGTAATATTGCGTTTAATGAATTAAGCGAATTACATATCTATATTGATTTTGAACGTGGCAGCAAATTTCTATGTCCTGTATGCGGAAAAGAAGAATGCCCGACTCACGATACCGTTGAAAAGGTTTGGCGTCATCTTAATTTTTTTCAATATAAATGTTATATCCATTTTCGTAATCCTAAAGTAAAATGTAATAATTGCGGTGTGCATTTGTTTATACCACCGTGGTCAAGACCTCGTAGCGGTTTTACTGTATTATTTGAAGCGTTTATTTTAACACTTGTTAAAGAAATGCCTGTTTCTAAAATAGCCGAACTGATGGGAGAACACGACACAAGAATATGGCGAATAATACATTTTCATATTTCAAAAGCGTATGCAATTAAAGATTTCCGAGAGTTATCTCAAATCGGCATAGATGAAACATCAACACGCAAAGGTCATAAATATGTCAGCATTTTTGTTGATATGATTAAGCGAGAAGTTGTTTATGCTACGCAAGGTAAGGATGAATCAACGATACAGCGTTTTTGTGAAGAAATCGCCAACCACAATAGCTCCAGCGAAAACATCAAAAATGTATCTATGGATATGTCGACGGCGTTTATATCAGGTGCAAAGAAATATCTTCCCACCGCTTCGGTTACATTTGATAAGTTTCATATCATAAAGCAACTTAACGAGGCAATAGATGCAGTGCGTCGCAATGAAACTGCAATAAATCCTTGCTTAAAAGGCTCACGATATATTTGGTTAAAGAACCCAAACAATCTTACTCTCAGTCAACAAAATGACTTAAAAACTTTATCAAAAGAAAACAAGCATCTTGCAAAAGCATATCAGATGAAGCTGACATTTCAAGATATGTATCGAAATATATTTGATATACAGGTAGCTGAAATTGCCATTAAAAAATGGTTGTCATGGGCTGTTCGTTCTCGATTAGAGCCGATAAAGAAATTTGCCAAAATGATAAAATCGCATTATTCTGGTGTGTTGCAATATTTCAAAAGCAAGCTTACAGCAGGTCTAACAGAAGGAATTAACAGCCGTATCCAAGAGATTAAACGTCGTGCAAAAGGCTTTCGCAATATTGATTATTTTATTTCGATGATATATCTTGAAGTAGGCAACTTAAAGATTAACACTATTTGTTAATCCCATTTTACCCATTCGGAATAGCGAGGTGCC
>CAZTNR010000009.1:0-38673 GCA_964614955.1 uncultured Oscillospiraceae bacterium | reverse complement strand
TGGTTGCGGAGGCAGGATTTGAACCTACGACCTTCGGGTTATGAGCCCAACGAGCTACCAGGCTGCTCTACTCCGCGATATATATGGTGCCGGAAACCGGGATCGAACCGGTACGGGATTTGAGTCCCACGGGATTTTAAGTCCCGGGCGTCTGCCAGTTCCGCCACTCCGGCATACAGACGTCGTTCGACTGCCCATCGTTCAGGTGCTTTAATATTATATCACCTATAAAACGATTTGTCAATACCTTTTGAAAAATTTTTGTCAAAATTTTATCACCCTCTTTCGACAACTTTTTCTAATAATAAAACTTACATATCTTTTCCTTAAGCTTCGATATTATTTTCTTTTCAAGGCGCGATATATAAGACTGAGAAATACCAAGCTCATCTGCAACCTCCTTCTGCGTTTTTTCATCCTCGTTTCCAAAAAGTCCGAACCGCATCTGTATGATCCTGCGGTCTCTTTCCTCAAGGGAACTGACAGCTTTATGAATAATTATTCTTTCTTCTTCCCTCTCAATATTACTGAGCACCGAGTCTTCATCCGTACCGAGAACATCGGAAAGCAGCAGCTCATTTCCGTCCCAGTCCACATTAAGCGGCTCTTCCAGAGAAACGTCGTTTCGTGAATGCGAATTTTTTCTTATGTACATCAATATTTCATTTTCTATGCACCTTGACGCATATGTTGCAAGCTTGATGTTTTTATCGCTTCTGAAAGTATTTATCGCCTTCATAAGTCCGACTGTGCCTATTGATACAAGATCCTCAATACCTACCCTTGTGTTTTCAAATCTCTTTGCTATGTATACAACAAGTCTCAGGTTATGCTCTATAAGCTTGTGCTTTGCCTCTTCGTTTCTATGACAATCAACAAGCAATTCTACAAGCTCCGCTTCTTCCTCTGTAGACAAAGGCGGCGGCAGAACTTCACTTCCGCCGACGTAATATATAGCATTATCCCCGAATATACTGAACAAATCAAATACAGACAATTTTTTGGCTTCCTTCTTTTTTCGAAAACTCTTGATTATGTCAATAACAATATTCATTCCGTCACTCCTCAAAGATTTCTGACAACACTGCCTGGGATGATACCGTCATAGCCGTCAAAGGAACACACACCGTTAATGCAAAAGCCGACATATGCATCAATTTGGACATCATTTACCGCAACAGAGTCGGCTTTATAAAACTCTACAAGTCCGTTACCGCTTACCGTTTTGAATACTGCTATGTTTACGGCATCGGCATTATTCAAAAAAACACGTCTGTATGTACTGTCAAGAATAATGATGCTTTTTCCGCTTTCTGGATCTTTCAACAGATTACCCGTGTCAGAGAGAAGTACAGCGGAAAACACTTCATTTCCCAGACGTATGTGTGCTTCAACAGCACTTGTATTCAATTGACTGTTTAACAGCCTTTGAGTACATACAGCCAAAACAATTAAAGCAAAAAAGCCCAGTGTTACAGTTACAATCCCAAAATGCATATTAGTTTTTTCTGTAAAAGCTGCTGTTAACAGTTCCATAATACCGCCAAGCAACAGCGAAAATAAAAAAACAACAAGTAGAATTCTTACATAAGTCAATATCCTTCTTTTGCCGAATGAAATACAGCACATCAGAAGCATTACCGGCAAAAACAGAATTCCGATGCTCGGTACTATCACAGCAGCCACACCATATATTGCCCCAAAAGCTGCCGCAGAAGCAATCCTTGTTGATGTAGATTTTATATGTAAAAGACTGCTGCACATATACAAAACAATATAGTCGGCACAGAAATTTACAAGCAATACCACATCTACATAAACCGTTTTCATAAAATCACCTACAGTGCAATATGAGTTTATCACCTGGCAATTAAAAAAAAGGTCTGTTTTTGGCTGACGAAAAAATATTTATTGCGGAATAAAAACAGCCGGTACGTAATATGCTTTACCAAAACAGAAAAGGAGTGGACAAATGTCACAAGGATATTTGAGCATAGAAGCAAGAGCAGCAGATCAAGGCATTCCGGTCGAAGGTGCAAAAGTATATATGATACCGGCTGGACAGCAAAGCAAGGTTTCTGATACCTTTTACAGCAACATTCTTCTGACAGACTCATCGGGCAACACAAGTTTTGTGCGTTTTGAAACGCCCGACACATCACTGACAGACAACATCAACAATACGCTTCCACCCTACTCTCTCGTTGACGTTTATGTTACGGCAGACGGCTTCTTTCCTACAAGGGTTACGGGTGTGCAGATTTACGGAGACACGCAAAGTGTGCTTCCGATAGCCCTGATTCCCGTGTCAGGGTCATACACAGGTACTGACGGCGGAACAATTGTTTACGAGATACCCGCAAGTCAATTGTTATCAAGCGACAATCACGGAATGAGAGGACCGAGTGCTGAGCAGACAACTCCCCTTATCGCCGAGGAAATATACATTCCCGAATACATAACAGTGCATCTCGGAACTCCTTCGTCAAATGCGCGCAATGTTACAGTTCCATTTACCGAATACATTAAGAATGTTGCTTCCTCAGAAATCTATCCCACCTGGCCTGAAGAAGCTCTAAAGGCAAACATTGCCGCAATAACGTCTTTGACACTTAACCGCTTCTTTACTGAATGGTACAGAAGCCAGGGGTACGATTTTGACATAACAAGCACAACGGCGTATGACCAGAGCTTTGTAGAAGGCAGAAATATATTCGAAAACATTTCTCGGCTTGTGGATGACAACTTCAACACATATGTTACTCGTGAAGGATATATAAACCCTCTTTTCACAACCTTTTGCGACGGAAGAACAGTCAACTGCAACGGTCTTTCACAATGGGGAACCGTAACCCTTGCCGAAAACGGCAACAACGCTCTGCAGATTCTGAGATACTATTACGGAGATGACATAAATCTGACTTCTTCAGATGATATTAGCACTGCCGAAAGCTCATATCCGGGTACACCGCTGAAGCTCGGAGATTCGGGCGATGATGTTGTCGTGATTCAGCAGCAGCTTATGAGAATCAGGGAAAACTATCCTGCTATTCCGCTTATTCCTACCATTGACGGAGTTTTCGGCTCATCAACGGACAGTGCCGTCAGGACATTTCAGGAAATATTTGACCTTGAAGTTGACGGAATTGTCGGAAAAAGCACCTGGTATAAAATTTCCTATATATATTCCTCTGTCGCAAAGCTTGCCGAAACTATCGGAGAAGGGGTTACCGACATTTTCTCGGAGGAAATACCAAATGTTACAATCGGCACCGGAGATACGGGAAACTATGTACTTCTGCTGCAGTCACTTATAGACTACATAAGTGTTTTTTACCCTTCAATTCCTAAGATAACAAAGGACGGAATATTCGGCAGGGCAACGGAAGATGCCGTAAGAAGCTTTCAGTCAACCTTCGGGCTCACCGAAACGGGAATCGTAACTCCGCTTATCTGGAATGCGCTCTATCAGGTATACCTCAACATTATCAATTCAATAACGCCGTCTTTACCCAAC
This sequence comes from uncultured Oscillospiraceae bacterium, assembly GCA_964614955.1. Lineage (GTDB taxonomy): Bacteria > Bacillota > Clostridia > Oscillospirales > CAG-382 > UMGS1387. The sequence goes on along the minus strand of CAZTNR010000009.1, from coordinate 35,156 downwards.
CAAGGCTTCCCGGGAAGAGATTTAAGGCGGGGTGATTCGGGTGAAAACGTTAAGCTTATGCAGACATATCTTAATGCAATTGCCGCAAGATACCCAAGCATAAGAATGGTAAGTGCAGATGGAATATTCGGCGAAGACACAGAAAACGCCGTACTCGACTTTCAGAGGGCGGTACGTCTTAATCCGACGGGAGTGATTGATGTTTCAACCTGGGAAAGGATTGTTCAGCTATATAACTTTGAGCAGACACAGTAACAACGGAGGAAAAAATGACAATAACAAAGGAATCGTCACCTATGCACAGAATTCGTTCTTCCCTGCCCTCACAGGTGTCATCGGCACTCTCTCGGCTTGACAAAGCGGCTCTTGACAGAATTTGTGAAATTAGACTGAGACGTGGCGGAATTACGACCGTAACCCTTGAAGGAAAAAACTATGTTTTGTCATCGAACGGACTTTCGGACAATACATCACAAGCAATTATCTGCCAAAAGCAGGACATAGAAGCTTTTCTCTATAAATTCTGCAAGGGCTCTGTCTTTTCATACGAAGAGACACTCAAGAACGGTTATATAGTCAGTGGCGGCATAAGGGCAGGAATGGGTTCTTTGAGCTCACAGGAATCCGGGATGGAATTTGATATTGCGAGCATAAGCCTTAGAATCCCAAAGCACATACCGGGATGCGCAGATAAGCTCTTTTCCCACATATGCACTAACGGCTTTGAAGACGGCAAAGGAATTCTTGTGATATCAAGTCCGGGAGCAGGAAAAACGACCCTGCTTCGTGATTTGGCAGTTAGTCTTTCGGGCGGCAGGGGCTTCGGCATAAAAAGAGTCTGTGTTATTGACGAAAGAAATGAAATTTATATGGAAAAGGTTTTTGAACACTGCTGTATTGATTTTATTTCGGGAATTGACAAATGCCGTGGAATTGAACGTGCCTCTCGTCTTTTGTCGCCCGAAATTATAATCTGCGATGAAATATCGGGATGTGAAGAAGCAAAAAGGATAACTCTGCAAAAGAACAGCGGAATTATATTTATTGCCTCTTTTCACGCAGACAGCTACGAGTCGGCTTTAAAAAAATCTTATATACGGGATATGTTTGAAGAAAGTGTATTCTCGCATATATACACATTAACAAGAACAAAAGACGGAATAGAAGGCGGTCTTTATAAATATGCAGATAATTAAATACGCCGGAATAATTCTTCTTTCGGGCTCAATATCCTGTTACGGTGCAATTATATCCGCAAGGCTTAAAGAAACATATCTTGTCAGAAATGAAATTATTGCTCTTTTAAAAAACATTGAAAGAGGAATAATTCACGGAAAAATTCCCGCGGCATTAAGTCTTCGTGAGTGTCCCGACGGCAGGCTTAAAGCATCAGGCTTTTGTCAAAAAATATTAGACGGCGAAGACCCAAAAGCAGTTATTGAAGAATCTCTGTCGGCACTCAGCAAAGAAGACAAAAAAATGCTGACTTCTTATTTCTCAAGGCTCGGCAAATCCCAAAGCAGTGAATATGAATTGCAAAGCTGCCGCTTGATTATCGATTACTTTGAAAAAACTCAGACCCAAAGCGAAAAGGATATATCGGCAAAGGCTTCGTTATACAAAAAAATCTCCATAATTTCGGCATTGGCTGCCGCAATAATTTTTATATAAAGGTTGGTAAAAATATGGATGTAGGCATAATACTGAAAATTGCAGGAGTCGGAATACTTGTTACGGTAACAAACAGCATTCTTTCAAAATCAGGGCGAGATGAACAAAGCGTATTCTGCACAATTGCGGGCGTAATTATTGTTTTACTTATGCTTGTCGGTGAAATATCCAATCTTTTCAACTTGGTACTTACCTCCTTCGGGTTATAGCAGAATGGACTTAGTAAAGGTTATTTCAATAGCATTATCTTCACTCATAATAATCGTTCTATTGCGAAAGATTAACGAAGATTATGCGCTTCTTGCCTCTTGCCTTATAAACATATCCATTTGTGTTTTTTCCTTTGGCGTACTTATCCCTGTATTTGATTTTATAAACGAGACAGCAAGCACCTCGGGACAAGGAGAATTATACGGGATAATGCTGAAAGGTGCGGGTGTATGTATGCTGTCATCTGCAGCATCTGAGTTATGCCGTGATTTGGGTGAGGCTTCACTTTCTCAAAAGATAGAGTTTGCCGGCAGATGCACTCTTGTGACTTTTTGCCTTCCTCTTATACAAAAGGTGTTTGAAAATGCATTATCGTTTATTTCATAGGATTTCAATTACGCTAATATTACTTTTGATACTTACAACTTCTGTATTGGCTTCTCCTTTTGATTTTACAAATCCCGACAGTATTAAGCAAAAGGCTTCAGAAGTACTCGAAGCTTTAAGTCCGCAAAAAATTGTTGATGCAGTAACATCGGGAATTTCCTCTTTTATACAACAGCTTGCAGTGTGCTTCGGGATATGTATAGCAGTCATTATAATCTCATCGGCTCTCTCGGTTATAACAGGCAGGGACGGCTTGCCGAGCAATTATGAATTGATTGGCACCTGTCTTATGGTTCTATTGCTGTTTTCACCTTTAACCAAGTGCTTCTCTATGGTACAGGAGCAGATTGAAGCGATAAGCGGCTTTATGATTTCTTTTGTACCGACAGGTGTAATGCTTCACACGGCTTCAGGCAACACGCTTTCTGCCGCCCTTATGTCATCTACGCTTCCGGCATCAATTACAGCTATACAGCTTATTTGTGTTTCGCTGCTTCTGCCCATAACCAAAGCCTCTCTTTCAATTTCAGCAGTAAACAGCTTTTGTTCAAATTCTGCTCTTGACGGATTGAATTCGTCACTTAAAGGAATCTCATTATGGATATGCGGATTTGCTTTTACCGTGTTCACAGGAATACTGTCACTTCAGACGATACTTCAGGCAAGCGCAGACAACATTGCTATGAAGGGGCTGAAGTACGGTGCGGCAAAGCTGATACCCGTAGCAGGCGGTATGATAAGCGAAAGTATGAAAACAGTTATCGCAGGTATGAAATATATAAAGAGCATCGTCGGAATATCGGGCATACTTTTTATTGTGTACGCTCTTATTGTCCCGATTTGCTATATTTGCGCAGTCAAGCTGTCTATTACCGTCTTAGTACATACTGCCAAAATATGCGATGTGGGAAAAATAAAAACTTTTCTCGAAGGTGTACAGGGGATAATCAACATACTGCTCGCTTTGCTTCTTGTCAGCGGAGTATCATTTATTATTGTTCTTGCGATGTTTACGGCAACAAATGTCTCAATATAAAGGATGTGAAATAATGTTTTCAGACTACATAAAATCAGTAATCACGGTTACATTATGTGCTTTTTTGTGTTCAATTTCCTGCGGCTCTGCCTGTAAAAGCAGTGCAAGCGTAAAGGCTCTAAGACTTATAACAAATCTATGCGTGTTCGCGGTGATTATTTTGCCCTTAATAACTGCATTCAGAAACATCGATGCGGACAGCTTCAAAATTGACAGCGGACAGTATACAGGTAACAACTATCTCGATTTTGAAAAGCTGACAGAGAATGAAGCTTCTAAGGTTCTGAAGCAGGAAATTTTTGAGAAAACGGGAATAACGGTAATTAGTATAAGCATAGATATATCATATGACAACAACCGGGTTGATATTGAGAAAATAAAAGCTCTTGTAAGTACAAATCAGGAAAAAAACGCTGTTACGACAGCGCTGAGTGAATTACTTGGAAATGAAATTTTATTTGAGGTAACAGCAGATGAATCTGAGGACAATTAAAAATCTGACAGACGGCACAAGAACTAAGGTAATATTTCTGATTATAGCAGCGCTATTTGGAATATCAATGATTGCAGTATCATACTGTTCTGATTCAGACGACAAATATGCTCCTTTCCGCAAAGACAGCACGGAATACTTAGAAAACAGAGTTGAAAATATTATAAGCTCGGCTACAGGTTCAAAAAATGTTGATGTGCTTATAACATTTAAAGATACAAAAGAACAAACAGAAAAAAGCACCGTGACAAATGTTTTTTCATACAGCACCGATAAGGAAACAAATCCAAATTCGGGCAGCGAAATTGCCGGAGTTATGATAGTGTGCAAAGGTATCACTTCACAAAAAGATTTCAATACTTTGAAATGTGCCGTCGCAACAGTTCTCGGCATTTCACAAAACAAAATATACATAATCGGAGGAGAAGAAACAAAATGAAAAAGTTATTTTCATTCATAACCAAACACAGAAAGCCGCTTCTGGTTTTATCTCTTGCTGCAGTAGTCTCGGTAATGATATATACCGATCCACTCGGCATATCGGGACAAAGCCCCGTGTCCGACTACCTCTACAACAGAGACTATTCGGATACCGGCACAAAAATTCTGGGAGAAGCAACGCTCGTTGACAACACAACCGACACCTACGAAGACGACAGATACTTTTCTGCGGCGGCAATAAACAGAGAAAAATCTCGTGACGAAGCGCTTCAGACGCTTCAGGTTGTAGTTGACAGCGCAGAGGAGTTTCCCGAAACAAGAGACAAGGCTCTGTCAGAAATTCTTGAAATTGCAAGCTGTATCGAAATCGAATCAACTGTTGAAGAGATGATAAAAGCAAAGGGCTTTGAGGACTGCGTTGCCATTATCAGCGGAGATAACATAAATGTTATCGTAAAGTCCGACGGGCTTCTGACAAGCGAGGTTGCCCAGATTACGGACATTGTAAAGAGTGAAACGGGATATGCCGCCGAAAACATAAGAATAGTGGAAAAGATATAATTTTTTTGGGGGAGAATGAATCTCCCCTTTTCTCTATTTATTCATAAATTTTTAGTATATTTCTTAACCGAGTTATGCTAAACTAACTACAAAAGGCGGTGTTAATTTGAAGGCAAAATACGACATAACCGGTATGAACTGTGCAGCGTGCTCGGCAGCCGTTGAAAGAGCTGTAAAAAAGCTTGGAATAGAGAGTGTTTCCGTAAATCTTATTTCAGGCGTTATGAGTATTGAATATGATGAGGGTATGTTTTCGGATGCCGACATAAGAAGTGCCGTAAAAGGTGCGGGTTTCGGAATAGATACTGCAAAGAGCTCTGCTGAAAAGAGAAGGATTCTTCGGGAAAATGCAATAGAAAACGAAAAGAACTTATTTGCACGGCTTATTTCATCGGTAATTATTATGGTTATACTGATGTACTTTTCAATGGGACATATGCTTTCTTTGCCGTTGCCGGATTTTATTGAAAAGCCTGTTGTTCATTCGGTTATTCAGTTTATACTTACCGTACCGATTCTCATAATCAACAAAGCATATTTCACCAACGGTTTCAAGCACCTCCTCAAGCGCACACCCAATATGGATTCACTAATTGCTGTCGGCTCATCCGCCGCAATAATCTACGGAATTTTTGCAATTATTCAGATAATTTTGGGTGACGAGCATTATGTGCACGACCTGTATTTTGAAACAGCTGCGATGATACCTACGCTTGTAACAGTCGGCAAATTCCTTGAAGGCAAGAGCCGCTCGGGTACGGGAAAAGCTTTGGATATGCTTATAGACCTGACACCCAAAAAGGCAATCGTAATACAAGACGGCACCGAAAAAGAGGTACCGGTCGAGGATTTGCGAGAGGGTGACGTTGTTCTTGTAAAACCGGGACAGAGTATCCCCTGCGACGGCATTGTTATATCGGGCGAAAGCTATATTGACGAATCAAGTCTTACGGGTGAAAGCATTCCTGTATTCAAAACCAAGGAGAGTAGTGTCAGCGCAGGAACTTTGAATTCAAACGGAACCTTATTTATAAAAGCACAAAAGGTAGGAGATGACACAGTAATCTCCGGCATAGTAAGACTCGTTGAGGAAGCCTCCGGCTCAAAAGCTCCAATATCACGTCTTGCGGACAGAATAAGCGGCATTTTTGTTCCTGTGGTTATAGGAATTGCAATTTTGACTTTTATTATCTGGATGGCTTCAGGAAGCGGATTTGAATTTGCGTTTTCACGTGCAATATGTGTTCTTGTTATTTCCTGCCCCTGTGCACTGGGTCTTGCAACACCCGTTGCGGTGACAGTCGGCACAGGCGTTGCGGCATCAAACGGCATTCTAATTAAAAACGCCGCAACCCTGGAGGAGCTTGGAAGAATTGACACAATACTTTTTGACAAAACGGGCACTCTTACAAAAGGTTCTCCAACGGTTACGGACATTCTTCCCCTTGAAATGCAAAAGGAAGAGTTTTTGACCCTCTCTGCTTCTCTTGAACGTCTTTCGGAGCATCCTTTGGGAGAGGCTGTTGTAAAGGAAGCCGAAAAAACAAATCTGTCTCTTATGAAGGTTGAAAATTTCGAGGCAATTCCCGGTATGGGACTCAAAGCTGAAATTGACGGCAAAGTGTGCTTCAGCGGCAATTTTGCACTGTTTGAAAGAGAGGGCATTGAGGTTGACAACAGCATAAAAAAGCTATATAATGAGCTATGCAATCAGGGCAAAACGCCGCTGTTCTTTTCAAGAGACGGAAAATATATCGGATGCATTGCGGTTTCTGACATTCAGAAGGATGACAGCAAGGATGCTGTTGAAAGACTCGAAGATTTAGGAATCAAATCAGTAATGTTAACAGGTGACAACGAGATAACCGCAAAGGCTGTCGCAAAGAGAATAGGAATTGATGAGGTCTGTGCCTCTGTCACACCGTCACAAAAAGAAGAATATGTCAGAAAATATCAGCAAAACGGACGCAAGGTTGCTATGTGCGGTGACGGTATAAACGATTCGCCTGCGCTTGCAAGAGCAAATGTCGGTATTTCCGTGTCAAAGGGTACAGACATCGCACTTGAAACAAGCGACGTAGTTCTTATGCACAGCGATGTATACTCGGTTCCAAGAGCTATTGCACTCAGCCGTGCTACCATATCCAACATAAAGCTGAGTTTATTCTGGGCTTTGCTTTACAATTCACTTGGTATTCCCGTTGCAGCAGGTGTCCTCTTCCCTACCTTCGGTATTGTACTGAATCCTATGATTGGTGCTGCGGCGATGAGCTTATCTTCAATCTGCGTTGTGCTTAATGCGCTCAGACTCAAGAAATTCAAATTCAATTAAGATATATTGAAAGGAAGTTTACTATGATTAAAAAGATTATTTCTGTTGAGGGGATGCACTGCAACCACTGTGCTTCTTCCGTTGAAAAGGCAGTTTCTGCACTTGAAGGTGTTAAGGAAGCAAAGGTGAATCTTGACAAAAAAATATGTACTGCAAAGCTGTCGGGAAATATCGCCGATGATGCTATTGTTTCTGCAATAAAAGAAGCGGGCTTTGAAGCGACCGGTGTTGAGACAAAGAAAAGCTTATTCTAAAAATTCATAAAAGTACTTCAGAAATTCCACAAAACATATTGAAAAACACATTTTTATGGTATATAATGATGTTATAAGAACGGAGGAACAATTTAAGCTGACAACTTAAAAGACTGCTTCCGGCAAAATATGTAATTCTTGCCGCAAATGGATATTATCCTTGCGGCATTTTTTATTGAAAGGATTGAAAAGCGATGGAAAAGAGACACGCCTACTATCTTATCAACCAGCCTCATTTCGGTGAAGACTGGCACGACGGCATAAGCTCAGGCTGGAGCTACGACTACAGAGGCGCAAAAAAGATGGATATAGACAGAGGTCCTTACAGCATAAGCAATGTTGAAGGCAAGTTTCCGACGGCATTTATACGTGAAATGCAGGTGGCAAAAGAAGGCATCTTTACTCTTGAAAACAGCGTTGTTTTCTCAGAAGGCTTTGACGGATTTGTTATGTCGCTTTACGATGAAGACGAAAACGATATGATGAGAATTATAACAAAGGACGGAGCTTTTATGGCTCTTGGCAGCTGTAACGAATACATTCCCCTTTTAAAGCCCGAAAGCACTCTCGGCAAGCACTGGTTCAACATTATTCTTGACTTTGACGAAGAAACAATCACATATTATATTGACTCCTTCTGGTGTGCAACGCTCCCTATGCTCGGCAAATCCTTCAAGTACCTGAAGGTCGGTACTATCGGCACACACAAGGTCGGCGTTGAAATGTCAGGTCCTGTCGATTTATACGCAAACTTTCCACTTCACGATTCCTTCAAGCACTATCCCGAAGGCTCTGTTCCTTTTATGTGGAAGGCTGTGGGAAATGTGTCAGTCAACAGAGAAGATGAGCTTGTACTTAAATCTGATACCGAGGATGCTGTTGCTTACAAGAGGTTTGATGCACAAAAGGGACATATGATTCTTGAAGCCTACCACTTCAACTTTGTAAATGACGGTGAAACGGTGCTTGAGCTTATGCACGGCAATAACGTGCTTTTCGGCATTTCCACAAAGGGCGGCGACATTTACTTAAACGGCAAAAAGGTAAGATATTTCCTTGACGAAATGTGGTACAGGCTTCGCTTTGAAATTGATACAAAGGATGGAAATGGCAGGTTTTCCGTCAACAACAAAGAGCCTTATGAATTCACGTTTGAATCAAAAAGCATTGACGGTATACGCTACACAACTAAAGGCGGTGCCGAGCTTAGAGCCGACAACATAAAGCTTGAGCACGTTATTGAATACGAAGACTACTGTCCAAGACCCATTCCGCCCAAAGGCTACGGTGACTACACTATCGGTATGAATATGTGCTCACTCTGGCGTACCGGCAATCACATCGGCTGGGACTGCATTACGGCTTTTCCCGAAATTAAGCCTGTTCTCGGTTACTACGACGAAGGTCTTCCCGAGGTTGCCGACTGGGAAATCAAGTTTATGGTCGAAAACGGCATAAATCAGCAGTACTACTGTTGGTATTTAGGTCAATACAGAAACGGTCCTATCAAGAAGTCACGTCTTTCGGATGCCCTTGTTGACGGCTTTATGAATGCAAGGTATTCCGATATGATGCAGTTCGGGCTTATCTTTGAAGCAGCGGCAACCCCCGAAAGTCCCGAATCCTTCAAAAAGTATGTAGTTCCCTTCTGGATTGAAAACTTCTTTACCGACAAGCGATATGCTAAAATCGGCAACAAGGCTGTTATCTGCATATACTCGCTTACAGGCATCTCCAACAAATTCGGAAGCGACGAAGCGGTAAAGGACTGTCTTGATTATCTCAGAGAAGAAGTCAAGAAGGTCGGCTATGAAGATTTAATCATCTTTACAAATGTTGACATAAACGAGAGAACAAAGGCGATGGGTGTTGACGCCTGCTATGTTTACGGTTGGAGCAGACCCGGTTACAGCTGTGATTACCAGATACTTGCCCATTCGGTAAAGAAATCAAAAGAACACATTCTCCCATTCATTCCCACTGCCTCCACAGGTTTTAACAGACTCCCCTGGGATACAGAGCGTTCTCCGATTATTGAGCCCTCTGAATTTCAAAGACTTCTTACCTACTACAGAGACAAAGCTCTACCCGCACTCAAAAATCAGCCCGAATGGATGCACAAGTTTGTAATGCTTTCCAACTGGAACGAATACGGTGAAGGCACATATCTCTGTCCTCACGCAAAGTACGGATTTGGTCACATTGAGGCTGTAAAAAACGTATTTACGCAGGGACACGAAGACGGAATCAATCACAACATTAAGCCTACTGCAAATCAGTTAAAGAGACTTTCCACACTTTATCCCCAGGACAGAAGAACAATAAGATGTGCCGACACTGAGGAAAGAGCAAAGAATCTTACATCAATAAGCAAAAAGAATCTGGTTCTCGATATGAATCCTAAGTTTGGAAACTGGGAAACAGACCAGCTTGATGTGATAGAAACAGAAGGTACACTCAAAGGCATATCAAATGATTCTGATGCAAAGTTTTCCTACACCGGAAAGCTAGACGTTGCCTGTGAAAAAGCAAATACTTTAAAATTCACTCTTGATTCATCAAGCTTCGGTGATATTGTTTTATATTATACAACAACCGACAGTCCAAACTGGTGCTCGACAAACAAAACTGTTATGACCGTCCTGGCAGGAAAGCACGAATACTGTATTCCCCTTGCTCAAAGCACAAGAAGAATACGCGCATACAATTCACCGTCAAAGACATATTCGGGAAATGTTACGGGCATCCGAATTGACCCGTCGAATACTCCCGGTGTTACCAGCGAGCTTTTTGAGTGCGGACTCTACAACGACTGTTCCGAAGGTCACGAGGGTCATCTCTTTATCAACGGCGAAGATATGATTCTTGACAACGACTTTGTGGAAATGAACGGACACTTTATGGTGCCCATATTCCCCGAGAGATGTATTCTGATGCGACTCAATGCTTTCTACAAGTACAATGCACAAAAGAAGCTTCTTTCAATTTTTGCAAACAACAGCTCTATTGAATTTGAAATAGGCACAAGGAAGGCAAGGATTAACGGCGAAGCAGTAAGTCTTGACGCCGCTCCCTACTTCTACAACGGACTGCCTATGGTACCGTTTGATTTGATTTGTGATGTATTGGGATACAAGTTTGAGTACAGGGATAAGAATATTTATATTACAACCCCCTTTGACAAGTAAACATAAACCGCAGGTTTTCACCTGCGGTTTATTCTATATATTCAAAAGTCTCTTAGCATTCTCTGCGTAGATTTTCTTTAAATACTCATCAGGAAGTCCTAATTCTTTAAGCTTGGCTTTAGAGTGGCTTGCCCTTGCCCAGGGCATATCGCTACCGAATAGGATGTGGTCTACGCCTACGTTATCAATAAGCCGTTTTGCAGAGTCATTTTTAATAATGGAAACAGTATTGATAATCGAGGTATCGAGGTACATATTCTTGTGATATTTATATACCCTTGCACCGTCGTCCCACATATCATAGCCGCCCATATGTGCAAAGACAAAGGTAGTATCGGGGAACATATCACACAGCTTATTAAGACGTTCGGGGTCTGAATGAAAAGGGGCCTTGAAGCCGACATCACCGCCAGCGTGGAAGGTCACAATCATACCCAACTCGCCGCACTTTTTATACGAAGGAAACACTCTTTCGTCAAGTACATCAAACCACTGATATTCGGGGTGGAATTTAATGCCCTTAATACCTGCTTCTTTCAATCTTTCAATTTCTGATATCGACGTTCCACTTCCCGGATAAACAGAGCCGAATGGAATTATGCGTGGATTTTCAAGCAGAGATATTGCAAAGTTATTGACATTTGTTTCCTGAGCAGGCTTTGTAGCTATATTGAGGACAACGGAAACATCCACCTTATCCTCATCCATTTTCTCCAGAAGCTGGCAAAGCTTACCATTTGCATAGGGTGTTATTCCTCCTGTTTCGGACAAGGAGCCTATAGCACGTTCTGCAAGCTTATCGGGAAAAATATGGGTATGGAAATCTATAAGCACATTTATTACTTCCTTTCTGTAATGCAGGCTCTGTTGTAAAATCTGATGGAGTCATTCAGCTTTTTACAGGAAGCAAAAACAATAGCAGTTTTTGCATTCTTTCCGGAGTCTGCCTTTGTATAAAGACAATAAAGATATTCGCTCTTTCTTGGTGCGGCAAATATAACTCTGTCGGGTCTGAGTGTCTGAATTTTTATATCCTTGAAATTCTCAACAGGAAAAACACTGTCTGCATCTGCAACTCTGACGGTTACAATCTTTCTTCTATACCGTCTTCCGTAAATTGCCTCGACGGTCATCTCACCCATAGTGACCGTATATTCAAACTCGCACTTAGTATGCCTGAAAACGGCTGTAACAAGCGCCGCTATCAGCACAAACCACACGGCAAAAACCTGCGGAATAAAGGACAACAGCTTAAACAGAACTGCAAGAAGTATTATACCTGCAACAATAGAGGCGACTCTGAGAACAAGCACCTTTCTGCTTACAAATCCCGGAACAAGATATTCACAATAACCGGGGCTGAAGCTTTCTGAGCTTTTATTTTCAATCATAAATCATTCTCCAAACTTTACAATTTTTATAATTCTACTACCCTATTTTTAACCGCAATTATACAAAATTAATTTTAATTGTTAAAATACTGTCATATGCACTTGAAAAAGTAAGTACATTGAGCTATAATAAACAAAACAACTATTTTGAAAGGAAAATGATGAAATGAAAGCAGTTGTTACGGTTACGGCTAAGGATGCAAAAGGCATTATTGCAAAGGTTACGGGCAAAATGTTTGAATACGGTGCAAATATTCTTGACATTTCCCAGAGTCTTGTCGGTGAATACTTTGCTATGATTATGCTTATAGAAATGGATGAAAAGGAAAAGAAGTTCCTTGCACTCTCCGACGCTCTCAAAGAACTCGGCGACAAGGAAAACCTTAAAATCCAGGCAATGCACGAGGATATCTTCAACTCCATGCACAGAATTTAGCCGAGGTAGTTATTATGATTAATACCAAAGATATTTTAGAAACAATAAATATGATTGAAGAGGAGCATCTCGATGTCCGTACCATAACTATGGGCATTTCTCTTCTCGACTGTGCCGCAGGTACTCCCGAAGAAACCTGTGATAACATTTACAACAAAATTACAACCTACGCAAAGGATCTTGTAAAGACAGGCGAAGATATAGAAAAGGAATACGGTATTCCGATTATTCACAAGCGTATTTCAATTACACCCATTTCGCTTGTCGGCGGTCTTAAGACAAAGGAAGACTACATTTTAGCCGCAAAGACTCTCGACGAGGCGGCAAAAAAAGTCGGTGTCAACTTCCTCGGCGGGTTTTCTGCCCTTGTACAAAAGGGTATGACAAACAAGGACGTAGCGTTTCTCACATCTATCCCCGAGGCTCTCAGCCAGACCGAAAGAGTATGCTCATCAGTAAATATCGGTTCTACAAGAACAGGTATTGATATGGATGCTGTGAACATCTGCGGACATATTGTAAAAAAGCTCGCATATCTCACACGCGACAACTATTCAATCGGTTGTGCAAAGTTTGTAGTTTTTGCAAATGTACCCGAGGACAACCCATTTATGGCGGGAGCTTTTCACGGTGTCGGTGAGCCGGAGGTTGAAATCAATGTAGGTGTATCTGGTCCGGGTGTTGTAAGAGCCGCTATTGAAAAGGCAGGAAACTGCAATCTTTCAGAGCTTGCAGACATTATAAAAAAGACAGCATTCAAGGTTACACGTATGGGTCAGCTTGTTGCCTGCGAAGCTTCAAGAAGGCTTGGCGTTCCCTTCGGTATTGTTGACCTTTCCCTTGCGCCAACTCCCGCTATCGGAGACTCTGTTGCACAGATACTTGAAGCTATGGGACTTGAAAGAGTCGGCACTCACGGCACAACTGCAGCACTTGCTATGCTCAACGATGCAGTAAAGAAAGGCGGCGCTATGGCATCCAGCCACGTCGGCGGTCTTTCAGGTGCGTTTATTCCTGTTTCGGAAGACCAGGGTATGATTGATGCAGTAAATCTCGGAGCACTCACAATTGAAAAGCTTGAAGCGATGACCTGTGTTTGTTCCGTTGGTCTTGATATGATTGCAATTCCCGGCGACACACCCGAGGAAACAATCTCAGCAATTATTGCAGACGAGGCTGCTATCGGTATGATTAACAACAAGACAACGGCAGCGCGTCTTATTCCTGCCTACGGCAAGGATATAGGAGATACGGTAGAATTCGGCGGACTTTTGGGATATGCTCCAATTATGCCGGTAAACAAGTTTTCAAGTGCGGAATTTGTAAACAGAGGCGGAAGAATTCCGGCACCGATTCACAGTCTCAAGAACTAAATCCAAGCACAAAGAAAGCGGTCAATCTGACCGCTTTTTCTTTTATGTATTTACTTATTTTCCTTAAGAATGTCTCTGATTTCTGCGAGAAGAACTTCTTCCTTAGTAGGTTCGGGTTCTGCCGCAGGAGCTTCTTCGACCACTTCCTCTTCCTTCTTACGCAAGTTCTTAGCGGTATTGAGTACCTTTACGAATACGAACACTGCAAGTGCGATAATAAGGAAGTCGATGATAAACTGGATAAATGCACCGTATCTGATTGCGTTTTCGGGAGTAAGTACAGCGCCTGCTTCATCGAAAACAGCGGGTGAAAGTACATACTTAAGATCTGAAACGCTGATGCCGCCGGTAAGTGTACCGACAAGAGGCATAATGATATCTGCTACGAGAGACTTTGTGATGTTACCGAAGGCTGTAGCGACAACAACACCGACTGCCATATCAACAACATTACCCTTGTTGATAAAATCCTTGAATTCGTTGAAAAACTTCATAACTAATTCTCCTTCAAATATATGTATTTATTTATTATATACTTCGGGTTTAAGAACGCCTACATAGGGAAGGTTTCTGTACATTTCATTATAGTCAAGACCGTAGCCTACGATAAATTCATCGGGGATAATGAAGCCCTGATAGTCAATCTTTACATCCTTAACACGTCTGTCGGGCTTGTTAAAGAGAGCACAAAGCTTAACAGAGTTTGCATTCATAGTATTCTTTACGTGATCAAGAAGCCAAGAAAGGGTATTTCCCGTGTCGAGAATATCCTCAATCACTACAACATTGTATTCCGACAAATCCTTAAGATCGGGACCCGACTTCAAGGAAATAATACCTGAAGATTCGGTTCCGGATGCATATGAGGAAACCTTAATGAAATCAATTTCAGCAGAGAGATTGAAATTCTTCATAAGGTCTGCAAGGAAAACAACTGCACCCTTAAGAGTACACATAAGAAGAACCTTTTTATCGGAATCCTTGAAATCGTTTTCCATTTCTCTTGCTATTCTCTTTACGGCTCCTGCAATTTCCTCCTCGGAAACAAGAACCTTTGCAATATCATTTTCGTATGTCATACGTTTGCCATCCTTTCATTTCTTTCACGTTCTGCCTGGGAAAGTCTGAGATATACGGGATTAAGATGCTCGGGAAGAATTGCTTTATCAAGATTTCTGCAGGCACACCTTGCAACAGATGATGCATCCTGAAGAAGTCTGTCGCTTCTTACGGTCAGGATTTTCATATCTGAAAAGCTTTCATAAGACGAAAAAAGCTTATATGCAAGAAGTGCACCGTCACCGACAAGCACAATCTTCCTTGAAGAGTAATCTGCACGCAGCTCACCAAACAAATCCTCCGCACTTATTGCTCTATCCTCAGTAAGTCTCTTAATGTTTCCCTTACCGTTTGCAGAAAAAAGTGCATTATAGAATTGATTTCGCCTTGCATCCATACAGGCGCAGATTACTGTTCCCCTCTGCTCGTCACTTACATTTTCTGAAAGTGCCTCAAGTGCTGACACAGGTACACATTTTACGTTTTCATTACCAAAGGCAAGACCTTTGATAGTTGCAATACCGATTCGCACGCCTGTAAAAGATCCGGGACCTGCACTTATTGCAAGAACATCGACGTCTGAAAGAGAGACGTTTGCATTCTTTAAGCAAAAATCAATCATAGGCAAAATACTTTCGCTGTGTGTAAGTGTGCTGTTTAGTCTTGAGTCGCAAAGCGGAAACACAACACCGTCTTTAACCTCGCTTACTGCGCAAGCAGCAGTTTTAGCGGTTGTATCAACTGATAAAATATACATTTTTTTACCTCACAAAAGATATACACAAAAAGGTCTATGCAAAAGCACAGACCTTTTCAGTTTGTTTATTCTTCTGTGCTATCGACTTCGTCGCCGTATGCAATTACTACTCTTCTGTCACCTTCGGTGCCGATTGAGTATGTATGCACACCCTCAATATTCTGTACTTCGGAATGAATTACTCTTCTTTCATAACCGCTCATAGGCTCAAGAGTATAATTTCTGCCGGAGTTCAGAACTCTGTCTGCCATTCTTCTGGCAAGACTCTTGAGAGTATCTGTTCTCTTCTTTCGATAGTTTTCAACATCCACTATAATTCTGATATACTCGTGCTTATCCTCGCTCTTGGGGAATCTGCCTGCGATGATATTGCAGAGATACTGGATAGAATCAAGCACATCGCCGTGTCTGCCGATAACCATACCGAGACCCTTGCCGACGATATCAACGTGAATATCCTTTTCCAAGGTGCCGTTTTCACTGAGGTTTTCTTCAATCTTAACAACCTTTGCCTCAGCAGAAACTCCCATATCCTTAATAAGAGTATTGAGAAATTCAATTATCTTATCCTGAACAGTGAGCTTAGAAATTACCTTTACGGTAGCTTCTGAAGAAAACATTCCGAGAAAGCCTTTTTTTGCTTCTTCGATAACCTCGTACTCAACTTCGCTTACAAGCTTACCGAGCTGTTTTGCGCCAAGCTGAACAGCTTCTTCAACTGTTTTTGCGCTTACCTGTACTTCCATTTCGTTCTCCTTTCAAAAAAATCGAAACTCATTAATATTAAATAATCGGAAGCCGCCCGAAAATAGGGGCGGTAATTCCTCAAATTTTCTTTCTTGCACGAAGGCGTTTGCCCTCTGCGTACATCCTACGCACCTTAGAGCTTATACCTGCCTTACGGGAAGACATAATACCTTCCTTTTTCTTCTGCTTATTACCGGATTTATCTGTTTCAACAGTTTTATCATAATCATCTACAACATAGTCGTCAGTAATCACCGCTTCCTTCTTCTTATGCTGCTTGCTCTTACCCTTAAGCTGAAGCTCTGCTTCCTTAATCTGTTCCTCTGTTACGACAGGAATAGGATAAAGCTTATAAAGAATAATCTGCTGAGCCGCAGAAAGAATATTCTGGAACATCCAATATACCGCAATTGCTGCAGCAAACTGGAAGGAAATATATACGGAAAGAAGAGGCATCATCCAGTCCATCATCCCCATACTCGCTTGGGTAGACGCATCACCCGTGGAGGGCTGGTAAGTGAACTTACGGATTATCTTTGTGCTTCCGAATGAGAATACAAAGGTAAGAATCGGAATAAGCACCAAAGGCCAGGTAAAGTTTGCGTGTTCAATCAGGTCAACACCGAGGATATTGAAGGAAGCGGCAATTTCGCTGAGATCTTCTGCAATCTTCGCAAAGCCCTCACCTGAAAAATGAGCCGCTATCTTATCGGGAGTCTGTGCAATTGCCTGAATAAGATCAATCTGTGCCACGTGTGTATTGGCTTTAAGCTCAAATGCCGTTCTGTATGCACTCGTAAGTGCCTCAACTGCACCCGCATGGGTAGAAATATAGGTAATGGGATTGATAATTACGCCATAAAGTGCAAAAAGTATGGGAAGCTGAATAAGCATAGGAAGGCATCCCGACATAGGATTTACGTTTTCTTCCTGATAAAGCCTCATAATCTCTTCGCTGAGCTTCTGCTGAGTTGCCTTATCATTACGTCCCTTATACTTGTTTCTGATAGCCATTTCCTTTGGACGGAGCTTTGCCTGCTTAATTGAATTCTTCTGCTGTTTAATACCAAAGGGTAAAAGAAGAATTTTCATAACAACTGCAAACAGGAACAGTGTTATAAGATAATTATGCTGGGAAAAACCGTAAAACAGCTTAAAAAGCCAGCCAAATACGTCGGAAATTACAGGAATTGTCATTTTAAATCTCCATTCTCATTACTGCGTGCGCCTTGTTTTCTGCCGAATTCTATTTTTTGCGGCACTTCGTCAATGCCGCCTTCAAAAAAGGGGTTACATCTTACAATTCTCTTAAATGTAAGATAGCTTCCGCCGAAAAAACCGTGTTTTTTATAAGCATCTATTGCATAGCAGGAGCAGGATGGGTAAAACCTGCAGGTTGGTTTTGATTTGAGCGGTGAAAGATACCGTCTGTAAAGCTCAATAAGAAAAATACAAATATGCTTCACTTCTTCATAACCTCAAGCTTATCAAGCGTAGCTCTGAGCTGCTTTTCTATATCGGTGCTCTTTACCGTTTTTGAAAATGCCGCCGCCCTTGCCGCAATAACAATTATATAACCGTCGCTGATATCGGCAAGACAGACTCTGTACGCCTCTCTGATAATTCTTTTTACTCTGCTTCTTTTACAGGCCTTTCCAAGCTTTGCATTGATTGCAAGACCGAGCCTTGTATGCACAGGCTTTCCGTTTTTATCTGTGCGGTAATTTTTTAAAACATATACCGCTGTATATTTATTTACTCCGCTTTTGCCCTTTCTATACGCCTTTAGGAACATATGGTTTTCGCAAAGCGGATAAAGCTTTCTGTTCATTTTAACACATCTTCCGTCAAACGTAAAAAAGGTGAAGTTCGCAGTGCTTAGTGAACTCCACCCTTTATGTTTTTGACTGCAATTAGTATGTGAGTCTCGCTCTTCCCTTAGCGCGTCTTCTCTTTAATACCTTTCTGCCGTTAGCAGTTTTCATACGCTTTCTGAAGCCGTGCTCAACCTTTCTTGTACGCTTCTTAGGCTGATATGTTCTTACCATTACGTTGCACCTCTCTTTCATCGCATCGAAACATCTATTAACATTTCATTGCATACCTTTACAAATTACTATGATAGTATACACCACGTTTTCATTTTTGTCAATAGTTTTTACTACTAAATGATTCCAAAATTATTTTAATTTTTTGTTAAATCCACTAAACAAGTCCCATTCTTCTGAGGAAAAAGCTGAAAAAGAATATGGTAAACATACTGAACAGTGTTGACAGCAGCACTATCTGATTTGCAAGTGATGCATCGGAGTGCATATTCTTTGCCATAATATAACTGCTTATTGCAGTCGGTGTACCGAAAACTATCATTATTATACCGAGATGCACACCCGAAAAGCCCAATGCAAAATGGGTAAGAGTCATAAAGGAAGCAGGCAGTATCACGGTTTTAATTGCCGTTGCAACGGCAGCAAGTCCGATTCTGCCTCTGAGCTCATCGATTTTAAAGGAAGCACCTATCGTCACAAGTGCAAGGGTAGTTGATGCCTTGGCAAAATAATCAACGGTGACCTCAACAAAATCCGGAAGATACGAGCCTACACCGAAAATTCCGAAAGGAAGTGCAAGTACTATTGAAATTATCAGAGGGTTTTTAACTATTCCGAGAATTATATTCCCCACCCTTTTGGCTGCCGACATCGTTTCGTTATCCTTTTCGGGATTGAAAATACAAAGAATGGTTACAGCAAGAACATTATAGACAGGTACTACCACCGCAAGAACCATTGATGCAAGAGTGCCGCCCTCGTTACCGAATAGGTTTATTGCAAAGGGAACGCCCAGGAAAGCAACATTTGAGCGGAACACGCCCTGTATAAACGCCCCTGTCTTCGCTTTATCTTTTATAAACAAGGGCACAACAAAGCACATAATGCTTGTAAGAGCAATTGCAGCAACAACGCAGAAAAGCATAAGAGCAACGTCATCTTTTGTTATTGTTGACATATCGGTATATGCAACCTTAGTAAACAACAGGCAAGGAAGCATTACTCTGAACACAAGCTTATCCGAGGTCTTTACAAACTCATCCGTCAAAAAATTCTTTTGCATTAATATGTAGCCGACAAGGGCAACGGCAAATATCGGCATTACGCCGTTAAAGGCATACAAAAAATCATTCAGCATCTTATTCGCTCCATTTTTCAATTTTCTCGCCTTCTACAAGATGGGCTTGCTTTGCCATTCTCATAAGGGGCATATCATTCAGGGAATCGGTATAAAAGTTTTCTATTTCCGAAGAATATTCGGATTTGAACAAAGTCACTTTATTTTTCCGAAAGCACAGTCTTTCAATTTCACCCGTCTTGAGATTTACTTCGGAGCAAAGGAGGTTTGTAACGCCTATCCTTGCCATAGCGGGTCTCAGCATAAATCCGAAGGAGGCGGAAATGATTACATCATCATCCTTGTGAAGTCCTGCGTAGAAGGGTTTTATTTTTCTTTCATTCTTTTTCCAGAAATTTTCAGCAAGCTCTTTTGAATCGGGACAAGCCTTAAGAAAAGCAAAAACATATTTTTTGCAGATTTCCATAAGCTCATCCTCGGATATAAGGCACATTTTATATTTTACAAGCTTTACGAGAACAATGAATACAAATCTTATAAGCGTCGGGTGATGCTTTACACAAAAAAAGTAATAATCAAGAGTGCTTTCACCTTGGTATATGGTGTTATCAAAATCGTATACGTTCATTTCATCACCTCTGACAATATATAATATCACAAAACCAATCCATAATCAACACATTTTCGGAAAAACAGTTCTGACAAAAAAACTCTTGACAATTAACTTTATATCCACTATAATAAGTAGGTAAAATTTAACATCGGTACAAAGGGAGTAGCCACCGATTTATTCGGAGTCTTCTGCGTCAATACGACACTATGTCCGCACAGACTTTCAACGGCAAGACTTTTATCCGAAGCACGGCTTTGGGTAAGGGTTTTATTTTTTTGTGCCGAAATTCAAAACAAAGGAGATCTACAAATGAACATTCTTTACGACTTGTTCGGCAACGTACTCAATCTTCAGGGGCAGCAGGTAGTTATGTGGATTATCGGCGGTATTCTCATTTACCTTGCCATCAAAAAGGATATGGAGCCTACACTTCTTCTACCCATGGGCTTCGGTACAATCCTCGTAAACATTCCTCTTTCGGGTGCTATCGACCAGCTTGTGGGCGGTCATCTTGAGGAGGGTGCAATTACAACTCTCTTTGAAGCAGGTATCGCAAACGAGCTTTTCCCTCTTATACTCTTTATCGGTATAGGTGCGATGATTGACTTCGGTCCTGTTCTTTCAAACCCCAAGCTTATGATTTTCGGTGCTGCAGCTCAGTTCGGTATTTTCTTCACCTTCTGTCTTGCGTCTATGTTCTTCCCTCTCAACGATGCGGCTTCCATCGGTATTATCGGTGCAGCTGACGGTCCTACTGCAATCGTTGTTGCCAACAAATTAGGCTCTCAGTATCAGGGTGCAATTATGGTTGCGGCATATTCCTATATGGCTCTTGTGCCTATTATCCAGCCCCCTGTAATCAAGGCTCTTACCACAAGGAAGGAACGTCTTATAAGAATGGACAACTCCAGTGTTCAGGTTTCCAAGCTTACAAGAATCCTCTTCCCCATCATCATCACAATCGTAGCAGGTATCGTTGCTCCCTCATCCGCTTCTCTTATCGGTTTCCTTATGTTCGGTAACCTTATCAGAGAATGCGGTGTGCTCGATTCCCTTTCGGAAACAGCTCAGAAGGTTCTTGCAAATCTTGTTACAATCTTCCTCGGCTTTACAATCGCAAATCAGATGGTTGCAGACAAGTTCCTCCAGCCCGCAACACTTCTTATTCTGGGCTTAGGTCTTTTCGCATTCATCTTCGACACAGCAGGCGGTGTACTCTTTGCAAAGCTTCTCAACGTATTCCTTCCCCAGGGCAAGAAGATGAACCCTATGATAGGTGCTGCAGGTATTTCCGCATTCCCGATGTCGGGTCGAGTTGTTCACAAGCTCGGTCTTGCGGAAGACAATCAGAACTTCCTTCTTATGCACTCTATCGGCGTAAACGTTTCGGGTCAGATTGCTTCCGTTATTGCAGGCGGTCTTGTCCTCAACTTCTTTATGTAATCGAAAGGAGATAGATTATTATGGGAAATATTACATTCAATCCTATGGCTTTTGTTGAAAACTTAAAGTACATGGGTCAGGGTATGCTCGGTATATTCATTGTTATCGGCATTATTATTCTTGCGGTTTATCTTCTTACGAAGATTGGCTCAAAGAAGGACTAAGCAGCAGTAATATAACAGTTAAGGCACAGCCGAGCGGCTGTGCCTTTTATTATTAAATCATTCAAGCATCATTTTATATTTTCTAGCCTTAAACCAAAACGCAACGCCACAAAACAACGGTACGAGATTAACAATTATATATACACCAAAAAACATAAAAATAACTGTCAAAGCAAAACATATCCAACACAAAGCATTTAACATCTTATATTTTGATTCATTTTTTGTTCGCTCAGCTGCTTTACAGGCTTGCTCATCAGCACGTTTTTTTAAAATGATCTCTTGATTATTATAATTTTCCTTAAAAGTATTAAAAATATTGGAATCAACCTTATCAACTTTATATTTCGGCGTTTCTATTATTTTACCTTTTGTGTCTGAACAAACAAAAACAGTTAATATATCATAATAATCAAATTCGTAATTAATAGTACAGTCGACCGAGTTAAGATACTTTTTATGTGCATCAAAAAAGTTATCAGAATAGATATTATCTCTTTGTAACACATTGCGTCTGCTGTCAGAAAATGACATACTGGTAATGTTAATCTGATGAAATCCCTTTTTTACCTCAAAGATTTTAGTATCAAATGTCGGTGAATAGAATGTTTTTGGTTCTGAATTTCCGTCATCAACCGTCACATATCCACCAAAAGTTTTGTGTCCTGTAAAAACAATTTGAATAAATGGCATAATTACCACTCCTTTTTTATAAGATATACATATTATAACCTGTTTCAGGTTAAAAGTCAATACCCTGAAACAGATTAATATATAATCATTTTGGTGATGATATGTATATAAGAATACGAGATTTACGTGAAGACAAAGAATTGACACAAACGCAAGTTGCAAAATACTTAGGTATGTCTCAAACAGGATATTCAAAGTATGAAACAGGTGAAAACGATTTGCCTACAACAATTCTAATTAAGCTTGCAAGGTTATACAACACCAGCATTGACTATCTTCTTGGTGAAACAAACAATAGAACCAGATACAAATAACAAAAGACCGCAGAAGCTGAAATGCTCCTGCGGTTTTGATTTTATCTGAATTGCCAACTAAGAGAGAAGCGCCTCAAGCTCTTTTCTTCTTTCATCATTTTCCTTACCGGGTTTACCTAAAAGTGCAAACATATTCTTCTTATATGCTTCAACACCGGGCTGATTGAAGGGATTTACGCCGAGGATATAACCTGATGCCGCACATGCAAGCTCGAAGAAGTAAACCATATAACCGTAGTCATATTCACCACGTGAAGGTACTTCGAGAATGATGTTGGGAACACCGCCGTCATTATGAGCAAGAACAGTTGCAAGGAATGCCTTCTTATTTGCTTCATCAAGCTCGTGTCCCGAAAGGAAGTTGAGGTTATCTATATTCTGAGGATCATCGGGTATAATTACGCTTGCGTTCTGCTTTTCAATATTGATTACTGTTTCAAAGATATTTCTCTTACCCTCCTGAACAATCTGACCGAGGGAATGAAGGTCTGTGGAGTAGATTACGGATGCAGGGAAAATACCCTTACCGTCCTTGCCTTCGCTTTCGCCGAAGAGCTGCTTCCACCATTCGTTCATATACTGATATGCAGGCTCATAGCAAGCCATAATTTCAAGATCCTTACCCTTTGAGTGAAGAACATTTCTGATTACCGCATACTTATACGCATCGTTCTTCTCGATATCGCATATAGAGAGCTCATCATAAGCCGCCCTTGCACCCTCCATAATCTTATCAATATCGCAACCTGCGACAGCTATGGGAAGAAGTCCGCAGGCTGTGAGAACCGAGTATCTGCCGCCGACATCATCGGGAATTACAAAGGTTTCATATCCCATATCGTCAGAGAATTCCTTAAGTGTTCCTCTTGCCTTATCGGTAGTAGCAAAAATTCTTTCCTTTGCTCCGTCCTTACCGTACTTTTCCTCCAGGAGTCCTCTGAAAATTCTGAATGCTACTGCCGGCTCTGTTGTTGTACCAGACTTTGAAATTACATTTACGCAGACATCCTTACCTTCGCAAAGAGCGAGTGTTTCGGAAAGCGCTGCAGGGCTTATGGAATTACCGATAAAGTAAATTTCGGGCGTCTTTTTCTTAAGAAGGTTATAATTCGGGGACTTTATATATTCAATTGCCGCACGTGCACCGAGATATGAGCCGCCGATACCGATAACAATAAGAACATCACAGGAATCCTGAATCTTCTTTGCAGCCTTCTTTATACGTGCGAACTCTTCTTTATCGTAATCGACGGGAAGTGAGTGCCAGCCGAGGAAATCGTTACCTTCGCCGCTCTTGTTTACAATCTTTTCATGTGCCGCTTCGAGGGCAGGAACAAGGGATTTGATTTCGGCGTCGGTCACAAAGTTTTTCACAAATTTGTCATTACACTTAATTGCCATATTATTTTCCTCCAATATTGTTTATACAACAATTATAAACTCGCTGAGCTCTGTAATTCTACATAAATTTGTAACAATTTAAGCTTAAACCTATCGAACAGTAACGGAAGATTTCAAGATGCCTGTAAAAAGCCCGAAAAACGTAATTTTCTTTACGCTTTCTTTTGTCTTAACGGGAAAGCTTGCAATTTCAGCGCCGTCAATACTGTAGGCAATTTTACCGACGCTCTTATTCTTTTCAAAGGGTGCCGTGACATTTTCATCAAGCTCTACGCGCACCTGCACCTTATTCTGTCTTCCCTTTTCAATCAATATTGCGTCTTGCTCTGCATAAATTTCAACGCTGTCCTTTACGCCGCCGAGAACCTTCATTCTTTCAAATTCAACATTTTCAGGCTTGAACACACAATAATTGGCAAAGCCGTATTCAAGAAGCTTTTTTGCATCGGCAAAGCGTTTATCGCTGCTTTCGGATTTCATCACGGCAGCAATAAGATTCATACCGCCTCTCTCGGCTGTTGCAGACATACAGTAAAGAGCAGACGAGGTGTAACCCGTTTTCATTCCCGTTGCTCCGTTATAAAATCTTATCAGTTTATTTGTGTTTGTAATTCCGAATTCACCGCCGCGAAGGGTATCCATCCATATTTTTGTATAATCATAGACCTTATTATGTTTATGGAGTTCTCTTGTCATAGTCGCAATATCACGAGCCGTTGTATAATGATTTTCAGCAGGAAGTCCCGTGCAATTCACAAAATGGGTATTATTCATTCCGAGCGCCTTTGCCCTTTCGTTCATAAGAGCAACAAAAGACTCTTCGCTTCCCGCCACAAGCTCACCGAGAGCCACCGTGCAGTCGTTTGCAGATGCGACAACAACTGCTTTTAGCATCTCATTTACCGTCATAGTTTCACCAGGCTCAAGCCATATCTGAGAACCTCCCATACTGCAGGCGTGTTCACTTCCGCTAACCGGTGTATCAAGGTTAAACTTACCCTCATCCATCGCTTCAAAGACGAGAATCAGCGACATTATCTTTGTGACCGAAGCAGGCTCAAGCTTTTCATCGGCATTCATTTCATAAAGAATTTTGCCGGTAGATGCTTCCATAAGACAGGCAGAGGTACTGTTAAGTTCAAGGTCAGCCGCCGTCGCGGATATACAGACAAGCATTGATACTATAAGTGCAAATACAAGATATTTCATTCGTTTCATCATAATTCCTCCTGATATTTTTAACTAAAGTATTTGCAGAAAAGGGGGAAATATACACAAAAGAACGGACGGCTTACGCCGCCCGTTTATATTTAATCATTTGTCAGTTTCTTTACCCAAGTATACCTATTTACCTTTATAAACCCGGGAATACATTTGAATATCTGGTCAAGATTGAGGCAGAACACAACTGCAACCGGCGACCACTTGAATACAAATGCCGCAAGGAATGACAGAGGCAGGACTATACACCATATGCTTATAAAGTCATTCTTAATTACAAATTTTCCGTCTCCTCCGCCCTGCACAATACCTATAATTGTGGGCATCTGATAGGACATACCGAAGCCTGTAACGCAGAGAACAAGAATAAATGAATTTGCAAGGCTGTATGTTTCGGGCGACAAGTTATAGAGGCTAAGGATAGGTGTACGCACAAAAAACATTGTGACACTTATAATAACGCCGATGCCGACAAACATCAGCTGAAGCGTCTTTACATATTCCTTCAGCTTTTGCATATTACCCATACCTATTGTCTTGCCGATTATTACGGCAGTTGCGTTTGAAGCACCGACAGAGGCAACCTTAAGGGTCTGATACAGGGTTGTTGACATTGAGTTTGCCGCAATAGCGTTATCGCTCATATGACCCAAGATAACCGACTGAAGTGCCGTGGAAACGCCGAACATACCGCCGACAAGTATAATTGGAAATGCGGTTTTGGCGTAGTCCTTGAAAAGTGATTTATCGAAATCAAAAAAGCTTTTTACCTTAAGCTTCAGCTTCTTATCTACAACAAACACATAGAACGCAACAATAACAAGCTCTAAAATTCTTGCCGCGAGTGTACCTATTGCCGCACCTTCTACACCCATTTCGGGAGCACCGAAATTACCGAAGATAAGAAGATAATTGATTGTGCAGTTTGTCACAAGGGTTACAAGAGAAACGTAAAAGCCGATTTTGACAGTTTCAACGCTTCTGAGTGATGCTAAAAGCAAGTTTGTTATAGCAAATACGGGGTATGTATACTTTATAATATTAAGATACTTTGCTCCCTCGGAAATAATATCAGCAGACGGAGAGAATATGCCGACAATCCGTTCAGGAAAAAATGTAGCAAGCACAAACAGCAAAGCAGAGGTTACGGCTCCAACAAACATTGCGCAGGAAGAAAGCTTTTTGATTTCCTTTGTCCTTCCCTGCCCCCAGTACTGACTTCCGAGAGCCACAAGTCCTGAGCCCGCAGACATAACAATCTGCTGGAATATAAACTGTATCTGATTTATTGCACCTACCCCTGAAAGCGCTGTTTCTGAGTATGAGCCAATCATAATATTATCGGCAAGATTTACGCCGAGGATAATTATATTGTGCAGTACAAGCACCCAATAAAGGGAGAAGAACTGTTTATAGAAGGATTTATCTCGTGTGATAAGCATTATACCGTTTCAACCTTGATTACATTTGTGTTACCACTCTTACCGTTTATCTGTCCTCCTGTAAGAACTACGTTATCGCCCTTCTGGAGCTTGAATATTTCTTTTGCTCTGTTAAGGGATGTATAGAACATTACCTCTGTGGAATTATACTCCTCGCAAAGAGCAGGTGTTACACCCCAGCTGAGGTTTAGTTTTCTCCACGCCTTTTCATTAGTTGTAATACCGAGAATGTCAACAGGACCTCTGAAACGGCTTACCATTCGTGCTGTAATTCCGCTTATGGAATTGACAACTATGCACTTTGCACAAAGGTCAATTGACATTGAGCAGGTAGAATGTGAAACTGCATCAAGATTACTCTGAATTTTAAATTCGGAGTTTTTGAATCGAGTGGAATAATCTATACATTTTTCTGTAAACTGTGCGATTTCAACCATATTTTTAACGGCTTCAACAGGGTATTTACCCGATGCAGTTTCACCAGAGAGCATTATTGCGCTTGAACCGTCGTATACGGCGTTAGCTACGTCTGAGAGCTCTGCTCTTGTGGGTCTCGGATTATGAATCATAGATTCAAGCATCTCGGTTGCCGTAATAACACGCTTACCGAGCATTCTGCACTTATTGATGAGATACTTCTGAATAGAAGGAACTTCAATAAAAGGAATTTCAACACCGAGGTCGCCCCTTGCTACCATAATACCGTCGGCAAGTGTACAGATTTCATCAATATTGTCAACGCCCGAACGGTTTTCAATCTTTGCTATAACATCTATATCCTTACCGCCGTTAGCGTTCAGAAAGTCTCTAATAGCCTTAACGTCGGAAAGGTTTGATACAAAGGATGCTGCAACAAAGTCAACATCATTTTTGATACCGAAAAGAAGGTCTGCCTTATCCTGCTCCGAAAGATAATCGTGCTTCATTACTTTATTCGGGAAGCTCATACTCTTTCTGTCGGAAAGCTCACCGCCCGTTATAACCTTACAAACAACATCACCGTCCTTGATTTCCTCGACCTCGAAGATTACAAGCCCGTTATTGACTAAGATTCTGTCACCCTTCGACAGGTCTTCCGTAAGGTGGTCGTAGTTCACCGAAACCCTTGTGTTATCGCCGACACAGTCATTTACAGTAAAGGTGAATGTATCGCCGTCATCAAGTGTAATCTTTTTATCCTTGAATGTCTTTATTCTGTACTCGGGTCCCTTGGTATCGAGCATAATTGAAACGGGAAGTCCCAGCTCTTCACGAACCTTTTTGATAAGATCTATCTTTTCTTGGTGATCCTTATGTGTACCGTGGGAAAAGTTAAGACGGGCAACATTCATCCCCTCTTTACACATCTTTGTAAGTATTTCTTCATTATCACAGGCAGGACCTATTGTACAAATTACTTTTGTCTTTCTCATACGTGTTCTCCTTGTGTATTTGCTTGTGAATTTCATAATCCACATCCATTATACATTATAAATACAAATATTTGAAATTGCAATACATATTTTATTGTATTTTTTCAAACTTCGTTATATTTTTGGCTATTGAAAAATACGGCATTATGGTATATAATGTTACAGAAACAGGAAGTGATAAAAATGAAAACAGGACTTGTTCTTGAAGGCGGCGGTGTCAGAGGCATTTACACTGCAGGCGTTCTTGACGTATTTATGGAAAACGGAATCGTATTTGACGGTGTTATCGGAACATCGGCAGGAGCAATTCACGCAGTATCCTATCTTTCAGGACAAAAAGGCAGAAGCATCAGGTATTACAAGAAGTATTGCAAAGACTATCGTTTTATGAGCTTCAAGAGCTTTTTGCTGACAGGTGATGTTGTAGGTGTGGACTTCTGCTACCACGAGCTGCCGGAAAAACTTGATGTCTTTGACAATGATGCATTTATGAAAAATCAAACTCCATTTTATGTTGTCTGCAGTAACGTGGAAACAGGAAAAGCCGAGTATATCAGGGTTACGGATGCCTTTAAAGAAATTGATTATATCAGAGCCTCGGCATCTCTGCCCTATTTTTCAAGAATAGTTGAAATCGACGGCAAAAAGTATCTCGACGGCGGCTGCAGTGACAGCATTGCACTTTGCGCTTTTCAAAATATGGGATACGAAAAGAATGTTGTTATTCTTACCCGTGACATCGAATACAGAAAGAAGCCCGAAATGAAGCTACTCACAGGAGCCGTTTACAGAAAGTATCCGGAATTCCGCGAAGCACTTCTTCGCCGCCACGAAATGTACAACAGGCAGGTCGAAGACATAATAGAAAAAGAAAAGTCGGGAAACACATTTGTTATCAGACCCGAAACACCGCTTGATATCGGCAGAATGGAAACAAGCCCTCAAAAGATTGAGTTTGTCTACAACAGGGGCAGAAATGACGCGCAAAAGTGTCTGGAAAGCCTTAAAGAATGGAAAAACAACTGAAAGTGAGAAATCAAATGGCAATTCTTTATTTTTTACTGTTTTTATCGGTATTTATTGACACCTTCAAAAACATTTATTACAACTTCTTTGGCAAAAATCTGTTAAAGACAAACGGCGACACGGTTATGTTCAATGTTATATGCTGCATAGGCTCGGTTGCCTTTTTCGGCGTCGCGGTTGCAGTTATGGGCGAAAGCATAAAAGTATCTGCTTTTTCATTTCTTCTGTCAATTATATTTGCGGCTGTGACGGTGGCTGCACAGTATTTCGGGCTTCTCTCTATGTCTCTCGGCCCTATGTCCTTCAGCGTTTTATTTACATATCTGAGTGCTGTTATACCGACAGTTTTCGGATGCGTATACCGTCATCAGATGCCTGCCGTTCATCAGGTTATAGGTCTTATTCTTATGATTATCACCTTTATTCTCAGCGTAGACCTCAGTGAAAACTCGGGTATGACGGTAAAATGGATACTTACTGTTGCGGGAAGCTTTCTCGGAATGGGACTTATCGGGGTATTCCAAACGGTTCATCAGGTTTCCGATTATGCTTCCGAAATAAACGGCTTTCTTTTCTGGGCATTTGTTTTTTCCCTTATTATGTTTGCTCTTCTGTACATTCCGTATATGATTAAGAACAAAAAGGAAAACAAAAAGAGTATTAAATACTCAGGCAAGGATTGGCTTCTTATGCTGGTTACAGGTATAATTATCGGTGCAATCAATCTGATTAATCTCTATCTTTCGGGTGCAATGCCAAGTGTTATCTTCTTCCCTATAGTAAACGGCGGTGTTATAATTCTGTCTGGTCTTGCATCAATATTCATTTTTAAGGAAAAGCTGCCTAAAAAGAAGATAGCAGGTCTTGTTATAGGTATTATTGCAACCTGTCTTATAGGCATATAAATTCACGGAGGTAAAAATTATGTTGGCACAAGGAATAAAAGCTCCTGACTTCACATTACCCGACAAGGACGGAAATATCGTTTCCCTCTCGGATTTTCTCGGCAAAAAGGTGGTTTTATATTTCTATCCCAAGGACAGCACACCCGGCTGTACAAGACAGGCGTGTGCATTTGCAGCAGCATATGAAGAGTTTGAATCAAAAGATATTGTTGTAATCGGTGTAAGCAAGGACAGTATGGCTTCACACGTCAAATTTGCAGAGAAATACAGCCTGCCGTTTATTCTAATTTCGGACAAAGAACTGGTTGCAATTAAAGCATATGACGTATGGCAGGAAAAGAAAATGTGCGGAAAAGTCGGTATGGGAGTTGTAAGAACAACTTATATTATTGATGAAAAGGGTTATATCGAAAAGGTTATGGAAAAGGTAAAGCCCGACACAAATGCACAGGAAATACTTGAATATCTGGCATAACAAAAACTCCCCTTTCGGGGAGTTTTACTTTTATACATTTACGGTTTCGTCTTGCTGCTCTTTTATCTTTTTGAGTTCTTCCTCTTCAAGGACTCTGTATGCTACCTTACCGACAAGGGTTTTGGGCATATCATCCTTGAAGGAGATATCATAGGGCATTGCATATTTTGCAATATTTTCACGGCAGTAGTCAAGAAGAATATTCTTTGTCTCATCATCAGGCTTGGCATCGGGAACAAGCTTTACAAACGCCTTTACCTTCTGAATTTTATAAGGGTCGGGAACGCCGATTACACAGCTCATCTGCACAAGCTCGTGGGCATCAAGAATATTTTCAATCTGTGCAGGATATACATTATATCCCGAAGTTACAATCATCCTCTTTGCTCTGCCCTTGAAATATACAAACCCTTGATCATCCATAACACCTAAATCCCCTGTATAAACCCAAGTTAAACCGTCGGAGTGAGTCCAGAGTGTTTTTGCGGTTTCTTCGGGATGTCCCATATATTCCTTCATAACCGTGGGACCTGCAAGAAGTATTTCACCTTCCTCACCGTAAGGAAGCTCTTTATCAGTACCAGGCTCTACAATCTTGATATATGTATCTGGGAACGGAAGACCGATTGAGCCCTCCTTTGCCATATGGCTCGGAGTAAGACAGCAGGCGGTGACGGTTTCTGTCGTTCCGTAGCCCTCTCTTACCTGTATTACCGCCTTATGGTCATATAAGAATTTATCAAGCTTCTTTTTGAGTTCAATTGAAAGACTGTCGCCGCCCGAGAATACACCCTTAAGACAAGAAAGATCTGCCTTTTCCATACCGGGAAGTCTGAGAAGTGCCTCATAAAGTGTAGGAACACCTGCAATAAAATTACACCTGTTTTTAACAAGATCCTTAGCATAGGATTTGGGAGTAAATCTCGGTACAAGAACACATCTGCCACCCTGACTCAGCATAGTATGTATACAGACACCAAGCCCGAAGCCGTGGAATATGGGCATTGCAGAAAGCATTTTGTCACCCGGTCTGAACATAGGATTTGCGGCAATTACCTGCTGACCGAGGGCATTGAAGTTTTTATTAGTAAGCACAATCCCCTTAGTCGTACCCGTTGTACCGCCAGAATAGAGAATTACAGCCGGGTCATCGGCTTTTTTCTCAACCTTATAGTCATAAAAGCAATGCTTTGAAAGCTTCATAAATTCGTCCCATCTGATAACGGGAGCATCATCGGGAATTTTTGCTATCTTTCTTCCCGAGGTCAGCATATATCCTGCCTTGATGGGCTGAGAAAGCTCGTCCTTGATTGAAGCTATAATTATATTTACTACTTTCGTATTACTGCGCACGTGCTCAAATTTATGATAGAACTGGTCAAGTGTTATTGCAGTAACCGATTTTGATTCATTGAGATAGAACTCAATCTCCTTTTCGGCAGACAGCGGATGTATCATATTTGCAATACCGCCGACAAGATTTACTGCATAAAAAAGATAGATCGCCTGAGGACAGTTGGGCATCGCAATAGTCACCCTGTCCCCTTCACGTACACCGATTGTTTTTAGTGCCTTGGCACAGACCTCAATCTGCTCCATAAGCTTTTTATAGGTTGTTTTTTTACCCATAAAATCGAAGGCAACATTATTCGGATAATGCTCGGCAATTTTCTTTACTGCCTCAAACATAGTGCCTTCAAAATATTCAAGATGCATAGGCAGATCCCCGAGGTTATCCTTCCAGGGAGTTTTTGCTGTTACTGTTACCATTTTACAATTCCACCTTTTCACTGAGTGCTTTATCCAAAAGCTCGGGGTTTTCAAGCAGATATTTTAAAAGCTTTACTGTTTTTGCATAATAATAGCCGTCGGCAATTCTTTCATCGATAGTAAGACCAAGTTCGATACTCTGCTTCATTGTGACATTTCCGTCATCGTCATAGAAGGGTCTTTTTTTCATAATACCGATTGCGCAGAAAACAGAGTTTGTTCCCCAGTTTGTCATATGATGATAGCCGGCATCAAGTCCTATTGAGCCGAGGTTTGTAAGCACAACAGAACACTGGTAGGGGTCTGTGGCAATCATAGAAGCGGGCATCCAGCCGTGTCTGTCAAGAAATCTCACAAGAGCACCGATAAGGTGTTTTCCAGGTATTTTCTGAACAAAGTCCATACTTTCGGTAGATGCATCCTTTATATCACTTCTGCAAAAGGACACCTGGCGGAATATCTCATTATGTATCGAGTCAAGGGTATCTTCATCCTTGGCATTTATTCTTGCAAGAGCTTCGCCGCCGTTATCGGAAAAGATTTTCTTTACGGTAAATGCCGCTGTCAGATCGTTTCTTTCATACATATTCTGATTTGCAATAAAATAATTCATCTTGGGTCGCTGCTTTATTGTTTTTAGGACTGCAGTCAGAATAAGCTGAAAAATATTATACTTGTATTCGGTACTGTCGGCATTTTTCTTAGCAAGAAATTCTTCTGCCGCGGTAAGGTCAACGGTGAATTTTATAAAAGCTTCATTGTCGCATCTGTTGGGATACATAAGGGGCATAATATAATGCATTGAATCAAGCTTTCTTATAAGCTTTCCGTCTCTGCGGTCTCCCCATTTTCTTGACATAAATTCTACCTCTCGTTTCCTTTGATTTTGTTTTTCCAATATGCACCGAAGGTGATAATCTCAGCAAGCACGCACACAGGCATCGCTACAAATACATCCACCACAGAGTGCTGTTTAACAAAGACAACCGACATACATACCAGTATACAGAATACCACTATCGGAAGCTTGGTTTTCAGAGTAACACTTTTTTCTTTAAGCCAGGTAGATGCAATACCTACCGAATATGCCACGTGAAGCGACGGACAGACATTTGTATTTGTATCAAGGCTGTAGAGCAGCTTTACGGCATCGGTAAAAAGGTTATCCCTCGGGAACACTTCGGGTCTCAAATCCTGACGATTTGGAAACAGAATATATACCGCCATTGCTGAAACCTGAGTCACTATTATAAACTTCATCATATTTTTGAAGCTTACGGGATTATAAAACATAAAATACAAAAGCGAACCTATTATCAGAAGATACCATCCGAAGTACGGAATTATAAAGTATTCGCAAAAGGGTATTATGTCATCCAAAGGACTGTAGACAACAAAACAGTTCTCCGCAGGAATCAAAGCTTCTGTGAGAAAATACAGGGTAAAATAGCCGATCCAGCCTGCAAGAAACTGCAGGTGTCGGTACTTTGGCTCGTGCAGCTTTGAAAGTTTAAATTCTTTATAGCTTATTACGGGTTTTCTCATTTGGCACCTCGGATATATCCTTGTTAGACAAAAAGCATCTCTTTGGCAGATTCTTATACGGAACAACAGTATGCTCCGGCAACGACCTTGCTATTGTTGTGATTTCGTCGGAAAGATATTTACATATGTTCTGTCTTTCCTCAGCTATATCGACATCGGGATTAAATACAATCCCCTCACCTACATATATTTTTTTTAGCTTCGGTGAAATATACACAGGCACAAAGGTCAACGTCTTTTTACAAGTATTATAGTAAAGCTTTGCTATATCAACAAACCTGTCCTGAAATTCGTAAACGATATTATTATTCGGCACATCCTTCTCGGGGAAAACAACCATATTCTTTCCTTCTTTAAGCATACGAACAGAATTTTTGAACGTGGAAAGAATTCTCATATCGTGGTACACCCCTACGGTTCGGGCGCTGTTGAATATTGAAACGGAAATCGGGGCAATAATATACGAGAGAAGCTTATAGAAGGGCTTTAAAAGCGCCGGCTTCTGAGACCAGAAGTCATCAAAGGCATACGCCGGCACCTCTTTAAGATTCATCATCTGCCCCGCACACCAGGTATAACAGTTATCGGGCAGGTATAATTCCGCACTTATAGGGCCGTTCATAAGACAATGATTACCGACAAGCACGGCGTCACATTCGGGGATGTTTTCTTTTCCTGCAACTTCAATTTTGGGATAGAAAAGCTTTACGGCTGCTCTGATCACAACAAAAAGAAGTGATTTCTTATTTTCGGACACCGACAAACTCCTCCCTTATTTTACAGATACGGATATATTATACCACTTTTCAACACAGACTTCTTTACTTATTTTGATAAATTTCTTTAACATAGTGAAAATCGGCAGTTAAATAAATATTAAAGAAAACTTCAAATTGTTGTAAAAAACAATCATTCTTTAAGGAAAGTGTTAACAATAAAACAGATATTTCAGTATGCTCAATTATATGGCAGATTTTTTTCAAAAATGGCAAAAAAGCACTTGACATTTACACTTTGATGTGGTACAATACTATGCGTTGGGTCGCACCGACCAAAATACGGAGAGGTGTCCGAGCGGTTTAAGGAGCTGGTCTTGAAAACCAGTGATGCTGAAAGGCACCGTGGGTTCGAATCCCACCCTCTCCGCCACCAACTAATTTAATATTTTGATTTTCACTATGCAGAAGTACTCAAGTGGTGAAGAGGCGCCCCTGCTAAGGGTGTAGGTCGAGCAATCGGCGCGAGAGTTCAAATCTCTCCTTCTGCGCCA
>CAZTNR010000008.1:8536-40546 GCA_964614955.1 uncultured Oscillospiraceae bacterium | reverse complement strand
GCACCGCGGGCACGCATTGCAGTAAACGCTTCGTGACCGGGAGTATCAAGGAATGTGATATCTCTGTCATTGATTCGAACGCGATAAGCACCGATGTGCTGAGTGATACCTCCGGCTTCGCCTGCAGTAACATTTGCATTTCTTATTGCATCAAGAAGCGATGTCTTACCGTGGTCAACGTGACCCATTACGCAGACAACAGGGCTTCTTTCCACTAGGTCAGCTTCGTTTTCGGCAGCCTGTTCTTCCTCAGTACCAAAGAGCCTTTCTTCGATAGAAAGAACAACCTCTCTTTCGCAGGCAATACCCATTTCGTCTGCGAGAAGGTATGCTGTATCAAAGTCAACAATCTTGTTGGCACCGACAGCATCCATAGGAAGACCCATCATAAGAAGCTTTTTGATTACTTCGCCTGTTGTAATCATAAGCTTGGATGCAAGGGCGGAAATCATAATATCCTCGCCAACCGTGATAGGACCTGTGAACTTGACTGTAGGAGCAGGCGCAGACTGCTGTCCCTTGTTCTTGCCCTTCTTACCCTTACCGTTAAAGGTGGGCATAAAATCACGTGCTGCGACTTCATTTCTGACATTCTTTCCGCCAACACCCTTCTGAGAACCCTGAGCCTTCTTCTGCTTGCCGCCCTTGGAACCTCTTTCGTTGTCAAGAGAATCGGGAACGAGCCCCTCAAGTCTTTCATCGTACTTGGAAAGGTCAACCTCGCTTGTTCTGATGTCAACTACTACCTTTCCTTCTGCATCAACCTCGTGGGATGCACCCTCAATTCTTTCACCTGCATAACGGCTTCTGATTCTGCCGTCCTTATCGTAAACAGGCTTGAGGCTGGGCTGACGTACCGACTGGTTTTCGTCATCCTTGTCTCTCGACTGGTTAAAGCTGTTCTTCTGGAACTTGGGCTTGGAAGGAGTCTGCTTCGGTGTATCAACATTTACAAAGCCGTCCTTTGTAAACTTGACATTTGCATACTTGTCAAAGCGTTCATTTTTATCGAACTTGGGGTAGCTTTCAACAGGTCTTCCCTCCTGCTTTGCAAGAGCAGCGCCTTCCTTTGCTATCTTGCCGATCTGCTTTTCAATCTGGCGTTCGTTGTAGCTCATACCGCCCTGCTGTCCCTGAGGTCTGTCACCGTAGGGCTTCTTTTCAAAGGGCTTCCTTTCGCCGGTCTGAGGCTTTCTGTTCGGATCGAAGGGCTTTCTTTCGCCCTGTCCCTGAGGTCTGTCGCCGTAAGGCTTCTTTTCAAAGGGTTTCTTTTCCTCGGGCTTTGCCTCAACCTTTATCTCAGGCTTCTTTTCAGCTGCCTTTTCAGCCTTTTTGGGCTCCTCTGCCTTTACAGAAGGCTTTTCTTCAATCTTTTCTTCCTTTACAGGTTCAGCCTTCTTGGGTTCTTCCTTCTTTACTTCTTTAGGTTCTTCCTTTTTAGGCTCTTCCTTCTTGGGTGCAAGATAAGAAGCAATATCATCGACAGTACTCATCATTGTGTAGTGCTGAAGTATAATGCTTGTTTCTTCGTGCTCGAGAGTTGAGGATGCGGATTTTCCGTCAAAGCCCTTTTCCTTTAAGAGCTCAACAAGATCCTTACTCTTGACACCCATATCTTTTGCAAAATTACTGAGTTTAAGTTTTGTATTTATTGGCATATTACTGCTGCACCTCCGTCATTTCCGTATGAATTTCGTTATAAAGCTTACGGCAGATATTCACAAAGCCGTCATCAAGAACCGCCGCACAGGAGGTTCCGTTTTTTTTGCCGAGTCTCTTTCCGAGTTCGTTTTTATCGTAGGACAGGAAAAGCAACTCAACATTATGATAAGAGCAGGAATCGCAAAGTCTCTTTACGGTATTCTTTGAAAGATCGCCTGCAGCCACAACAAGCAGCGCCTTTTCGCTTCTTATTGCATCAACGCACATTTCAGTGCCCATAATGCACTTGCCTGCACGCTTTGCAAGACCGAATGCCGAAACAATTTTCTCCTCGGCTCTTTTCAGTTCTTCGGGAGAAAACTTGAATTCCTTATTCATTACCGTCCCCCGATTCTATCTGCTGCTTTGCCGTTTCATAAACCTCTTCGGGAATCACAACCTCAAGGCATCTTTCAAGTCTTTTTGACTTATAAGCCTTTTCAAAGCAAGAGGACTTGGGACAAATATATGCGCCTCTGCCGCTTTTCTTGCCAGATGTATCAAGATCAACCGTGCCATCCGGGGTTCTGACAACCCTTATAAGCTCTTTTTTAGCTTTTTTTTCATTACATCCCATACATTTTCTTTCGGGAATCTTTTTTACTGCGTTTGCCATAATTCACAACATCCTTAAAGGACGTGCCTTTCATAACGATTTTTTTCACCGGTAGTAAATTATTCTTCGTCGTTTCTAACAAGCTTTAAGGCCTCTGCAAGCTTTCCGCCAAACGAACCGGAAGCTTCCTTCTTGCCCTCCATAATCTCTGTAAATGCCGCAGAACGTGCCGCGGATACACTCTTGATATCAATCTTGTTAAAGCCTGTAAGACGTGCCGCAAGTCTTGCGTTCTGACCCTCCTTACCGATAGCAAGGCTGAGCTGGTCGTCTTCAACAAGTACATAGCAGCTTCTTTCGCCTGTTTCCTTTACGGAAACAACCTGTGCAGGAGAAAGTGCGGCTCTGATAAATTCTTCAGCGTTTTCACTGTACTTTATAATATCAATCTTTTCGCCCTTGATTTCGGCTGTGATATTATTCTTTCTGATGCCCTTGGGACCGATGCAGGAGCCGATAGGATCAACATTGTCGTCTCTTGAATAAACGGCAATCTTTGTTCTCGAGCCGGCTTCACGGGAAACAGACTTGATGATTACCGTTCCGTCCTGAATTTCGGGAACCTCAAGCTCAAAGAGTCTCTTTACAAGACCGGGATGCTTTCTTGAAAGAACAATTGAAGGTCCCTTTGTTTCCTTCTTGACAACGGTAACATATACCTTGATGCTGTCGCCTTCCGTAAGTCTTTCGCCGGGAATCTGTTCATTCTTAAATAGTGTTACTTCATTTCTGCCGAGGGTAAGAACCGCATTACCTGTTACGGGGTCAACTCTTGTTACAAGGGCAGTTACGATTTCGTCCTTCTTGCCCTCATATTCCTTAACCATAATATCACGTTCAGCTTCTCTGATACCCTGAATAATAACCTGCTTTGCTGTCTGTGCGGAAATTCTTCCGAAGTTCTTTGTCTTCACTTCGATTTCCACAATATCGCCGAGGTTATAGCTCTTTTTGATTTCACGAGCCTGCTCGAGTGTGATTTCCGTTCTTTCGTTGAATATGTGCTTTTTAAGCTTCTTTACAACATTGCCGTCTTCATCATATTCAAACCTTAAGTTTTCGTCCTCTTCCTCGTTGTACTCCTCATCGTCTTCCTCATCAAGGTCAACCTCCTCAGGCATTTCTTCTTCAACCTGTTCGAGAAGCTCCTCTTCTTCAAGCTCTTCCTCCTGAGGGCTGACAAGGGGAATTTCATCCCAGCCTTCGGGGTCAACAACGGTAAGCTGCTTGTAAACCTTGACATCCTGCTTAACGGGGTCAAGAACAATTCTTACGTTGGAATAGCCGTTATCCTTTTTGAATGCACTCAAGAGTGCCGCTTCAACCTTCGAGAGCATATATTCCTTGGGAATGTTCTTCTGCTTTTCAAGAAGGTCGAGAGCCTTGAAAAATTCCTTATTCATTTTTCTTTTTTCCTCCAAAATGTATGTTAATTTTATTATTTACTAAAACTCGCAGACGGTCTTTATGCTTGAATACTCCTTTGATCCGAGTTCAACCGTCGCATCCCCCAAGTCAAGCGTCAGAGCACCGCTTTCTTCATCGTAAGAAGCGATATTTCCGTCAAAGGATTTTTTTCCGTCCTTTGCCGCATAAAGCTTTACAATTACTCTTTCACCCATAAAGGCTTTAATATGCTCGGCAGTCTTCAGCTCTCTTTCAAGACCCGGTGAAGAAATTTCGAGATAGTAGCTTCCTTCTATAGGGTCAGCCTCGTCGATAATGGGCTCAACGGCGTCGTTAACCATTTCGCAGTCATCAAGGCTTATGCCCTCGGGCTTGTCGATGTAGATAATAAGATTGTGGTCGGGACCTTCCTTTACGAATTCAACGTCCCAGAGTGTGCATCCGCATTCCTCCACTGCTTCTCTGACCAGCTCCGAAACACGGCTTGCGATGTTACCTTTCTTCTTTTCCTGCAAAAGAATCACCTCACATAATTTGTCATAAACAAACATTAAAGAGCGATCGCCGTGACCGCTCTTTAACCTTTCTATAATCTTACACTGATAATATACCACAACAAAAAGAAAAAATCAAGTGTTTTTTGAAATTTTCTTCGATGTATATTTATTTTTGTTAAAAGTTGCCATTTTGGTTGACAAATGATATAATTTAATGGTATTATTTACAAGTAAAACACAACTTTGGAGGGTGATTAATAATGAATAAAAACATACTGTCCGTATGCCCCGAAAACAGTGCATACAAGTACCGTCCCGAAACCGATGTGCTTTTCAGGATGCCCGACGGCTCATTCAAGTATTCGGGAATTATTGATGCAACAATCAGATACATCGAAAATATACAGCTCAAGCGCACCGATTTCTGGCGTGCCTTCGTAGAGCAGTTCAGAACTCATCCCGACTCCGAAACAAATGCCTGGCGCGGCGAATACTGGGGCAAGATGATGAGAGGCGCCTGCTTTACTTACGGGTATACACAGGATGAAGAATTATACTCCATTCTTACCGATACCGTAAGGGATCTTATGACCACTCAGGATGAGCTCGGCAGAATCAGCACATATACCGTTGAAAAAGAATTCAACGGCTGGGATATGTGGTGCAGAAAGTATGTTCTTCTCGGCTTCCAGTACTATCTTGATATATGCAAGGACAACTCTCTTCGTGCGCAAATAATTGAAGTAATGAAAAAGCACGCAGATTATATTATGAAATATGTCGGCTCCCCTGCTGACGGAAAAATAGAAATCACCTCAACCTCCAATTACTGGCTCGGTCTCAACTCATCATCAATTCTCGAGCCCTATGTCAGACTTTACACCCTTACAGGTGATAAGAAGTATCTCGACTATGCAACATATATCGTAAACTGCGGCGGCATTTCCGAGGGTAACATCTTTGAGCTTGCATACGAAAACAAGCTCTGCCCCTTTGAATATCCCACAACAAAGGCGTACGAAATGATGAGCTGCTTTGAAGGACTTCTCGAATACTACAGAGTGACAAGGATTGAAAAGTACAAGACTGCTGTAGTAAACTTTGCAAACAAGGTGCTTGAATCCGATATCACAATCATCGGCTGCTCAGGCTGTATTCACGAGCTTTTTGACAACTCTCTCAAAACCCAGACGTCATCCGACCATCTTGACGTTATGCAGGAAACCTGCGTAACCGTTACCTGGATGAAGTTCTGTCATCAGATTCTTTCCGTAACAGGCGACTCCCACTTTGCGGATGCTATTGAAATTTCAACCTACAACGCGCTTTTGGGTTCTGTCAACACCTACGGCTCCACAAACCTCAACGGCTTTGCCTTTGACTCCTACGCTCCCCTTTATCTTGATATAAGAGCCGTAAGAAGCGGCGGATATCAGCCTATGGAGGGCGACGTTACGGGCTACGGCTGCTGTGCTTGTATTGCTTCTGCAGGTACTGCCCTTATGGGTCTTTCAAGCGTTATGCAAGGTAAGAACGGCTTATATGTAAACCTTTATGTTCCCGGCACCGTTTCGGCAAGGACGCCCGAAGGCACAGACATAAATCTCAAAATCGACACGGAATACCCCGTAAAGAACACAGTTAACATCTTTGTTCAGAAGGCTACGGGCGAAGAGCAGTTTACTCTCGGCTTCAGAATTCCCTCCTGGTGCAAGAAGGCAGAAATGACCGTCTGCGGCGAAAAGGTTGAGGTAAAGAGCGGAGCTTACGCAGAAATTACCCGAGGCTGGAAGTGCTGTGACAAGATTACTCTTTGTTTTGATATGCCTATGCTTGCCGTTCTTCCTCCTCTTGGCGGATACGACGAAAATTCAAAGTATCTTATAGCCCTTCAGAAGGGACCGCTTGTATTTGCAAGGGATGCAAGACTCGGAGAAAAGGTTGACGGTCTTGTTGATATAAAATACGACGAAAATATGGTTGTTGATGCTATTGAAACAGAAATCGGCTTTGACAATCTCTGTGCGTACAAGATACCTAATAAGGACGGTACATATTTCACGGTCTGCGACTTTTCAAGTGCCGGCAAGACCTGGGATGCAGAATCTCTTATGACGGTCTGGATGCCTATGAAGAATTACTGGACACCAGACCTAACAAAGCCCGTAACACTCAACAACGGCACGAACTTCTTCTCGGTTGTAAATGACTATCTTACACCCGTAAGAGGTGACAGAACACGTGAAGTATTTACCTTTGAAGAAACCGACGGCGGCTACTTCATAAAGGCGTCCGACGGAAGATACATTACTGCTGAAAAACACAATGTAATTGACAGATACTATCTTGTACTCAGAGAAAAGGGACAGGAAAATCAGGTTTGGAGCTTTGAGCACTTTGTTCAGCACAGATACAGAATGGTTTGTACCACCCTTTCCGGTGCCGTAACCCACGCATATGTAAATCACGATGTATTTATACTTGCAGACAAGGACAAGAGTGATGTTATGCTCGGCGTCAGCTACACAAACAATGCGTTTATTACAATCAGAAACGTATAGGTGATATTATGAAAAAAATCGCTTCCTTCACCGTAGATCATACTGTTCTTGAAACGGGAATTTACGTGTCCCGAATCGACGGCGACATCACAACCTACGATTTACGCACAAGAAAACCAAACTCGGGTGACGTTATGGATAACTCCACAATGCACACCCTGGAGCATATGTTTGCGACATATGTGCGAAACTCGAAAATCTCGGACGATGTCATTTACTTCGGACCTATGGGCTGTCAGACAGGCTTTTATCTGCTTGTGAGAAATGCCGACAACAGTACGGTTCTTGAGGTCACAAAAAATGTTCTTGAAAGCATTATCAGCCACGA
The DNA here is from genome assembly GCA_964614955.1 of uncultured Oscillospiraceae bacterium. Classification (GTDB taxonomy): domain Bacteria; phylum Bacillota; class Clostridia; order Oscillospirales; family CAG-382; genus UMGS1387. Next base: position 33,436 of record CAZTNR010000008.1, on the reverse strand, counting down.
CGGCGATGTTTTCGGAAATTCGGAAATCGAGTGCGGCAATTACAGAACTCTTGACCTGAAAAAGGCAAAGGATGAAGCAAGGCTCTATCTTGATATTCTGAACTGTCGTGAGCATACCTTTATGTACAACTGAACATAGCAAAACGCATAGCAAACCGCTATGCGTTTTCTGTTTAATTTAAAACTCCGTCAGCCATTCAAGCACTCTTGAATCGAGATACGCCTCATCCCAGGAATTGTGGTCACAGCCGTGGAAAATTGTAAGTCTTGCATTTTTGCCTGCATTCCTTGCGGCATCAACCATATCATAGGAATTGACGGTGGGAACTACTGTGTCTCTGTCACCGTGGAATGCCCATACATCGGCTTCGATAAGTCCGGCACGCCAGACAGTACCGCCGCCGCATACGGGAGCTATCTTCTTAAAATACTGCGGTGCAAATATTGCCATTTCCCAGGTGCCGTAGCCGCCCATACTGACACCCGACATTGAAATCTTTTCTCTGTCAATGTTGTATTCTTCAATAATGTACTCCAAGAAGTCAACAAGCATATGTGCAAGGTTTACCCAGACAACGCCCTCGGGACACTGGGGACAAACCGTAATTGCGTTTACCTTGATTTTCCCTTCGTGAAGAAATCTCGGCACTGCAATTTTTCTGAGAAGCTCGTAGTCCTTACCCCTCTCGCCTGCTCCGTGAAGGAACAAGAGAAGAGGTGCCTTTTCTTTGCCATTGAACTGCTCGGGAATGTCAATGCTGTAATAGAATTCGCCGAAATACGGGTGATTATATACTTTATTTATCATTGTATTTGCTCCTTTGCGGACAGTCGGGGACGTCTGTCACTACATTTTTCCTTAATCATTTTAATCATTTTATCCATAAGATTCGGAATGTACTCCGCATTTCTCGGATATTCCTTGAAGGTGAGATTCATTCCCGCTTGTCTGTCGATAAGCTCTACAACCTTGTCTTTGCCGATATACTTTTCGAGAGTTCTGCAAATCTGAATATCCTCAATTGCTTCTTTGAAAACAAGGGCACGTATCGAAGGATATGCTCCGTTCTTTGAGGGATAAACACTCGCCGCATCACCCGACGGGAACATATTGCTTGAGGACTGTGAAACATAGGGGTTTATATCAAACATAGAGCCCGAAACGTAGGTGAAATTATAGCCCCAATGAAGAAAGCCGTCAAAGCCGTATTTATACATCTGAAGACCTATTATTCTGTTTCTGTATGAGGGCATAAACAGCAGCCTGTTGCTGACCTTATCCCAGTCGCCGCAGCAGTAATAGCACCACTTTTCGGCAAAGTCCTTATCAATAAAATCCTCAATATGGGCAATCTCTGCAACGGCTACATCCATAAGACCGCGCTCTGCAAAGTCAACCTCCGAAAGAGCATCCATAAGCGGGCGTCCTTCAAACAAAGGCTTTATCCGCTTGTTGGCATATTCGTAGATGTCTATATTATTCTTATTCGGCTCATCCGAAATATGGAAATAACACTTATCAAATACACCTTTACCTTTAAGGAATGACGTAAGAGCAGGAACAAACTCCTTAAGGAAGGAAACATATTCCTCTGTATCTGCTCTTGTTAAAGAATCGAATATGTACCTTCTTTCTCCGTCAACCTCGGCCTCTATATTTATACACCATTCTGCGCCGCCTGCGTGATAAAGGTGGGATATTTCAAAGTACTGTATGCCGCACTTTACTGCAAGATCCATATATCTGTCAAGGCGTGAAAAATCAAAGGAATAAACGCCGCCTGTCACCCTGATATCAGTAAGTGAGCAGTCGGGGCGTTTTACGTTAAAGCCGCGGTCTGTATCAAGGTTCAGAGGCAGTACGGGTGTGAGCACCATATTTATGCCCGTTTCACTCGCAAGTGTCATATAGTTTTCGATAAGACTCCAATGCTCCTCGGAGTACATAGCAACATTATGAGTGCTTGCAATACAGTCGGGGTGAAACCACTGGGTATATTTGAGAGTATTCTCCTCGAGAACCTCGTCAACTACCTCAATTTTAACACTTGCGCTGTCCTCGCCGAAGTACACCGTAAAGTCATATTCCCCTGCCTCAAAATCCTCGGGCACTTTGATATTTACCCACATACACGAGCCGTACTTTGAGCCCGAGTAAAAGCCGTTCTGGTCAGAAAGAGGTATAAGAATGTCAGGCATAATACCCGGTTTGTCGGTCATAACATCTTCATCACAAAACCATATAAAGTCAATTATTGTGTCCCTTACCTGATAAAGCGTCGAGAACTCGGACAAAGCACCCTCAGCTTTTACGGGAAGCGTCAGTCTTTGCTCTATTTTAACATATACCTGAAAGTTAATACTTTCACCCTTAAGGGCAGTAATCTTTTCAATCTCTGTCTTGGGAAGCTCGTCCATAGGACGCATTTTTTCAAGAGAAGAAATTATCCTCATATCAGCATTTATGCCCATATTTTTATCCTCCATATCAAAAAGGGCGACAGCAAGAGCCGCCCGTATTCAGTTCATTTTACTTTGCTGCGTATTCAGCAATCATTTCCTTCATTTTGTTCATAAGGCTCGGGATATAGCCGCTGTTTCTCGGATAGTCAAAGAAGGTAACATTCATACCTGCTTCCTCATCAATCATCTTGATAACAGCTTCTTTGCCTATATACTTTTCAAGTGTCTTACATACATCAACGTCCTGAAGTGCTTCCTTGAAAATAATAGCACGCATTGAAGGAACAGGGCCCTTTTCCATAGGATATACTCTGAAAGCATCACCCGAGGGGAACGCCTTATCGGCAGAGGATGTCATATAGGGATTGATAAGATAGCGGGAAACCTGGCTGTTATAGTAGTTAAAGCCCCAGTTCAAAAAGCCTGCAAGATTGAACTTATAAATCTGAAGACCTATTATTCTGTTTCTGTAGGAGGGCATTGCAAGGAAGTTGTTGCTTACCTTGTCCCACTGTGAGCAGCAGTAGTAGCCCCATCTGTTTTCAATATCACGGCTGAGGAAATCCTCCATATGGTTTATGGAAACAACGGGAAGCTTTGTAAGACCTCTGTCGTAGTATTCAACCCTGCTCATAGCATCCATCATTCTTTCTTCGCCGACAAAGGGTGCAAGAGCATCTCTGCCGAACTGGTATGCTTCAAGGTGACCGTCATAAGGCTCATCGGAGATGTGGAAGAAGCAATTGTCAAATACGTCCTTCTGCTTTAAGAACTTTACAAGCTGAGGCAGCATTTGTCTGAGAAAATCGCCGTAAGACGGGTCTGTGGACTTTACACGTGTATCGAACATATAGTCCTCGACGCCGTTTTCCTTTACCTTGATGTTTGCAGTGTACTGAAGTCCCCACTGGGAGAAGAGATGTGCCATTTCAAAGTATTCAACGCCGCATCTTTTGCACATATCAATCCATCTGTCAAGGAGTGAAAAGTCGAAGTAATACTTATCGCCGCACTTCTCAATTTTTAAAAGCTGAACGCAAACTCTCTTGAGTCCCGTTTCGGTATCAAGAGGCGGTGTTATAATGGGGGTAAGTATCATATTGATACCAAGCTCTCTTGCAAGAAGCACATACTTTTCGATAAGCATCCAATGCTCCTCCGAATAAACCTCAACATTGTGAGCCGTTGCAATACAGTCGGCATAAAGCCACTGGGTAAAGATTGTGGACTGAGAAGGAAGAACTGCGGGAAGAACCTCAATTTCAAAGGTCTTTTCCAAACAATCGCTTCTGTCAAGACTGCTTTCCATTCTGATTGTAATGGGATATGTGCCTGCCTTCATATATGCAGGAGCCTTTACCTCAACCCAGAGAGAGGTCACCGTTTGTGAAATAGCCATTCTGCCGTTCTGCATACAAAGAGGAACAAGAATGTCGGGAACAATGCCGGGCTCTGTCATAATAACGTCATCATCGTGGGGCACAACACAGTCGGCAACCGCATCCTTTATGCAGTAAACATTTATATAATCCTTCAAGGGTGAATCAACAAACACATATGTATCAGCCTTATACGGAGAATAGGGGTTGTTGGGGTCGGGCTTTCTTGTGAAAATTCCGCAAACCTGATACGAGTAGTTTTCACCCGCAAGCACCTTTGCAGAATTTATCTCGGGTAAAGCCTCCATTTCAGCGGCACTTCTCACCTTTTCAAGGCTTGAAATATTCTTAAGTAAAATATCCATATTTATTTCCTCCAACACATATTTTGGTGTTTTTTATATTATAACATCAAGATATATTGTTTGCAAGATGTAAAATGTGTTTTTTTGGTATTGCAATTATATAAAAATTCGGTTATAATTTATGTGAAAATAATATTATATGAGGTAAATATGGCTGTTTACAGAATCGCAGACTTAAACATAAAAATCAATCACGAGCACGAGTACCTGACAAAGCTTTGCAGGAACTATCTTCACGGGAATCAGGATGCAGAAATCGATTTCGAAGTATCCCCGTCCAAGGATGACTATGACAAGGACAAAGAGTTTCTTGAAGGCTTTTCCGACGGCTATCTCGAATCCATATCCGTATACAGACAGATTGCCAAAAAGCTGCTTGAGTATAACGGAATAATTCTTCACGCCGCAGTTATCAGCGTTGACGGCAAGGCGTACGCCTTCTCTGCCCCCAGCGGTACGGGAAAATCCACCCATATTCGGCTATGGAAAAAGGCTTTCGGCGACAGAGTAAGTATAGTCAACGGCGACAAGCCGCTTATACGTTACATTGACGGAAAATTATACGCCTACGGCACTCCCTGGTGCGGCAAGGAGGGCTATAATGCCAACACAAAGGCACCTCTTGATTCAATCTGCTTTATATCAAGAGCAGAAAAAAACAGCATCGTAAGAATCGACCCTAACAGCGCACTTCCAAAAATTTTCACACAGCTTCTTATGCCCGACAACGAATCCCAGACAGACAGCTTTTTCAATATGCTGAATCTGATTTTTGATAAGGTTAAATTTTACAGCCTCGGTTGTAATATGGATATTGAAGCTGCATATGTGGCATATGAAGGAATGAAAGAATGAGCACCAACGTAAAAAAAAGTATGAAGGAGCTGCACCCCTTTATAATTGAGGCAATCCGCGACGGCGGTCAGTTTGTGTTTTACCCGAGCGGTATCAGTATGAAGCCGACAATTATTCCCGATGAGGACTGTGTAATTCTTGTTGAGGTCGGAGAGCTTAAAAAGTACGACCTTGTTTTATTTACACGCGACGACGGAAAATATGTTCTTCACCGTATAATGAAGATAAATAACGGGCAGTATACAATCAAGGGCGACAATCAGAACTGGACCGAAACGACGACGGATGAAAAAATAATTGCCAAGGTTTCGGAAATCAGAAAAAAAGACGGCAGGATTATAACAAGTGATAAGTTTACCTCGGTTATGACCGTCGCAAGGCTTGAAAGCATAAAATTTATAAAACGTGTCATAAACAAACTCAGACGTATTATAAAGGGTGAAAAATAATATGCAAAAGCAAATTTTGCAAAAAAGCAAGATAATAAACCAAAAACTGATTAATCACCGACGTTTTCTTCACAAATGCCCCGAAACGGGCTTTGATACCGACAAAACAAGCGAATATATCTACTCGGCACTCTGCACCATCGGCGTAGAGTGCTCTTTTATTTGCAGGAACACGGTTGTTGCAAGCATTTACGGCAAGGGAAATAAAACCGTGCTTTTACGTACCGACATTGATGCTCTGCCCATAAATGAAGAAACAGGACTTGACTTCTCTTCGAAAAACGGAAATATGCACGCCTGCGGTCACGATATGCATACGGCGATGCTTCTCGGCGCTGCCGAGGTTTTACAGTCTTTTCGCAACGAGCTTTGCGGAAATGTGCGGCTGTTATTTCAGCCTGCCGAGGAAATCCTGTCGGGTGCACAAAAGGCAACAGAGTGCGGTGTCCTTGACGGAGTGGACTGCGCCGTCACCCTTCACGTAATGACCGATACAGATATACCCACCGGAAGCGTACTTGTGTCATACGACACCCCCTCTGCCCCGTCGGCTGACTTTTTTATAGTAAAAATTACGGGAAAAGGCTGTCACGGCTCATCCCCGAGTCTCGGTGTTGACCCTATTACCTGTGCCTGCAGGGTTGTTACAGACCTTGAGCACATAAGGGCATACGAGCTTGGAATCCACAGCAAGGCGGTTCTCACAATCGGTCAGATTTCGGGAGGAAACAGCGCAAATGCAATTCCCGACAATGTTATACTCAAGGGCTCACTCAGGTGCTTTGACGAAGAAGTGAGAGCCTTTTACAAAAAGCGGCTTGAAGAGACAACACAGGGAATCTGCTCTGCCTTTGGTTGTGGGAGTGAAATTATATACACGTCGGGCTGTCCGACACTCATAAACGACAGAGCACTTCTTAACACAGTTTCAGAAAATCTGTCTGAGCTTTTGGGAAAAGACAGGGTTATCAGAATCAAGGATACAAAATCCAAGGTACAGGGCTCGGAGGATTTCGCATATATCAGTCAGAAGGTGCCGTCTGTCTGCATAGCAGTGGCAGCAGGAAGCAGAAAAGACGGCTTTGTCTATCCTCTTCACAGTCCGAAGGTAACCTTTGACGAAGGGGCTCTTGAAGTTGGGTGTGAGGTTTTTGTATGCGGCGCACTTGGGCTGCTGGGAATGTAAGCAAGAGAGCAGCGTTTCCTTTTTGGTAACGCTGCAGCGATATAAATTCCTTATCGGAATTTGCGATATACACCGTGGGTGAGCGATATACCTGCGGCGAGATATGTCCCTTCGGGACGAGAAAAGGAATTTATATCATATCGCAGTTGAACGAATGTAAGACTATATCGCATTTTGCTACGGCAAAATATATCGCGTTTGATTATATCAAACATATCGCAAAACATAAAATAATCCGACAAACATATATTTTGGAAAAACAACAAAAACCGTAGGGGTCGATGCCTACATCGACCCGCAGCAAAAAGCTTTGTAATATAATGGGCTTGTGAGCAAAGGACACAGCGCAAACGGGCGGATGTGGGCATCCGCCCCTACGATATAATTCCAATACAATTTTTATCTCATACTTTAGCAACGACAAATCCCTGCCTTGCGGCAGGGATTTAACATTAGTTTTTATTCTATCGGATAATCCTCGGGGAACATACTGTACCGGAGAAGAAGAATTGCGTCGGCAAGGTCAACGCTGTCGTCATTTGTTACGTCGCCGGGAATGTAGAGAATAATCTCATAATCAAAGCCGTATTCCTCAGCGTACTGCTCTGCGTATTCGTGGGCATAAGAGCCGTCACGTACCTTAAGAGTAAGGTCAAGAGGTAAATCAGTGATATTTTCAAATGCATAGGGGCTGATTTCTGTTACGCTTGCAGGTATCTGAAGCGTTCTGATGTTGGGACAATCATAGGGGTTAACAACCTGGAAATTACCGATTCTCTTAACAGGTACTCCGCCTATAGAGGAAGTAATTATTACATCCGTAAGAGTAGTGTATATTGCAACAACGCCGGCGTCTCTGTTGTCAAACAGTATGAAGCCGCCGTCGCTGAGCTCATATTCTGTATATCTCTCAATCAGCTCAAAGTCCACATCATATATTTCTTCAAAGCAGAACGAGCCGTATTCATCCTCATATTCGGCATCAACTTACAACCGGATTTTTGTCATTTCCTCGGCAGAAAAGTCGGAGGTAGGATAAACAAGCTCAAAATTATTCCTACCGTAACAAATACTGCATCCGGCATCACCAAGATAATAATTATTGAGTCCATAAAATTCCACAAAACCGTGGCCTTCAAAATTTGCCAAAATGCTTGACAGTAGTTCTTTAATATGGTAAAATAATGTGAATATTTATGAATGATTATATACTCATTCGACTGGAGGAAATATAAATGCAAATTTACGAGGAACTCGTTGCCAGAGGCTTAATTGCTCAGGTAACAGACGAAAAGTAAATCAGAGAGCTTATTAACAACGGCAAGGCTGATTTATACATCGGCTTTGACCCAACGGCAGACTCACTTCACGTCGGTCACTTTATGGCTCTGTGCCTTATGAAGAGACTTCAGATGGCAGGTAACCGTCCTATCGCCCTTATCGGCGGCGGTACAGGTCACATCGGCGACCCCTCGGGCAGAACCGATATGAGAAGTATGATGACAGCCGAGCAGATTCAGCACAACTGCGACTGCTTCAAGGAACAGATGTCGAGATTTATCGAATTCGGCGAAGACAAGGCTATGATGGTTAACAATGCAGAATGGCTTCTCGGTCTCAACTATGTTGAGCTTCTGCGCGAAGTCGGCGCCTGCTTCTCCGTAAACAATATGCTCAGAGCCGAGTGCTACAAGCAGAGAATGGAAAAGGGTCTTTCCTTCCTTGAATTCAACTATATGATCATGCAGTCCTACGACTTCTACCATCTCTTCAAGGAATACGGCTGTAATATGCAGTTCGGCGGCGACGACCAGTGGTCGAATATGCTCGGCGGTACCGAGCTTATCAGAAAGAAGCTCGGCAAGGATGCTTTCGCTATGACCATCACCCTTCTTCTCAACTCCGAGGGTAAGAAGATGGGTAAGACTGCAAACGGTGCAGTGTGGCTTGACAGAAACAAGACAACTCCCTACGAATTCTTCCAGTACTGGAGAAACGTATCGGACGCTGACGTTATCAAGTGTATGAAGATGCTCACATTCCTGTCTCTTGAAGAAATCGCAGAATACGAAAAGCTTGAAGGAAGCGAGCTCAACAAGGCTAAGGAAAAGCTTGCATATGAGCTTACAGCCCTTGTTCACGGCGAAGAAGATGCAAAGGCTTCTCTCGAATCTGCACGTGCACTCTTCGGCGCAGGCGGAAATATGGACAATATGCCCGCCACCGCACTTTCCGATGAAGATTTCACGGAGGGTAAAATTTCCCTTTCCAATCTTCTCGTAAAGACAGAGCTCTGCCCCTCCAACAGCGAAGCAAAGAGACTTATCAAGCAGGGCGGCGTTTCAGTAAACGACAAGAAGGTTGTTGATTTTGCCACAGCCTATGAAAAGGACTTCTTCGCAGGCGAGCCCGTAATAATCAAGAAAGGTAAAAAGGATTACCACAAGGTAACCTTGGGTTAAAATAATGAAGCTTGCTTTCGATTTCAGAAAAGCTGCAAGAGAAGCACTCGCTGGTAAATGGTGGCTTGCACTTGTAGCCGGGCTTATCGCTTCCATTCTTGGCGGTATCGCTAAAAGCGGACCTCAGATTAAGCTTGAGCTTGGCACTGAAGCGGGTGTGAATTTCAAATTTATCGGTCGGAATTTTGCCCTTGACCCTGCTTTAATTTCATTTATTGCAAGTATTGCAGCTATCGTAGCGCTGGTAGCACTTGCATTCGGAGTCGCATATTTTATAATCGGCAGCTTTGTGTCTGTAGGCTATGCACAGTTCAACCTCGATCTTGTTGACGGAAAAGCCGAGCTTGGGACTCTGTTTTCCTACTATAAGAACTGGGCAACAGCTGCTGTTTCTGCCCTGCTTCGTACCATTTACGTTTTTCTTTGGTCACTTCTTTTTATCATTCCCGGTATAGTTGCAAGCTACAGCTATGCGATGACCGACTACATCCTTGCAGAAAATCCGAGCCTTACGGCATCTCAGGCAATTGAAAAATCAAAGGCTATGATGTCGGGTAACAAATGGAGACTCTTTTGCCTGCACTTCAGCTTTATCGGCTGGGACATACTTGCATCTATCACCTTCGGCATCGGCTATCTCTGGCTGAACCCCTATAAGCATGCGGCAGTTGCGGCATTCTACCGCGACGTGTGCGCAATTGAAGGCGGCACATCGGACACTGAGCCTGTCGAAGCAACTTTTGAAGAAGCTCACGAAGAAGATAACACAAATGAATAACCGACAAAAATCCCGCGAACAACGTTCGCGGGATTTTAACTCCTAACTCCTAACTCCTAACTCCTAACTCCTAACTCCATATCACTTGCCTTTGTTAATCCTGACCTTCTCATAAAACTCATCCACGGCATAGTCAAACTGCTCGTGGGTAAAATCGGGCCAGAGCACATCGAGACAGCATAATTCGCTGTATGCCGTTTCCCAGGGGAAAAAGCCCGACAGACGCTTGTCGCCGCCCGTGCGGATAACTAAGTCCATTTCAGGTGAGTGCGCAAGGTCAAGATACTTTATGTAAAGGTCGGGGGTAATTTCCTCGGTCTTGATTTTTCCTGCCACTGCATCCTCGGCGATTTTCTTTGCAACGCGCACCGTTTCGTCGTGTCCGCCGTAGCTTATGGCTACATTCACGGTGAGCGATGTGCAGTCCTTTGTCATCTCGGCGGCTTTAAGGAGGGTTTCTCTGTTCTTGTCCTTCATTACGGAGAAGTTTCCTATGGGAACAAGTCTTATACCTCTGTTTATACAGGTCTGTACCTTACTTGTAAAGAAGCGTTCCATAAGGTCCATAAGACCGTCGACCTCATCGTTTGTTCTGTTCCAGTTGTCATAGGAAAAGGCATAGACCGTCAGATGCTTGATAGAACGCTCCTGACACCACATACATAATTCCATAAACTTGTCAACGCCCTTTTCGTGACCCTTGATTACAGCATCAAGCTTGTGCTGTCTAGCCCAACGGCGGTTGCCGTCCATAATTACGCCGACGTGGCGAAGTTCTGTTGCTTTTTCTGCCATAGTTAACACCCCGATATCAGTTATTTCTGTTTGTCATATATGTAAGAAGTCCCGAAAGAAGCTGTCTGCTGTCACAAGAAAGCTTCAAAGAATCAAGAACGCAAAGAGCCTTTTCGGTATATTCCTTGCAGAGCCCTTCGGCATATTCAAGAGAGCCTGTGCTCTTTAAGATTTCTCTGACAAAACAAAGCTCATTTTCGCCGCTGTCTTCTTTTCCGTATACAGAATAGAATTTTTGCTTTGTGTCCTCGTCAGCTGTTATGTCAAAGTGAGAAATAAGCACCGTCTTTTTGCCCTCGCACATATCACTGGTAATTGATTTTCCTATTTTTTGTTCATCACCAAACATTCCGAGAATATCGTCTCTTATCTGGAAGGAAATACCCACCGCATCGCCAAAGCTTCTCAAGGCATTTATTTCATCGTCACTTGCACCTGCAAGAACAGCACCGAGAACAAGAGGACCCGAGACAGTATACTGCGCCGTTTTGAGCCTGTACATAGAGAGTATATCCTCTTCCTCTACCCTGTCGGCATATGAAAACTCTATATCCTTCAGCTCCCCTGCAATTGTTGAAGAGAACACATTATTCTGATAGGAAATGGCTCTTAGCTTTATTTGGTCGGAAAAGTGACACTTCTGAAGTATTTCAATTGCCGCAACTATACCGAAGTCGCCGACACAAATTGACTTTGATACACCGTCGTGACCGTTTCCCAAATCCTTGTGCATACTTGGCTTGAACCTGCGGTAATCGCTGTTGTCAATTATGTCGTCGTGGGCAAGAATTCCCGTCTGGAAAAGCTCGTACGACACAGAGGGTACAAGAACATCGTCCGACTTATCAAGTCCCTTGAAAATGCCGTAGCCGAGAGATGTAAGATAGGCACGGATTCTTTTACCGCCCGTTGAGTGGCGCAAAAGTACATCAATGTATTTTCCCATTTCACTGTCGAGACCGAAGCACGAAAGAAATGTCTTTAAGCCGCCGCCCTCTATAAATGCGTCGCACTTTTCTTTATATTCAAGAAGATTCTTCACAAAAATGTTGTCCATAGCTCTACCTCGGAATATATGTTAATATAAGTATAACACAATAATTGCGCTTTGTCGATACAAATATTTTAAAAGTTAACAAATTCTCTATAGCAAAAGGGCAAATTTGTGCTAAAATTAAGTAAACAATACAGAAAGGATCATTTTGTTATGACATTTTTTCTCACATCAGTGCTTCCCGTCATTATAAAGCTTGTTATCGTGCTCGTTGCAGGCTTCGTTCTTTCGACGGTCGCAAGCAAGATTATCACAAAGACACTCACAAAGCCCGGAAAGTTTGACGTTTCCCTTATTAGATTTTTGGCAAAGAGCGCAAAAATCACAATTACAGTACTTACCGCAATTATTGCAATCGGTCTTCTCGGTATTCCCACAACGGGACTTATTGCAGGTGTTTCCGCAGTTGCAGCGGCAGTTGCCCTTGCACTTCAGGGCTCGCTTTCCAATATTGCAGGCGGTATTTTTATACTTATGACACGCCCCTTCAAGACAGGTGACGTTATCGACATCTCAGGCTCTGTCGGAACAGTAAAGGATATTCAGCTTATCCATACCGTTATTACAACAGGCGACAATAAGGAAATCATAATTCCCAACAGCGTTGTTGTCAACAGCACGGTTGTCAACTACTCCAACTGCGAAAACAGAAGAGTTGACCTTGTATTCTCCATCAGCTATGAGAGCGATGCAAGACTTGCTGAGGAGATTATCTTCAGAACTGCTATGGCTCATATGTACACACTTACAGACCCTGCAGAGCCCTTTGTCAGAGAATCTGCACACAATGCAAGCAGTATTGACATTACCGCAAGAGTATGGTGTAAGGCAGAAAACTACTGGACTCTTCACTTCGATCTTATTGAAAAGGTCAGAGAAGAATTCACAAAGAACGGCATTGTTATTCCCTACAATCAGCTTGAGGTTAGTGTTAAGAATAACTAAGTTGTTTAAATAAAGACAAATACAAAGTCGGCAAACTTTTGGTTTGCCGACTTTTTTGTATTCATAACTTGTAGGGACGACCTGCGGTCGTCCGAACCAGCCCATCTCTGAGTTTGGTCGGTCGGATTTATGCCGACCAAACGGTGTTCGTTGTGCGACACCGATGGTTTATTTTTTTGCGAAAACCGCCCGTGAATTTGCTGTCGGGCTGTCCCGACTCACCGCTTCCTTAGCATCATATCCTTAACCTTCATAAGACGTGTAATTGTGCTTCTTTCGTTTTCATCAAGCTTCATCGAGATAAATTTGATAGTTTCGGTATACTGAGGAATAAGAACGTGCTCAAGAGCGTTTACTCTTCGTCTTGTCTTTTCAATCTCTGCCGACATCATCTGACAGGACTTTTCAATTTCGGCAAGCCTTACCATCTTTTTGAAAACCTCAGATAGATTCTGTACTGCATCATCAAGGTCGCCTGAGGTGTTGGCAAAGCCGTAGGAATATGCGTCATTTTCGTTGTCGGTGCGAAGCATAATATCAAAAACAGGGATGTTGACGCTCATAACATTTTTGCTCGTAACATCAAGACTCAGCGACTGCTTTGGCATCATAAGCGCCACATCCAGTGCCTGCCCGGACATTACACTTCGGGCAACCGAAATGTGCCTGTTTGCTTCGAGAATAGCCTCTTCAACCTCACGCCTCAGTGCCTTGTTTTCCCTTACCATATCGAGAAAACGCCGCATCAGCTCGTCTCTTTTGTCCTTTAAGAGCTTGTGACCTCTGCGTGCCGTTACAAGCTTTCTTTTAAGGTTTGTAAGCTCCATTCGGGTTGGATTGACATTCATTACAGCCATAATCTCACCCCTTATGCTTTTTCATAGTACATATCAAGGAACTGGTCGGAAATACGCTTGAGCTCACTTCTGGGAAGAATTCTGAGAAGCTCCCAGCCAATATCAAGGGTTTCTTCTATGCTTCTGTCGGCATCATACCCCTGAGAAACATACTTCTTTTCAAATTCATCCGCAAACCTTGCGTAAAGCTTGTCAATATCTGTAAGGGCAGATTCACCGAGGATTACCATAAGCTCCTTTGCATCCTTGCCTCTTGCATATGCCGAGAAAAGCTGGTTCATTGTGTTTGAATGGTCGGCTCTTGTCTTGCCTTCGCCTATACCCTTGTCCTTAAGACGGGAAAGCGAAGGAAGTACATCCACGGGCGGAGTAATACCCTTTCTGTAAAGGTCACGGGAAAGGATAATCTGACCCTCTGTGATGTAGCCTGTAAGGTCAGGGATAGGATGGGTCTTATCGTCCTCGGGCATTGTGAGAATTGGTATCATTGTTATTGAACCGTTTCTGCCCTGCTGTCTGCCTGCTCTTTCATAAATGGAGGCAAGGTCTGTATACATATAACCGGGATAGCCTCGTCTGCCGGGTACCTCCTTACGTGCCGCCGATACTTCACGAAGAGCATCTGCGTAGTTTGTAATATCAGTGAGAATTACAAGCACGTGCATATTCTTTTCAAATGCAAGATACTCTGCCGCAGTAAGCGCCATTTTTGGAGTTGCAATTCTTTCAATTGCAGGGTCGTTTGCAAGATTAATAAAGAGAACGGTTCTGTCGATAGCACCCGTTTCGGTGAAGGACTGAACAAAGTAGTTTGACTCCTCAAAGGTAATACCCATTGCCGCAAAAACAACGGCAAACTGCTCGTCGGTTCCCCTTACCTTCGCCTGTCTTGCAATTTGCGCCGCAAGATTTGAGTGCGGAAGACCGGAGGCTGAGAATATGGGAAGCTTCTGACCTCGTACAAGTGTGTTAAGCCCGTCGATTGCGGAAATACCCGTCTGGATAAATTCGTTGGGGTAATTTCTTGCGGCGGGATTTATGGGCGCACCGTTAACGTCAAGTCTCTTTTCGGGAATGATTTCGGGGCCGTTGTCTATAGGTCTTCCGAGACCGTCGAAAACTCGTCCTAACATATCCTCGGATACACCAAGCTCCATCTGACGACCGAGAAACTTTACTGTACTGTTGGAAAGATTAATGCCCGCAGAGCTTTCAAAAAGCTGAACAAGGGCGTTACTTCCGTTAATTTCAAGAACACGGCAACGTCTCTTTTCGCCGTTTTCAAGCTCGATTTCGCCGAGCTCGTTGTAGCTCACGCCCTCAACACCGCGAACAAGCATAAGAGGACCCGATACTTCTTCAATTGTTCTGTACTGCTTTGCCATATCAGAATTCCTCCTTTACAATAGTTGTCTGCATCTGCTTTACGATTTCAGCATCTATCTTTTCGTAACTATCACGTATATCCTTTTCTTCAACATACTTGAATCGACCAATCTGCTCTCTGACTGCAAGTGACGAAATCTTTTCAATATCGCCGCCCTTTTCGAGAACCGAAACAGCCTCGTCATAGTATTTGAGGATAAGCTTCATCATAAGGTGCTGCTTTTCAAGGCTTGTGTATGTGTCAACCTCGTGGAAGGCAAGCTGATGTAAGAAGTCCTCACGGATACTTCTTGCCGTTTCCATCTTGAGTCTGTCGGAGGAAGACAGCGCATCCATACCGACAAGCTTTACTATTTCATCCAAGGTTGCTTCATCCTGAAGAAGGCTCATCATACGACCTCTCAGCACCATCCAGTCCTCGGCTACATTTTCCTTGAACCAGTCGGAAAGAAGATCGAGATATAGTGAATAGCTTGTCAGCCAGTTAATTGCGGGGAAATGTCTCTTATATGCAAGATTTGCATCAAGTCCCCAGAATACCTTTACAATTCTGAGTGTTGCCTGGGAAACGGGCTCTGAGATGTCACCGCCGGGAGGCGATACGGCACCGATTGCACTTAGTGCTCCTTCCCTGCCCTCGGAGCCAAGGGATATAACTCTGCCTGCTCTTTCGTAGAACTGAGCAAGACGTGAGCCGAGATATGCAGGATAGCCTTCTTCACCCGGCATTTCCTCAAGTCGTCCCGACATCTCGCGTAAAGCTTCTGCCCAGCGGCTTGTTGAGTCAGCCATAAGTGCTACGGAATAGCCCATATCTCTGAAGTATTCGGCGATTGTTATTCCTGTATAAATAGATGCTTCACGGGCAGCAACCGGCATATCCGATGTGTTTGCTATAAGCACCGTTCTTTCCATAAGGCTCTTGCCCGTATGCGGGTCGATAAGCTCAGGAAATTCATTAAGAACGTCTGTCATTTCATTTCCGCGCTCTCCGCAGCCGATGTATACAACAATATCAGCTTCCGCCCACTTTGCAAGCTGATGCTGAGTTACCGTCTTGCCGCTGCCGAAGGGCCCGGGAATAGCCGCAACACCGCCTTTAGCTATGGGGAACATTGTGTCTACAACTCTCTGTCCTGTGATAAGGGGCTTGTCGGGTGACAGCTTTTTTGCATAGGGTCGTCCGCGTCTTACGGGCCACTTCTGCATAAGTGTCATATTGTAGTCGCCCTTATTTGTCTTTATAACACAGACAACCTCGTCAACCTTATATTCGTCCTCCTTTATAGAAGTAACTACGCCCTCTACGCCGTAAGGAACCATTATTTTGTGCAGAACCACATCTGTTTCCTGAACAGTACCCACAATATCCCCTGCCACAACGCTCGCGCCAACTTCAACGCAGGGTGTGAATTTCCATACCTTATCGCGTTTAAGGGACGCAACCTCAACGCCGCGGGCAATATTGTTACCCGAGATGCGCATAATATCGTCAAGAGGTCTCTGAATACCGTCGAAAATCGAGCCGATAAGACCGGGGCCGAGCTCAACGGAAAGCGGTGCACCCGTAGATACAACAGGCTCACCTGTGCCGAGTCCCGACGTTTCCTCATATACCTGCACCGAGGCTTTATCCCCGTGCATTTCAATTATTTCACCTATAAGTCTCTTGTCGGAAACACGTACAACGTCGAACATATTCGCGTCACGCATTCCCTCAGCAATTACAAGAGGACCTGATACCTTCAATATTTTTCCTGTTGACATATTTATAATAACCTCAAATTATTTGATTTATTTATAAAAAACTTGTTTATAGAATTACAGCAAATCACGGACAACCAAGGCTCGCCCCTACATTCCTAATTTCTAATTCCCAATTTCTGACCAATTTCCTAAGAAATTATGTCAGACCCCACTGCCTTTTCTACAGAAACGGAAACATTTCTCATTCCGACGCCCGTATTTCCCTTGACTCCGGGAATGGGTATTATGGCAGGCAGGGGCTTGTCTCTGTAGTATTCCACTTCCTGGGAAAGCCCTTCAAAAAGCTCCTCGGTAACGTAGATTACTCCATAACCGTCCTTGGCAAGCTCTCTTACGGTTTTGGAAGCATTTGTTATATCATCACAGGGGAAAATGGAAAGCCCGAGTGATGCAAAGCCGTAGATCGAGTCCTTATCCCCGACAACCGCTATTTTATACATAAAGCTCACGCACCCTTTCCCTGATATTTTCGCTGTTAAAGCCGTTTTTCTTGCAGGAAAGAATAATTCTCACACTTCTGACCTCAGCATCGGCGGCAAAATAATACGCCGCAAGCGGGGATACGCCAAGGCTCTTGTATTTTGCTTCCTTTACTCTTTCAATTATCATATCGTCGCTTACCTTTTCAAAGGCGGCATAACCCTTCTTTATACTCTCGGCAAGTACTTCATAGCCAAGTGAGCGCACAAAGCGGCAAAGCTCCTCTTCGCCTAAAGATACGGCTTCGCAAAGTGCTTTCTTATCAAAGTCTTCAACGTCTGCCAGTGCCTCGGAAACAAAATCACTTTTCTTCCCTGTCCTTAAGCATCTGAGGGCAATTTTGATATTGGCAAGGTATGCCATAACAAGTGATAAGCCTATTGAAAACTCATCCTTTGTCTGCTTTGAAAGATAAACGGATGCCTCGATACCCTTTTTGTCAAGGTAAACCTCAAG
Organism: uncultured Oscillospiraceae bacterium; assembly: GCA_964614955.1. Lineage (GTDB taxonomy): Bacteria > Bacillota > Clostridia > Oscillospirales > CAG-382 > UMGS1387. The sequence goes on along the minus strand of CAZTNR010000008.1, from coordinate 15,759 downwards.
GCTCTGACCGTCACCCGTAAGCATTAAGAGCTCGTATGCCCTTTTTGCCGTATCCGAAAGATATTCGGGAAGAAGCGAGTAGTCCTTGGATTCAACAGCCGTCTTTAATACAGAAGGCTCCACAATACTCGGAGTCAGCAAATATAAGTCGGGTGAAGTGCCCGAATAAATGCATTTCAGAATCGCCTTGAGATTGTGAAAATCGTTCTTCACGATAAGAAAGTCAAGACAGCTTTTATCGGGTGCTGATTCGCAGACAAGGTCAAATGCCTGTCTCTGCACTCTTGTCAGCACCTCGTCCTCATTGTCGGAATTGATGTTGTCATATCCCGATTCGGACAGGATTTTAAGTGCCTCCTTATAGTCAGAGGCGCCAATTAACGACTCTATTGTATTTGAAGAAAGAAGTCTGTATTCGTTTGCTCTTATCCTTGCTACGGCATAGGCAAATTCGGTGTCCTTCATAAACGCCCTCCTATGCAAACAGAACAGAACTGAGACTGTCACGGATTTCGTCAAGCTTGTCGTCGATAAGCGAAGAGAATGTACAGTCAACCTTCATTTCGTCATATTCGATAACAAAGCCCGATTCATCAATTGTCTTGGCGGAAAGCACTATTTTTTTGCCGTCAGACAGCTTTTCGTTAACAGCATCAACAAAGCCCTTCGGAAGTCTGCTTTTATCCGTTTCACAAACGGCAAGACGTCCTTCACCCACAAGAGCATTTGACATTATAAGCTTTTCGATATATCCGAAATAAACCTCGACACTACTGTCCGAAATACTCTTTACTGCCTTTTCGATACAGTCGACAATAAGCTCGCTTTTTGCTTTAAGCACTGCCCTCTTGTACTCAATTTCAGCTCCCGACTCTGCCTTTGAAGCGGCAACCGAAGCCTTTGCGTCGTATTCGGCTCTTATGCTGTCCGCCTCTTTCTCTGCTTCAAGCCTTGCCTTTGCCAGAATATCCTGTGCCGACTTATTTGCATTCTCTAAAATTTCAGCACATTCTGCATTATTCTGCTCAGTGATTTTTGCAATTATATTTGTAAGTCCGTCCATTGGAATTCTCCCAATTTATAAATTACTTAAGACCGTTTACAACGAGAATTGAAACAAGAAGTGCAAGAATAGCGTATGTTTCAACCATCGCCGCCATTGTGATTGCCTTACCGTTCTGAGACGGGTTCTTTGCAACGATACCAACACCTGCAACGGCTGCTCTTGCCTGCGCAATTGCAGAGAAATAACCAACAATCATAATAGGCATACAAGCCGCAAAATAAGCAATACCCTGAGAGAGGGAAAGCTCAAGTGCGTTTCCGCCGAGAACGCCCAGCTGGCTGAGGGCAAGTACGGCTGTAAGAAGACCGTAGAGACCCTGTGTACCGGGAAGAAGCTGAAGAACAAGCACCTTACTGAACTTTGAAGGATCCTCAGCAACAACACCCGCTGCTGCCTCACCAACCATACCGACCGCCTTCGCCGAACCGATACCCGAAACAAGGGCTGCAAGAACCGCACCCACTACTGCAATAACAAGACCTGTACTAATCATTTGAATTTTCCTCCTTGAGTTTGAAATATTTTGTATTTAATTTTAAGGGATTGAAGTCTCTTCCTCCACCCTCATAGAACTTTGAAAAGAGCTCAACAAACTGAAGTCTGTTTGTGTGAACATATGCACCGAGAACATTTATCGCCATATTAAGCGTATGCCCAACTATAAATACTATTATGAATACCACCGTCTTAAGCACCATATTCTGAGGCATAACACCAAGCATATTTACGACGGATGCAATTGAGCCCGTCGCAAGACCGAGTGCAAGAAGCCTTGAATATGACAGAATATCCGAAAGATACCCCGAGGCTATATTATATAGTCCGTAAAGACCGCCGCCCAGACGTGCAAGTATATTCTTAGACGAACGGGAATTTGTCAGCACTATGAGAACAACGCCCGCAATTGCAAGATACTTTGCAACCTCCATAATAGGTGCAGGAACGCTTGTAAGAATACTTCCCGCCAGAGGTGCCGCACCGAGAACCGTCATTATAATAGGTATTGTATCAAATATTGCTCCGACCCTGTCGCCGTCCTTCCATTTCATATAGAAAAGAACCAAAAGACCTAAGAAAAGATGGGCAATACCTATACAGAACGAGAAAAGCAAAAGCTTAATAGGGTCTGCAATAGGCTCAAACCACAGAGCAACGCTCGGCGGATTCTGAATACCAAGGAATTCTCTGCAGACAACGGGAACTATGTCTCCGAACCAGCTGCCAAAGAGTGCGCCCCATATCACCGTTGATATGCCGCTGTAGAAGAACATCCACAGCATCTTCCTTAAGCTGCCCTCGACATTCGTCTTCTTCAGTATTACAAAAGTGCCGACTGCCATTATAAGTCCGTAGCCTGCATCCGAGAGCATCATACCGAACAGCAGATAGTAAAAGAAGGACATAACAGACGACGGGTCAATATCACCCTTTGCAGGGGTTGCATACATTTCAACTATGGTTTCGCAGGGCTCCGAGAACTTGCCGTTGGACAGAAGCACCGGAACGTCGTCATCCTCACACGGCTCCGAAAAGAGAATTGCGCCGCCGCACTTTTCAACAGCCCTTGAAAGCTTTCCCGTCATCTTTTCGGGAACATATCCCGTAAGATAAAGTGTAGAGCCGGAGCGTCCGACTTGGCTGAGAGCCTTATACTCGTCAGCCTTTACCGTAAACAGGTCAAGGGCAAACTTATAGTCCTCAGACCTTGAAACAAAGGCTTTTATTTTTTCCTTCTTTTCGGATACCGATTTCGAGAGACCTTCTATATTTGCTTCAAGCTCAGACAGCTTACTTTGGGTGCTCACATTCGGTATTTCCGAAAGAGACATAAAGGAAATGGAACGGATAAACGAAGAAAGCTCCTTTTCCACCGACCTGTGACAGATAAAGCAGACGGAGGTTATCTCCTTTGAGGAATGGTAAATCTCAAGGGTAAACTCACGTACATCGGGAAGTGCCTCGGCAATTGCCGAAAGAAGCTCTTCTTTAGAATACTCTCTCGGGAAAGTACCAAGCATCACAGAGCAGGTACGAGTACCTGAGGCTCTTGCGCCGACATCAAGCCCCTTCCAGACCTCAAGGGAATCCTTAAGAGAGGACAATCTAATCACCTCTGCCCTTGCTTCGGATATTTCCTTGGAAAGTCTTATGATTTCTTTACATTCGTCAAGGGACTCGGCGCACCCTTCGGACATCAGGGAAAACTCGGCATCTGTAAGCGCCTTTCTTCCCGAAAACATACCTACGCCGAAAGAAGCACCGTTTTCCTTAAGAATATCCATAGCAAGAGTAACCGTCTCGCAATTCTTTTCGTAAAGGGAAACCTTGTCGGCAAAGGAAGCCTCAGACAGACGTTCGTCCTCCGACTTTTCAAGCTGTGCCACTCCTAATTTCTGCATACTGCCTATAAGAACCGAGCCAAAGCTCTTTAAAGTCGCCGCTTCAAATTTAAGCATTTTAAGCTTTGACAAAAACAATCACCTCCAAAAAGCTCATCTTTTTAACCAATAAGCTTTTCAACAATAAGCCTTGTGCATTCATCCTGCTTCAAGGCTGCATTCTTTCTCATATCCTCGCAGACCTTTTTTGCTTCTTCAAGACTCTTTTCGGAAAGCTCCTTCGCCTTCCTTTCGCACTCCTCAAGTGCCGCCTTTCCTTTTTCAAGAGCCTGCTTTTTTGCCGATAAGACAATCGTTTTTGCCTCAGCGCCGGCGTTATCTATAATCGCCGCAGCCTTTGCCTCGGCATCTTTCTTTTTTTTCAAAGCCGTTTCCTCGGCTTCGAGTATTTTTTCAAGCATTTCGGATGCCATTTTTCAACCTCCCAAAATTTGCTGTAATAATTATACAACACTATTAAACCCCGTATGTTAGTATTTTGTGAATTTACCAAAAAATTGCAATAATTATTGCCTTTTTTTTAACAGTATGCTATACTTTTTAAAGAAAACCAAAGGCAGGTGCAAGGCTTGGATAACATATGCTATATTTTTGCCGCAGGTGAATTTTACGGCAGTATTTCAAAAAACGAAAACGACCTTATAATTGCCGCCGATGCAGGCTATCATCATCTGACTGTGCGCGGAATTTCCCCCGACATACTCTTAGGGGACTTTGACACTATCGGAGAAATACCCGATCACGCCAACATAAAAAGATTTCCTGCCGAAAAGGATTACACAGACACGGAGCTTGCGATAATCGAGGGCATAGAACAGGGCTGCGAAAAATTTATAATCTGCGGTGCTCTCGGCGGAAAAAGGCTTGAGCACACGGTTGCAAACCTTACACTTGCAGCCTCCTATGCGCAAAAGGGCTGCGACATTACTCTTACCGACGGTGAATATTATGTCAAGGCAATACACAACTCGGCACTTGAATTTAACGAAAACGAAAAGGGCTTTGTTTCTGTTTTCACCCTGTCGGGAAAAGCCGTGGGCGTTAATGTAAAAGGGCTTAAATACGAGCTCTCAGATGCCGTCCTCGACTCCGATTCTCCAACTCTCGGTGTAAGCAACGAATTTATCGGAAACAGGGCGAGCATAAGCGTAGCTGACGGCACACTCATTATTATATGGCAAAAAAAAGAAAATTAAACGGAGGCAGAATATGAAGCTTAAATATTACGGCACAGCCGCAGCCGAAGGCATTCCCGCGCTTTACTGCAGCTGCGATACCTGCAGATACAGCAAAAAGACAGGCGGCAGAAACATTAGAACAAGAAGTCAGGCACTTGTCAACGGCAGGCTTCTTGTCGATATGCCTCCCGACACTCTTTATCACTATCAGTTTTTAGGTCTTCCTCTTGATGATATAAAGCACGTGCTTATCACCCACAAGCACGCAGATCATCTTCACACCCCGACAATAAACGTGCGCTCAAAGGGATTTGTTGTACACGACCTACCTGACTTTCACATCTACGGCTCGATGCCGACTATAGACCTTATCTTTGATGAGCTTAGAAAAAGCGGTGTCAAGGACAGAGGCATATGGAAGCTGTTTGAAATTGCCCCCTTTGAAAAGAAGCTTATTGACGGCTTTGAGGTTGTTCCCTACAAGGCAAACCACGACTTTAAGACCTACCCCTACATTTACGAGATTTCCGACGGTGAAAAACGTATGCTCTACGGTCACGACACAGGTTATTTTCTCGACGAAACGAGTGAGTATCTTGAAAAGAACAAGCCTTATTTCAATCTTGTTTCCCTTGACTGCACTATGGGGATTGCAGAAAGTGCAGGTCACGCCCATATGAACGTAAACGACTGTGTAAGGGTCAAGGAGCTTCTTTCAGAGCTTGGCTGTGCCGACGAAAACACGGTATTTATACTCAATCATTTTTCCCACAACGGTCACATTTCTTACGATGAGCTTGTGCCGATAGCAAAGGATGTCGGTTTTCTTGTGTCGTTTGATGGGATGGAGGTTGAGGTTTGAGTTGTTTGTGTTGATACTATTCTTGTTTGTAAACTTAATTACGGCGAAAACCGTAGTCTTTTTACCGCTTTTCTGCGAAGAAAAGCTCCAAAAGTCGCCACTCATTTTCGGCTCCACTCCGGTCGCTCAGTCCGACATCACACCCGACAAAAAACTTACTTTTCTGCACCGCTGTAGCAACTCGCTACCAACGGCGACCTACGAAGCGCCGAAAGCCGTGGAGGCTATTTTAACTCTCAACGTCTGCACTCATACAGCGTTATAGTGCTCTGCCACTAACAAACTCACTCTATCGTCCGCCCGAAGGGCGGTTACGTTCGCAGAGCGAGTCGGGAAAGCCCGACGGCAAATCCACGCCCTGTCTCGGATGTAAACAAACCTTTGGTGTCGCTTAAGTTATTCCGTTTGCGTTGCATATACGCAACAACGTAAACTCATTCACCTTTGCGCGAAAACCTCTGCTTTATTCTTCACCCAAAACGCCCCGTGCTGTGAGGAGTTAAGCCACCACGGGTCGGGACAGCCCGACAGCAAATACGTCATTTTGACGGTTTTCGGTATGCCGTCAAAATGACTGTGCTGCGCCGATTTTGGCGGTCGGATTTATGCCGACCAAAATCGGCAATATTGCGGCGGCGCTTCGCCGCGACCGGAGTGGAGCCGAAAATGAGTGGGCGTTTTTGGTACTTTTGGCGACACAAAAGTACAAAAATAACGGTTTAATCAAAAGCCTGTTAAGCGACACTGAAAGTTGTTTTATTTCGTGGATGTACCGTGAATAGCCCGCGGTGGCTCACCGCCACCCCTGCGGCTCGCAAGCCGCCGTCCCCTACAACCGCATTACGCACTAACTTTCCTGTTGAGTGGAGCGCTTTTGCCTTCAAAAGAAGGTCGGCACCGCAGTGCCGAAACACTCCCAAGCACACAAAATATAAAAAGTCAGCAAACCTTCAGCTTGCTGACTTTATTTTATTTCTTAAGCGAAACGCCCTTACGGGCGACTTTTATGTTACATTATTATCATCATAAACACCGTAAGCACGGCAAGAAAAGCAAAATTAAATGCCGAAAACTGTGCTATATACTTCATCGCCTTACCCGGGTTGTGAGACACATATTCCCTAAAGGTAATAAGGCTTGCAAGGGATGCAATTAAAGTTCCTGCACCACCGATGTTGACGCCCACAAGAAGCTCTCGGTAGTTGTCGGTAAACTGCGACAAAAGGATTGCCGAGGGCACATTACTTATCACCTGACAGGAAAATACGCTGAAAAGAAGTGTGCTTTTATCAAGTAAAAACGAGAAGAAGTCGCGTACCACATCAATTCTTGCCATATTGCCTGCAAAGATAAAGAAGAAAACAAATGTAAGAAGAAGCGGATAGTCAACCATTCTGAGGGATTCTCTGTCGGCAAAAAACAGCACCAAGGGAATAACCGCAAGACCTATCTGATAAGGTATCACACGGAAAACTATAACTATTGAAAGTGCAAAGAGCACAAGATAAAGAACAGTTCTTGAAGGACTGAGCCTTATCTTCTCATCCGTAAGAGTAAGGGGCTCCGGCTTTACGAAAACAATACAGCAAAGGGTTATAAGAACAACAGACAGCGCAAAAGGCGGTGCCATAATTCCCATAAATTCCACTGTCGGGATATTGAATGCCGAATATATATAAAGATTCTGAGGATTGCCGAAGGGTGTCAGCATACCGCCG
>CAZTNR010000008.1:0-8526 GCA_964614955.1 uncultured Oscillospiraceae bacterium | reverse complement strand
CATTCCGCCGAGATTTGCGGCAATATTCTGCATTATAAAGGTAAATGCCATATACTTTTCCTTGCCCGTCGAAGAAAGGAAAAAATATCCCAACGGCAGGAAGGTAAGAAGCGCCATATCGTTGGCAATAAGCATTGAGCCGATAAAGGTTATATACACAAGGGCAAGAATGCTGAGTCTTGCATTTTTGAAGAGTGTAACAATTTTACGTGCAAGCATATAAAAAAAATTAATATTCTTAAGTGCACACACAACTGCTAACACACAGAAAAGGCAGACCAGCGTTTTACAGTCAAAATACCCGAGATATTCTCTATCAACGGGTACAATAAGACTTGTAAGAAATGCCGCACAAAAGGCAATTACCATTACTGTATTCTTTTTTACAAATTCAAGGACAAAAGAAAAGGGATTTACCCTTCTATGGGCAACATTTACCATTTTTTACTTACCTCTTTAAGAAACCAATTCAACAAATTTATTAAGCAGGGGTGTAATTGCGGGAGCTATAAACATAGCGGGGATAAAGTTTGCAACCTTTATTTTTGATACGCCGATAATATTAAGTCCGAGACCGATTATAATTACGGAACCGACGCAAATCATTTCATTCTGCATACAGAGAGTGAGAAACTCGCCCGCAAAGGTGGATATAAGCACAAGCCCGCCTTGGAAAACAAGCACAAATACCGTTGACAAGAGTACACCCACGCCAAACGTCGAAGCAAGTGCAAGTGACGAAATAAGGTCGAGGAAGGCTTTGGTAATAAGGGTAGTATTGTCGCCGTTTACACCTGCCTGCAAGGAGCCGACAAGAGTCATAGCACCGACACAGAAAATAAGGCAGGCTGTGACAAAGCCCTCGGCTGTTTTTGAGCCGTCATCCTTTTTAAAGGGCTTCGTTGCAAAGTCCGCAAAGGCATTGATTTTACCGTCAAGGTCGCAGGTAAAGCCTATTGCCGCACCTAAAGCTACGGAGAGGATAAGCACAAGGGTATTTTCCCCTTTAAGTGCACCGCTGATGCCGATATAAACGGTACAAAGACCGATACCCGTCATAATGCCGTCGGTAACCTTTTTGGGTATTAAATTTTTGAAGGTCATACCTACAATACTGCCGATTATAACCGTTATGCAATTTATAATTACGCCAAGCATTTTCATCCTCCGACAAAAAATTCCTAAAATATTGTACCACAATTTATAAAAAAGTCAACTATTATTTTTAAGCTTTTAAATATTATTGAATTATTCATTATTTAGGAGTATAATAATGATAAAGAATGAATTTCAGGAGAATAATATGAAGGCACAGATTAATTTCAAAAAGCTTGATAACCGTGCAAAAATTCCCACCTACGGCTCACCCTTTTCGGCAGGTGCCGACCTTTATGCCGTAACCGACGGCGTTCTGACTTTAGCACCCGGCGAAACAAAGCTCATACACACCTATCTTTCAATGGAAATTCCCGAAGGATATGGCGGATTTATCTTTGCAAGAAGCGGTCTTGCAGCAAAAAAAGGACTTGCACCCGCAAACAAAGTAGGTGTTATTGATGCCGACTACAGGGGCGAAATTATGGTGGCGCTTCACAATCATTCGAGCACTCCACAGGAGATTTGTGACGGTGAACGTATAGCACAGCTCGTAATTCTCCCCTTCCTTGCCGCAGAATTTACAGAGTGTGACGAGCTTTCGGACACAGTCAGAGGCGAAGGCGGCTTCGGTTCAACAGGTACAAATTAAAAAAATTAATACAGGAGGTATGACAAATGAAGAAGATTATCTGCAAGAAAGAGTACGACACAGCTACTGCAACACTTGTAAAGAAGGTAACCTTCGGTGCTTTCGGCGATGCTGACGGCTACGAAGAATCCCTCTATCAGACTCCCGAGGGTCTCTATTTTCTTTATGTAAACGGCGGCGAAGCTTCTGTCCACGCCAAGGAAGACATTACAAGAATGTCCAAGGCGAAGGCTGAAGAATGGCTTAATGCTAACGCGTAGTTTATTTTAGGTATTACCGAAATCTCCCCGACTGCCGTCGGGGAGATTTTTTGTCGAGAAAGCCCGACAGCAATATCACGGTAAACACTCGCAATTAAACAGGCTTTAGGTGTCGCTTAACATTTTGGTTTAAACAGTTATTTCTGTACTTTTGTATCGACAAAAGTACCAAAACCGCCCGCTCAATGTCGTCTGGCTCGTCGGACTTAATCCTCGCAAAAACCAGAGTTTTCGGTTCTCCCCGACTTCGGAGCGACGACAGCCGCGGAGGCTTGTTTATCTCAACGGCATCGTTTTTTTACGTTATGCAGTCTGCCACTAACAAACACACTCTATCGTCCGCTATCGCGGTTATGTTCGCAGAGCGACAAATGCAATATACACTCACGGGTGCTGCGACAACGCAGTAAAATCTCTCCGACATTTATGAACCTTCCGTCTTAGTTTGGTCGGTCGGATTTATGCCGACCAAACGGGGTTAGTTGAGCGAATATAAGAGCTTGTTTTCATAAGAAACTTGCCCGTGAATTCTTTTCTCTTTGCTTTCTTTCTCTTTTCAGTAAAGAGAAAGAAAGAGGGCACGTGCCGTACAGCGTGCCCTCTAAAGTTATTCAGTTAATCTGTTATATAAACCGTACCGTTTAAATTAGTCCTTCTTCTTCTTCTTGGAAACAAGAACAACAACAACGATAACAGCGATAACAACTACAACGATGATGATAATGGGAAGAACGCCGAGGCCTTCTGCTTCATCTTCAACAACGGGAGCGGGATCAACTACGGGAGCTTCATCTGCGGGAGCATCTTCAACAGGTGCTTCGAGATATTCAGCCATTTCTTCAACTGTAGCCTGTGCAGCAGCAGCAGCAGCCTTAGCAGCTTCAGCCTTTGCAAGAGCAGCAGCGGATGCTTCTTCATCAGTAGCTGCAACGATGTCAGCCTTAGCAGCTTCAGCATCAGCGATAGCAGCATCAAGATCAGCGAGTGCTTCGTTGATAGCAGCGTCTTCAGCATAGTTCTTGCCTTCGAGAGCAGCAAGAGCAGCTGTCTTGTGACCTTCGATAGCAACTGCGTAGCCTTCGATGGAAGCCTTGTTTACGGACTTGCCCTGTTCGAATGCCTGAGCAGCGATCTGTTCGTCTGTAAGACCAACACCTTCAGTTACCTTAACAGTGTACTTCCAGTCGCTTTCGGGGCCGAGAAGAGAACCGCAGATAGAGAGGTATGCCTTACCAGTAGCGTTGAATACTTCCTTGCTGACATCAAGTGTCTTGTCAGCAGGAACTGTAAAGGATCTTACGAGATCGCCTGTTGTGTGTGTGTAAGTAACAATGTACTGACCGAGTTCATACTTAACATCCATCTTGATTGTATCGCCTGTAACGATAGCGAAGATGTTGTCGTTAGCACCGATTTCGGAAGCACCGTTGCCGCCCCAAGAGGGTGCATAGTATTCCATCTTAGGATCTACGAATCTGATAAGGTTCTTGTAACCAAGTGTGTTAGCATCTGTTGTGAAGAGCTGAGACTTGTCAAGAAGGTGAATAGCAAACCAGCAGTCATTTGTAGCTACAGGTGCCTTTTCGAAGTAGAGTTCAACGGAGAGACCGTCAAGACCTACGAGTTCATTTGTGTAAACACCACCGTCAAGGTAGGGACCCTTCCAGTAACCACCCTGTTCAACAGTGATGGAACCGTCGTCATTGTTTGTAACAACTACGGGAGAAAGAGCTGTAGGCTGAGCGTCACTGTAGGAAGCACCTTCGTGTACCCAGAGACCTTCGCCGTGACCCCAAGTGAGGGCGGATGCGCTTACTGCAACAACTGCAACAAGCATCATTGCTACGAGAGCATAAGATAAAAACTTCTTCATAATCAGTATGTATCAATCTTTGTAATTGACACGTTCCTCCTTTACGAATTTAGTATTTGTTTTAATCCTTTAATAATATGTTATACGGAAGTGCTTTACGTACGGCAAGCAATTCCGCAATATTATTACAAAATTTGTGTCAGGAAACGAGCTTGTATTCAATTAAGTTCTTTAAAAACTCTACGTTTCCTTCATAGTAAGTGTCATCATATCTTTCTTCCCTGTCGGCAAGACATATGATGTAGTTTTCGGGAAAATAGGAAAGAGTGAAGGTCGCCTTGTAGGAAGGAAGGTCGGAAAGAACAATTCCCTTGCCGTAAAGTGCGTTTTCGGGCTCATATCCCAGCTCCTCTTCCAAGAGTGCAAGATAGTCAAGATTTCCCTTGAAGAAATTGGGCTCCATAATGTAAATTACACAGTCGCCGCTTGCAAGCTCAAGGTTAAATCTTTCGGTTATGGATAACTGCTCTGAGGGGTTGTATACAAACTTTTTGCCGCCTGCATCCTCGGTCATAACAAACTTGTCAATCTTGAGGTCAACCACCCTTTTGCCGTCACCGCTTGTGTCAACTGTAAAGGATTCCTGCATTTCCTGCATAAACTTATCCCCTGCCTCGGCAGAAAGACCGAAGTCGCCGACACAGTAGACAAATACGTCGTGTTCATCCCTTGTCACAAACTGAGTTGTGCAGGCAATAAACATAACAAGAGCACAGAATCCGATTATAATCCCTGCCTTGTAATGGTACCAGACATTGTCAAGCCATCCAAGGAAGGTAACCTCTTCACCTTTGAATTTCATTAATCACAACTCCAGATTCAGAATAAGAAATATATTAAGAAAAACCAAAATCATTCCTAATTCCTAACTCCTAACTCCTAACTTTGCAAAACTTGTTTTGCAATCACTCTTCGGGTTTCATTGTGGGGAAAAGAAGTACATCGCGGATAGAGAATGAGTCTGTAAGAAGCATTACGAGTCTGTCAACACCGAAGCCGAGACCGCCCGTAGGAGGCATACCGTATTCGAGTGCCGTAATAAAGTCCTCGTCAACCCTTGCGTTTTCACCGCCGGGCTGTGCACGCTTTGCGGCAACCTGCTTTTCAAATCTGCCTCTCTGGTCAATAGGATCATTGAGCTCGGAGAAGGCGTTACCCATTTCTCTTGCGTAGATAAAGTATTCAAATCTCTCGGTAAATGCAGGATCACTTGCCTTGCGCTTTGCGAGAGGTGAATTTTCTACGGGATAGTCATAGATAAATGTGGGCTGAATAAGGTTCTCTTCAACATATGCATCAAAGAACTCAACAAGAACTGCGCCCTTTGTTGCATCCTTTTCAACCTCAACGTGCTTTTCCTTTGCCGCCTGCCTTGCATCCTCGTCAGTCTTCCAGTCGTAGTAGTCAACTCCTGCGTACTTCTTAACAGCTTCAGCCATTGTAAGTCTCTGCCAGGGCGAGCCCATATTGATTTCGGTGCCCTGATAGGTAATTACATCACTGCCACAGATTTTCTTTGTAAGAGATGTATAAAGCTCCTCAACAAGATCCATAAGCTGATGATAGTCAATATAAGCCTCATAAAGCTCAATAGTTGTAAATTCAGGGTTATGGCTGGGGTCCATACCTTCGTTTCTGAATATACGACCTACTTCATAAACCTTGTCAAAGCCGCCGACTATAAGTCTCTTTAAGTAAAGCTCGGTTTCAATTCTCAGATACATATCAATGTCGAGAGTATTGTGGTGAGTTACAAAAGGTCTTGCGGAAGCTCCGATTTCAAGTGTATGGAGTACGGGAGTATCTACTTCAAGATATCCTCTGTCGTCAAGGAACTTTCTGATTTCCTTTAAGATTAAGCTTCTCTTTATAAATGTGTCCTTAACCTCGGGGTTTACGATAAGGTCAACGTAACGCTGACGGTATCTTGTTTCCTGATCGCGAAGGCCGTGGAACTTTTCGGGAAGCACCTTTAAGCTCTTTGAAAGAAGAATAAGCTCCTTTGCGTGAACACTCGTTTCTCCTGTCTTTGTCTTGAAGACAACACCTGTTACGCCAACGATATCACCGATATCAAGCTTTTTGAAGGCTGCATAGTTCTCTTCACCGATATCGTCTCTTGCTACATAGCACTGAATTCTGCCCTTGCCGTCCTGGATATTGCAAAAGCTTGCCTTACCCATAACTCTCTTTGACATCATTCTGCCTGCAATTACAACAGTATTGCCTTCCATTTCATCAAAGCAAGCCTTGATGTCCTCGGAATAAGCATCTACGGGATACTTTACAAGCTCATAGGGGTTCTTACCTGCCTCTACAAGGGAGGCAAGCTTATCTCGTCTTACCTGCTCCTGTTCGCCGATTTCCTTTTCGGTAGGAACCTTTACTTCATTAACATTCTGATTTTCTGCCAAAATTAACACCGTCCTTGGGTCTGTTATTACTTAGAAATTTCAAGAACCTTCATAACAGTTTCACCGCCGGGAGTTTCAGCCTTGACAACCTCGCCTATCTCGGCACCGATAAGAGCCTTGCCGATAGGAGATTCGTCGGAAATCTTATTCTCCATAGGGTTCGCTTCGCTTGAGCCTACGATTGTATACTCAATTTCTTCTTCGAAGGTTTCATCATATACTTTAACGATATTACCGACATTTACCTTATCAGTTGCGATAGTGCTTTCGTCGATAACCTTAACATTTTTGAGCATTGCCTCGATTTCCGCAATTCTTGCTTCCACAAGTCCCTGCTCGTTTTTAGCTTCGTCATATTCGCTGTTTTCGGAAAGGTCGCCGAAGCCTCTTGCAACCTTGATAGCTTCCGCTACCTCTTTACGTTTGGTGGTTTTAAGGTATTCAAGCTCTTGCTGAAGTTTTTTAAGACCTTCGCTCGAAACCGTTGTCTGTTTAGCCAAAGTATTCATTTCCTTTCAGTATTATTTTCATTTTATCATATAGATTATATAGAATATTAGCGTTTTTGTCAACTGTGATTTTGTAAAGAATATATGATAATTGGCACTTTCTTAAATCATTTTCTTCATAAACGTACCCGACTGCAAAAAGAAAACAGTCGGGTGAAATTTATTTCGCCTTACTCTCACAGTACATACATCTGTAGACCTTCTTTTGACGGTCTGTGAGCTTAAACATATGCTGAAGCTCCTGCTCTGTGGACGTAATGCATCTCGGATTTTTGCACTTGATAACACCGACAACCTTTTCGGGTGCTTCAAGATGCATTCTCTTTACAACCTTGCCCTCCTCTACGAAGTTAACGGTAACACCGGGGTCGATGTATCCGATAACGTCAAGATTTAAGTCTATGGTTTCAGCAATCTTTATAATGTCCTTCTTGCCCATTTTAACACTCTGTGCATTGAGAATAAGCGCAACCTGACACTTGAGCTCAGAGAGCCTGAGTGTATTATATATTTCAAAACCGTTACCGGGCTTTATGTGGTCGAGAACTATACCGTTGTCAATCGGTGAAAGAATCATTAAACTCACTCCGTTCGATATGATAAGTTAGGAGTTAGGAGTTAGGAGTTAGGAGTTAATTCCCAACTGCAAGCTCTTAATCCCTGCTTTATCAGTCTTTATTTTTTAATTTTTTTGTAATGGTTGTTAAAATTGCAACTATTTCATCAACATCTTTTTAAATACTGAAAAATTCGTTTTCTGTCAGGTATTCAGTTTTATACAGCAGCCGAAGCCAATAGTGTGATTCACTTGCTTCTTTCATCGCAATATATAATTTAGCAGAAAAATCAGCTTGACTCTGTGCTTTTTGAGCCTCTGCAACATTAGCACCAATAGAAGTTCCGCTTCGTAAAAGCTGCTTTGACAAAACAAACTCTTTCTTTTCACTCGTTAAGTACTTGTACAGATTAACAATCCTTACAGCAAAATCAAAGCTCTTATTCTCAATAATAACATCTTTCATCGTAACTCCTAACTCCTAACTCCTAACTATTATGAAATTGCAAGCAATTTCATAATTAACGCCATTCTGACGTACTTACCGTTGAGAACCTGGTCAAAGTACTTGGCTCTCGGGTCGTCATCAACGGCGGTGGAGATTTCGTTTACTCTCGGCAGCGGATGAAGAATGGAAAGGTCACTCTTTGCACCTGTCAGCTTTTCGGGAGTAAGAATGTAGGTGTCCTTGAGTCTCAGATAATCAGCCTCGTTGAAGAAGCGTTCCTTCTGAACTCTTGTCATATAAAGGATGTCAAGGCTTCCCATAACCTCATCAAGGGTCTGAACCTCTGTGTAGTTTATGTTATTCTTCTCGAGAACCTCTTCCTTGACATATTCGGGAACCTTCAATTCTTCGGGCGAAATAAGCACAATATTGACATTCTCATATCTTGAAAGGGCGGATATGAGCGAATGCACCGTTCTTCCGAACTTCAAGTCTCCGCAAAAGCCGATAGTGAAGTTATTGAGTCTGCCCTTTTCCCTCTTGATGGTAAGAAGGTCGGTAAGAGTCTGTGTCGGGTGGTTATGACCGCCGTCGCCTGCATTGATAATCGGAACACGGCTCTTCAGCGTTGCAACATAGGGCGCACCCTCTTTTGGATGACGCATTGCAATAATGTCGGCATAGCAGCTTACGGTTCTTATGGTATCCGAAACGCTCTC
>CAZTNR010000007.1:0-47157 GCA_964614955.1 uncultured Oscillospiraceae bacterium | reverse complement strand
CCACGACACGCGGTTTTGGAGACCGCTGCTCTACCAACTGAGCTATTCCCCTGTGCCGTTTTATCGCCCGGGGAACACCCCCGAACAACGATTGCTTAGGTAGTATAACACAAGGGATTTGGTTTGTCAAGTCTTTTTTTTATTTTTTTCTTTTTTTACAATTCCTTATCATTTACCGTAAAAGAGTGCAAAAAGACCGCAGGTTTTGTCCTGCGGTCTTGACATTTTCGCTTATTCAGCGGCTTCTGTTTCCTCTTCTTCCGGAGCTTCAAAAACAGAGCTTATATCGTTCAGTGCATCCATCTTATAAACAGGTGCATCTGCGTCTGCTGCTTCAAATGTCTTTTCGGAACCTTTGAATGCAGCATACTTATTCATTATTTCAACGTATTCGCTTGCTGTGAGACGCTTGTCGGGATTAAACTTGTTATCGGCAACTCTTTCAACAAAGCCCTTTTCTGTTGCCCAGATAACTGCATTGCAGTAGCTGTCGTATTCAACAACGTCGAAGAAAATGGACTCGCCGGAGGGCTGAGGTTCATCGTCTGACTTGAAGAGAATATCAATAAATTCTGACTTTGTGAGCTTATCTTCTTCAACAAATTCAATCTTGTCAATCCAGAATTCGCCGCCTATATTTTCGGGAAGAACAATCTTTACACCCTTAACTGTGCCGTACCAGCCGTCAAGTGTGTACATATCAAGCTTGTATTCAACCTTTTCGCCGTCGCTGTTCTGTTCAACATTTGCCTCAAGGCTTCTTTCTTCGCTGTAGCCTTCGCCGTTGTCGAAGTAAACCTTAATCTTGTAGTTGTCCTTGTTTTCCTCTGTCATTTCATCGAATGCGCTTCTGATTCTCACGATAAGCTGTCTGTAAGCAACACCGGGAACATTGATTTCGGGAGAAGTGACAGAGCTTTCAACGGCAGGATCGAGAATACCGTGGATACTGTTGTTATCGTCATCAGCCAAAATGGGAGCGTAGGAATATTCAAAGCCTGACATTGTCCAGGCAAGTGCCTTGCTTTCTTCCTCAAACTTGTACTTGTAGGGATTTTCGCCTTCAGAGGAGGGAACATACTTTGTAATAGGCTTAAGCAATGTGCCAAAGTCAAATGCAGGATCTACAGGAAGGAATTCTACGCTGTCAATCCAGAATTCGCCTTCAAGTCCCTGAAGTGTATCTATTCTGAAGTATGTAATAATATCCTTCCAGGCTTCGTTTGCTGCCATATCAAGTGTATAGTCAACATACTCACCGTTGGAGGTGGGAAGAACTTCAAGCTTTACGCTTGCAGTTTCGGAAAGACCGCTTCCGTTGTTGAAGTATACCTGAATGTTTTTGGTTACCTTGCTTTCGTCAATGGCTGCACCGGTATTGTGCTTCATTCTGATAACCATTGTGCCGAAATGCTCTGCAGGCAGATAAATGCCGTCCTGACAACAGAACTGGTAATCCCAGCCGGTATTTGTCTTACCGTAAATTGCTCCTTCGGGAGAGAAGGATGTGTCAAGGTTGCTGCCGTACCAGGAATCGATATCAGCTGCAGTATCAAATGTCCACTTGAAGGGGTTGCCTTCTATGGGAGTAATACCGTGAACGGTGTATGTATAGGGAGTTGATTCAATAAGCTTTGCTGCGTTGCTCTTGTAAGGAACAAGGAAGTTTACTTCGTAGTTACCTTCTGTTTCGTATACAGCCATAGGGTCAAAGCCTTCAAGGTCGTAATCAAACTTTACGTTGATTGCTCCGGGACTTCTGAATGCATAGTAAGCAACTCTCTTTACTTCGTTGCCGAAGGTTACATCGCCGCTTCCGTTATACTTGAGAAGAATACCGTCGCCCACGATTACCTTTTCAGCAGTCTGAGCCTTGTACCAGGGTGTGGGGTTAAGATATGTGGAGAATGCGTGCTTACCGATTGAAGTAACGGTTGCAGGAATATTGATGCTTGTAAGAGCACTGCTTTCAAATGCGCTGTCGCCGATAGTTTCAAGACCTTCGGGAAGAACTACATCCGTAAGTGCGGAACAGCTCTGGAAAGCACCTGCACCGATAGCAGTAACGCCTTCGGGAATTTCTACCCTCTTGAGGGTTTCGTTACCGAGGAAAGCCGCCTCGCCTACTTTTACTACGGGAAGCTCGCCAAGCTCGGGGTGAACAAGAGTCGCGGGAATTACAAGCTCCTCTGCTTCACCGTTATATGCCTTGATTTTGAGTGCGTCGGTGTCAAGTCCCATTTCAACGTCAACTTCAAAATCCTTCTGTTCTTCGGGAACTTCAACTTCAACTTCATCTTCTTCAGTAACAACATTTGTGTCAACGGGTACCTTGGACTTTTCTTCCTCGGGGTTGTATCTCTTGCTTGAACACGATGTGAGTGCTACTGCCGCCGCTGCAATACAAAGTACAGCTGTGAGAATCTTTTTCATACTTTTGCTCCTTATCATATAGGGTTATGCTATTTTAACAGTGTAATTATAGCACAAGCACCTTTAAAATTCAAGGGTTAATTTTATATTGTTACATTTTACACAAAAGGTGTTTATATTTTTGTTCAAATAACACGAAAATACATTTAGCCGTGACAGCTGTCCCAGGTTTTTCCAATCTCTGCGGCAACCTCAAGAGGAACTGCCAGAGATGCTGCATTTTCCATTTCACGCACAAGGATTTCCTTTGCCTTTTCGGCATCTTTTTCCAATGACTCAATAATAAGCTCGTCGTGCACCTGAAGAATGAGCTTTGCATCAAGGTTTTCATCCCTCAGTGCCTTATGAACACGAATCATTGCGATTTTTATAATATCCGCAGCCGTACCCTGTATCGGTGCGTTCATAGCAACCCTTTCACCGAACATTCTCTGCATATAGATTCTGCTTTTCAGCTCGGGAATATATCTCCTTCTGCCGTAGAGGGTTGAAACATAGCCGTCCTCATATGCCTTTGCCTTTACAGCCTTAAGGTAAGCGTCTACTTGGGGATATTTTTCAAAATATTTTGCAATATATTCGCTTGCTTCCTTTTTGGTTACCTTCATATCCCCTGCAAGGGAAAAGTCGGATATACCGTAGATTATGCCAAAGTTTATAGCCTTTGCCTTCTTTCGCATTTCGCTTGTCACGTCCTCCGGCGAAACACCGAACACCTGAGAGGCAGTCGAGGTATGAATATCTTCGCCCTTTTTATAGGTGGAAATCATATTTTCATCGCCCGACATCGCTGCCATAACACGAAGCTCAATCTGGCTGTAGTCGGCATCAATCAGAACCATTCCCTCTTTCGGGATAAACACCTTTCTGATTTCTCTGCCTTCGGAGGTGCGTATGGGAATATTCTGCAAGTTCGGGTCTGCCGATGAAAGACGTCCCGTAAGGGTAAGCGCCTGCTTGAAGTTAGTATGAAGTCTGCCGTCGGAGCCTATTGCAGAAAGAAGTCCGTCGGCATAGGTGCTCTTTAGCTTTGCAACGGTTCTGTATTCAAGAATTTCGTCGATAATAGGCGTATACTGTCGAAGCTTCTCAAGGCTTTCGGCATCGGTGGAATAGCCGCTTTTTGTCTTTTTGGTAACGGGCAATTCCATTTTTTCAAAAAGCACTTCGCCAAGCTGTTTGGGTGAATTTATATTGAATTCACAGCCTGCTATGGCGTAGATTGTCTCCTGTCTTGCACGAATCGCGTAGTCAAGCTTTACTCCGTAAGCTTCAAGCGCCTCTTTATTAATAAGAAAACCGATATGCTCCATTTCGGAGAGTACAAGGCTCAGAGGAAATTCCACATTATAAAGCAAATCCTCCTGACCTGCTGCCACAATTTTTTCGTCAAGCTCATCTTTAAGCCTTGCAAGATTTTTTACCGCAAGGATTGAGCCTTGCTCTTTATTGTCCACATTGACAGAGCCCGCACCGTAGACGGTGGCAAGGTTTTCGGGATGAACGACGCCTGACGGGTCGGCAACGTAGGAAGCGAGCATTACGTCATAGAAATTGCACTTGATTTCGCCAAGCCCCATTTCATAGGCTCTCAGCTGTACACTCTTGACGTCGCAAAGAATAACATTTTTTTCTTTATCGCATAAAAGACTCTTTAAATTCTCTGCCGTGACGGGTGCCATATATACATCCTCGCCGTCGGCAAGATAAATTCCTTCATCGCTTATTACTGCCGAAAGATTCTTGCTGTTTATATCGGCAACACTCTGTATACCTATATACTCCAATATCTCGGTTTCAAACATTGAGACATTGTCGTCACATTCACGAAGTCCGAGGCGGGTAATAATTGAGTTGAGTTCTAAGTCTTCGCAGAGTTTGCAAAGCTCTGTTTTGTTGATTCCCGTATATTCAAAGTCAGAAAGATTCTTGTTTATGGGTGCGTTTTTATTGATTTCGGCTAAAAACCGGCTTGCAAACGCCATTTCCTTATCGGCACACAGCTTTGCATACACACCCTTTGCGATATTCTTCTCTTCCTCAGGGAGTTTTGCATAAAGCTTCTCTACGGTTCCGTACTTCTGTACAAGACCTATCGCCGTCTTTTCACCTATGCCCTTGACACCGGGAATGTTGTCGGAGGTATCGCCCATAAGTGCCTTGACTTCAATCAAATCAAGAGGCTTTACGCCGTACTTTTCCATAACGACGCCCTCATCTATAGTAAGGGTTTCCTTTGTCGAAAGGTAAAGCACGTTTACGTGCTCATTTACCAGCTGATAGGAGTCACGGTCACCCGTTAAGATGTGTACCTGTATATCTTCGCTTCCGAGGGTTGACAGCGTACCGAGAATATCATCGGCTTCAAAGCCTTCACAGGTAATTTCGTGAAAGCCTAAATTTCTTGCCGCCGCCTTTGCCGAGTCAAACTGCTCTGCAAGCTCCTCGGGCATACCTTTTCTTGTTGCCTTATAGAAATCATATTTTTCGTGACGGAATGTGGGCTTTCTCATATCAAACGCCACAACAGCATAATCCGGCTTTACCGAATCAAGATGGCTCTTTAGCATATTTATAAAGCCGAAAATGGCATTAGTATTCCTGCCGTCTCTTGTGGTCAGCGGTTTTACGCCGTAAAATGCTCTGTTTATTAAACTGTTTCCGTCGACTGCCAGAAGTTTTTTCATTTATTTCTCCATTTTCTGTAGGTTATGTATAATGACATTAGTTAAGTCCAAAGTGAATTTATTGAAATAATTGTTGTTGGCATACCTATTATTTGAATGTCGAATTTTAAACTGGGTTCTACTTTAGTCGAGGCGTTATGAATCCTAAAGCTAAATTGCCATCCTCCATCCATATATAACTCAACCGTATTATTGCTATCGGGTTTAAAATCCAAACTTACAATCCTTGTGGGCAAACTTGAAACGGGAACATAAATTGTCGAGCTTTTATTTTTGCTCGATTTAGAAAGAGACCCTCTTAAATTGAATGCTTGAAGCTGTGTTGTTTTTTTATTATCAACACTTATAACTTTATAAAAATCAAACTTACCCAACAAATACTCAACCATTTTTTGAGGTAAATTCCCGTGCTCTTTTGCGCTCCTATTAATTTCGCAAATAAATGCATTTAGAAGCGGAATGTATACGTCTCTTTCCTTTGAAGATAACTCGCTCCATTTTCTCTTGGCATTTTTTTCTTTTTCTAAAAAGTCAAATATTGGCTTTATTTCTTCCCAATACTCAGTTGAGCATTTGACTCCGAACCATTTTTCGCCAAAATCCAATTTTTTCGATAATCTGCTATGTTTTACTGCAAAATGATTGTGCTTTACACTTAGACCAATTTCCCACTTAATATTTCTTCTAACAATGAGAATATCTCTAACATCGCCGTCTTCACCTTTTTCATCAGCCTGTATCAGCAAATTAAGCATATCATCGCCATCTTCTGAAATTAAGGGCTCTAATTCAAAAATTGTATTAGCAGCCGCCTTTGCACTCTTTGACAGAATTGCTTTTAAATCTTCGTCTATTGCTTCCCAAGCTCGTTTTGCTGCATAATAACTACTATTTTCTTCTATTTTTGCAGGTCTGATTTTTTCGATATTTTTCTTTAACGTGATTAAACAAGCATATTCGTATGCTCTGCCTTGATTGTTGCTGTTCTTACTCATCGTGACAACCCCTATTCAAGTGAATTTTTAATCGCTTTAGCAACATAAAATGCCAATTTTACAGGAACTGCGTTTCCAATCATTTTGTATCCGGTGTCCACATCTTCATATATAAACTCAAAATCGTCAGGAAAACCTTGCAACCTCGCACATTCCCTAACAGTTAATCTTCTATATAATTCTTCTTTTCCCGGAACAAAAATTCTTTTGTTGTGAGAAATGAATTTCATTTTTGGAGCTTGTGGATGAAGCTGACATTGTCTGCCGCTGGCTTGAACTGTAAATCCTTGTTCGTCCCATGCTCTCACTCTGTTTCGACTCATAAAAATAGTAGAATAAGAACCAATATAATACTCATGATTCAAAATATCAAGTTTTCCGTTTGTTTTGTTCTTTGGTAAAGCAGGAACGGCACTATCTTTTAAATCCCATATTGCATTCTTCATCGTTAATTTCTGCTCTGTATTTGGAGTTGTGGGTTTTGGAAATTCAAATTTAATATTTAAATCTTTTCTAAACCCTATATAAAAAACTCGTTTTCTGTCCTGTGGCACTCCATAATCAGCAGCATTTACCAATGTTATCGAAACATTATACCCGCTTTTTTCAAACAAATTTATTATATTTTTAACTGCTTCTGAATGTCTATTTGCTAACATTCCTGACACATTTTCTGCCAAAAAGAACTTTGGTTGTTTTTTTTGCAAAATTCTTATGTAGTCATAAAATAATTGACCTCTAGAATCGTTAATGCCTCTTAAAGCCCCAGCTTCGCTCCAACTTTGACACGGAGGTCCACCAATAATACCATCAATATCATCAGGAAAATCTTTATCTGTAATATTTCTTATATCTCCCTGTATTAGAGGAGCATTATGATTTTTTTTGTATGTTGCCCAAATAGTTTTATCATATTCATTTGCCATAGCAATAGTGAATCCTGCCTGTTCAAATCCCAAGTCCAATCCACCAGCACCTGAAAACAAACTTAATACTTTCATTAATTCTACTCCTATAAAAAGGTTTTATATTTCTGCAATTTTCCTGCAGTATTCCTTCGCCTCGGTATCAGCCATTATAATTTCCTCAACCGAAGGAATTTCACTATTTCCGCCCTTAAAATGCTCAACGCATCTGTCCATAATATCAAAAATCTGCGTATACTTAATCTTATCCTGCATAAACATATCAACGCAGGCTTCGTTTGCCGCATTATAAACGCAGGTGGAATATCCGCCGTAATTTACAGCCCTACGTGCAAGATTTATTGACGGGAAAACATCGTTATCCACATCAAAAAATGTGAGTTTTCCGACTTCGGTAAGATTCAGCTTCTTGGAAATGCCCTGCACTCTTTCGGGATAAGTCAAAGCATACTGAATACAGAGTCTCATATCCGAAGCGCCAAGCTGTGCCATAACCGAGCCGTCAACAGTTTCAACCATCGAGTGAATTATGCTTTCTCTGTTAACTATAACATCGATTTTTTCCATCGGGAAATCAAACAGGTGCATAGCTTCAATCATTTCAAGTCCTTTATTGACAAGTGTTGAGCTGTAAATTGTAATGCCCGTACCCATACTCCAGTTTGGATGCTTCAGTGCCTGCTCTTTTGTTACGTTTTCAAGCTGTTCTTTGGAATATCCGAAAAACGGACCGCCGGAGGCTGTGATGATTAATCTTTCTACTTCATCCTTTTCGCAGCTTCTAAGGCACTGGTGAAGTGCACAGTGCTCGCTGTCTATAGGAAGAACGGAAACACCGTATTCACGTGCTTTATTCATAACAAGACTTCCTGCAGAAACGAGGGTTTCTTTGTTGGCAAGGGCAATATTTTTTCCTCTTTCAATAGCCGAAAGAGTCGGAACAAGCCCTGCAAAACCGATAATGGCATTGACGACGGTATCGCTTGTGACAGTCTCGGCAAGCTCCTTTGCGCTGTTCTTGCCGTCGATTATTGTAACATCTTCGCCAAGCAATGCCTGTCTTACCTTATCTGCCGCATCTTTATCCGTAACGGCAATAAACTTAGGTTTTACTTCATAATACTGTTTTATAACAAGCTCTGCATTTCTGTTTGCCGAAATTCCTTCGACCTCGAGACCCAAGTGCTTCGCAACGTCTACAGTCTGGGTTCCGATTGAGCCTGTGGAGCCTAAAATTGTTATTTTATTCATACGGCTGCTCCTTAGGATTTAGTCTTAAATTATTCGTAGGGGTCGATGCCTACATCGACCCGCAAAATGTTTTATTTTTTTATTATGAGATTTTTTCACTAAAAGCTTTTGTTGAAAAAACTCAAGTACACCGGGACGATGTGGGCATCGTCCCCTACAAGATTATAATTAAATTCAGAACATCGAAAGCTGTTTTCCGTTTGTTACGGTTGTACCCGTTGAGGGAATCTTTGTCTTTCTGTAGCGTGACATTTCGCGCATCTTTTCGCTGCCGTCATCCACAAAGAGAGTCGCAGAGGTAATCTTCTGCCCTTTCTTCAATGTAAAACAGGTGGAGCCGCTTGATGTTCTTGTTACCTTCTTTGTAAGAAGATTTGACGAAACAATCATAGCCTTTCCGCCGCTTGAAACAATAAGGAAATCCTTGTGATCGGCTCTCTTCTGTGCTTCGGGCACATAGAAAATTCCTACAGCCCTTGAATCAGAGCTGTATGCGTTTGTCAGCTTCTTTCTGTTTGTCTTTGTCGCATAGCAGGAAAGAGGAATAAGAACTGCCTTACCGCTTTCAAAGATAATTGCGACATAGCCGGAATAATCCTTTGTCACAAGCATTGAAACACAGGATTCATCCGCATCAAAGCCAAGCTTTGCGGGAACGTAATCACCGAGACCCGAGGGCTTGATTTCGTCAAAGTCATCAAGCTTTGCTTTATAAGCCTGACATTTATCCGAGAATGCAATAAGATCATAGTCGTTGGCAACAAGCTCTTCAAATACTATGCTGTCATTTTCCTTAAGCTTTTGTTCCTCAACCTTTGCCTTGTCGCTCTTTGGCGGCAGAATCTTCTTGAAGTAGCCTTCCTTGGTAATTACAACATTTACTGGGTAGTCGAGTATGGCAGGTTCGTCGGGAATATTGGAGGAAAATTCGTATATAATTTCGGTTTTTCTCGGCTTTGCATACTTCTTCTTTATATCCTGAAGCTGCTTTGAAATAAGGCTTCTTACCTTTCTTTCGCTCTTTAAAATACCTTCGGTTTCTTCAATATCCTTCTCTAACTGGTCAGTTTCTTCAAGACGCTTGAGAATATATTCTTTATTTAAGTATCGGAGTTTGATTTCGGCAATATATTCAGCCTGAATTTCGTCAATGCCAAAGCCTTTCATCAAGTTTGGAATTACGTCCTTATCCTTTTCGGTATTACGGATAATCTTTATTGCCTTGTCAATGTCTGCAAGTATTTCCTTAAGACCTAAAAGCAGGTGAAGCTTGTCCTTCATTTTCTGAAGGTTAAAATACAGCTCACGTTTTACACATTCGCTTCTCCAGGCTGTCCATTCTTCGATAATTTCACGAAGTCCCAGGGTTTTGGGACTGCCTGCAATCAGCACGTTGAAGTTACAGGAGAATGAGTCCTCGAGAGGAGTATTTTTCATAAGGCGTGCCATTAATTTTTCATAATCTGCGCCGCGCTTTAAATCTATGGTAAGTCGAAGTCCTTCAAGACCTGTTTCGTCTCGGATATCCGAAATTTCCTTGACTTTTCCTTCCTTTGCCATAGCAGAAATCTTGTCAATAATGGCTTCAACCTTGGTTGAATAAGGAATTTCGGTAATTTCTATACAGTTATCCTTTTTGTTATAGCTGTATTTTGCCCTTACCTTGAATGAGCCTCTGCCTGTATTGTAAATTTCACGCATCTGCTCTTTATCATAGAGAAGATAGCCGCCCGTTGTGAAATCGGGAGCCTTTATGATTTCCATTAAATCAACTTCGGGGTCTTTTATATACTCGCAGACAGCATCGCACACTTCACCTAAGTTGAATGAACAGAAGTCCGATGCCATACCTACGGCAATACCCTTGTTCGGAGAAACAAGAATGTTAGGATATGCCGTCGGCAAAAGGGCAGGCTCCTTCATTGTACCGTCGTAGTTGTCTATCATTTCGACAGCATCCTTATCAATACCGCCGAAGATTGTTTCACAGAAGGGGTCAAGCTTAACCTCGGTATAACGGGAGGCAGCGTAGGCAAGATCTGAATATACCTTACCGAAGGAACCCTTTGAATCAATAAACGGGTGAAGAAGTGATTCATTTCCTCGGGTAAGTCTTACCATTGTTTCGTAAATGGCAGCATCACCGTGGGGATTGAGCTTCATTGTCTGACCTACGACATTTGAGGACTTTGTTCTGTTACCCGTCATAAGCCCCATTTTGTACATTGAATACAAAAGCTTTCTGTGGGCAGGCTTAAATCCGTCAATTTCGGGAATTGCACGTGATATAATTACGCTCATAGCGTAGGGCATATAGTTTATTTTCAGAGTCTCGGTTATGGGCTGGTCGGTTACAACCGCTTCAATAACCGGCTCTTCCGTCTTTTTTGTTTTTTTCTTTGTTGCCAAGGCTTTATTTTCTCCTTGATTCTTATTTTTAATGAGTTGAACAGGACGTCGAGGACGCCGCCTCCTACAAGAACTATTTTACTTAAATCTGAGTTTGACCGCTTGGATTTATGGCGGTCAAACGGTGTTCGTTAAGCGACACCTACTGCTTCGGCTTTCACGAAAATATACCGTGAATTTGGTGTCGAGCTATCTCGACCGGACGGGCATTACAAGCTGGAGGTAGCTTGCTTCGTCCTTCTTGTCTTCGTCGCGAGGAACAATAACAAGACCTCTGCCCTTGGAGGCAATACGCATAAGAACCTTGTCGTTGTCGCAAGCCTTGAGTGCATCAATAAGATAATTCTGATTGAAGTTTACTTCTATAGGATCACCTTCCATATAAACGGGAAGAAGGTCGTTTATTTTACCCTTGTCAGTTTCACAGCTTATCTTTAACTGGTCGTTTGCAAACTGAAGACGGGCAGACGCTTTAAGCTTGTCGTTGATAAGTGCAACTCTCTCTAAAGAAGCAATAAGACTTACTCTGTCAACTACTGCCGTGGAATCAGGCTGGGGAACATACTTTGTATAGTCGGGAAAATCGCCTTCAAGAAGACGGATAAGTATAAAGAGATTGTCGAGAGTAAAGATTATATGCTTGTTCGAAAGCTCGCAGATAATATCTTCATCGCTGTCGTCCATAAGGCGAATAAGATTCTGCTGTGCACGTCCGGGCATAATGAATCTTATGTCAAGCTCGGAATTCTCTGAGTCGCTGTGCTCGCTTCTTACCGCAACTCTAAAACCATCGATAGCGCTGATTGTGATGCTTTCGTTGTTTACATTGAAGAGCGAACCCTTAAGGATTGGCTTTGTGTCGTCATTTGATACGGCAAAGATTGTTTTTGAAATCATTGACTTGAACTGACGTCGTGAAAGCTTAAAGGAAGAATATCCCTTTACTTCAGGCATTGCGGGATACGTGTCTGCACTTCTGCCGAGTATCTGGAAATCTGCATCGCCCGCAGTTATTCTCATTATGTAATTGTCGTCAACTACAATTCTTACATCACCCTCGGGAAGTGAATGAATAATGGGAACAATCTGATTGTCTGCTATGATTTTTCCCTCTTTTTCAATATCAGCCTCCACTGTTGTCTTGATACCTTTTTCGATGTCATAGCAGTAAAGTGTAAGATATCCTCCCTTTGCTTCAAGGAAAATACCTCCCATACTGGATTCGGCAGCCTTGCTTGATGCAATTATGCTTACAGGTGTAACCGCCTTTTCAAATGCCGACTTGTCAACGGTAAAAATCATAATTTATATCTCCTCTCGGTTATTAATTACAAATTCTTTAACTTCTTTTATGTTATTTAAAATTGCTTTGTTTTTGTATTTTTTAAATATTTCCTTTGTTGTGGTTCCTGTCAAGACACCGATAAAATCAATTTTTGCATTCTGTGCGGCACTTGCATCAATGTAACTGTCGCCTACATAGATAACATCCTCTTTTTCAAAACCTAAGCTTTTACAGGCAAGAAAAAGTCCTTCGGGGTCGGGTTTTACATTTTTTACGTTTTCCACACCCACAATTACATCGATAAGGTGCACCGCCGAAAACTTTTTCAGTATACTCTGTATTCTTGAATTGAGTTTTGTTGTTACAATTGCCGTTTTAATTCCTGTTTCTCTTAATTCTTTAAGAACATTTAGGGTATCTTTGTACAGCTCTGTGCTGTCAACCATAACTTCATCTGCTTTTCTGATAAAGTATTCCTTGAAAAGCTCTGCTTTTTCATCATCATTCTTACCCGAAAGTACTTTATATGTTTCGTGTAAAGAAATACCTATGGTTTTTATAATTTTCTCACGTGTCTTTTTTTCTTCTCCAAGACAATCAAGAGCAAATTCACAGCTTTTGACAATCCCTTCGGTGGAATCACCCAGAGTATAATCAAAATCAAAAATCACTGCTTTTTTCATTTTTGAAAATTTTTCCTTTTTAAAAAGAGTAAATATAATATCTTAAAGGATAGTAGTAGTAGTAGTATCGGTGCAAATTGTGGAAAAGCAGAATTTTGCAAGTATTCTCGTTATTTTCTTTAAAAAATTTTCTTGAAAACTATCTTTGTAACACGTGGAGTAAATGTTTATAATTTTCTGTGTAAAATGTGGAAAACAAAGTGTGGATTTGTGGAAAAAATCACTTGTATAACATTTTTTGTTCAAAAGTGGAAAAATTTGTGTATTTTTTAGACAAAGAAATTATTTGTCCGACATCAGATCAAGATAATTTTTTATTCTCGGGGGTGAGCTGCTTGTTATGACATTATTGAGGAAAAGAACATCTGTTATATTGTTATCCGAAACAAAACTTATTGCATTAAAGGGAAATGTTCTTATGTCTGCAACATATATTTTGTCGAAGTTTGAAGTAAGGAAGGGTACGAAAGCATTTCCGTAGGATTCCTTGAAGACAAGCAAGCTTCTTTTTGTATTTGCATCCGTTTCAATAACGGAAAGAGGAATATCTCCGCCCATAAATACAAGATAACCGTGGGATATGTCGGAAACCTTTTTGTAAACCAAGGTTCCAGCATAAGTATCAATGCCGTTTTCACGGTAGTTTGTGACATTGTATTCGTTTTTTGGAGCGTAGAACAAAACAGAATCGGGATTTTCTTTTAAATTCTTATCGTAGGTTGAGGAATAGAATGTTCCTAAAAATTCATCAACCTTTCTTTGTTCAAAGCTTGTCAAAGGTGTTGGAGTAAAGAGAGCACTTTCAGCAAATGCCTGATAAGCTCTATACGCTCCGAGTGCTGTCCAGTGATGGTCTGAACGGAAGTAAAGGTATTCGTTATTTTTATATGCTTCTTGTATTTTTGAATAGGCATCAACCGTTATTACGGATGAATCGAGTGAAGAATATATTTCGTCAATAAAGGGCTTTTGGGGTTTTCCGACTTCGTTTTTGTATTTTTCCGGAAGTCCGAATTCTATATGTGTAGGAACAACCAATGAATATACATTTACGTCTGACGGTATTGAAAGCCTGTAATTATTTATAATATTTACGTAGTCTTGAGCAATTGTACTGTTTCCGTAGAAAATTTCAAGTGCTGTTTTTCCGACAAGGAAAAGAGGGCCTGCCTGCTGACCTGTTATTTCTGCTTCATCAAGACCTTCATAAATGTCTATATTTTTGAGATCCTTGAAAAAATCTATAGTAGCTTTCATTTCCTCTCCCAAAAGAGGTGTTTCTTGTCCGAGATGCAACTTTTTAATTTGCTTTAACGGTTCGTCTATACTGTCAGGAGTATTTATTATTGCATTTGCATCGTCTGAATAAAGCTTTACTCCGTCTATCCTTATTCCTCTTAAATTTTCTATTTCTGAGGACAGGGAAACAAGCTTTTCTCTTAAAACAAAATTGTCGGAAACATATTTTGTTATGTTATCGGTATAGCTTCCGTCAAAAAGCGATGAAAATGAAAATTCAGGAAACGGAGTAAGATTTCTTTTTTCGACAACAGAATAATCTTTTTTAGGAGCTATGAAAAATAACAGACAGGTAACGATGATAAGAGTAACAAACAAAAATACCGTAAATAAACTGAATATTCTGAAAATCAGCTTTTTCTTTTTTCTCATTATTTTATTACCGAAAGCTTTTTATCCTTTCTGAGGCAATTCTGGCAGATACCGTAAAATACGGTTTTGGAATTGTCAACCTTAAAGCCGTGATGTTCAAATATATGACTTTCTATTGACTCTATAAATTCACAGGAAGCGTGGAAAAGCTTAGAACACTTTGTACATTTCAGATGGAAATGCATTCTGCAGTCTTCGCCCGAATACTGGTAGCACGCACCGCTTTCCTGATCAACGCTGTATTTGGTTACAATACCCTCATCCGAAAGCTTTTGTACCTGACGGTAAACGGTTGTAGTACCTACCGGTGTGCCGACCTCTCGAAGATAATTACATATATCCTCAATTGTCATATGGCTTCCTCTGTTGTTTTTAAAGCAATTAAGAACAAGCTCACTCTGTTTTGTACGGTAGGTTGTTGTATTTTCAGACATTATCGTTTGCTTCCTGTAAAAGTTTTGTTGAATTTTTTTTATTTAAAATCAATGAGATTGAGCTCTTTAAATTTTTTACGACAATCTCAGGTGCGCCCTTCTGGTATTCTCCGTCAATAGTCCAGTCAACGTCATCATTGGTTGTAAATTTCACTTCATTTGCAGAGAAGAATTCAAAAAAATGTGAACTGAATCTTGAATTCTGTAAATCAAAAAGAGTTTGTGTGGCTTCAACGGGATTTTTGGGGTATTTAATGAGAAGTACTTCAAAAAGACCGTCGTTCATATTGACAACGTGTTCGTCGAATTTTACAAAGCCGCCGCCGATTCTTTTTGAGTTGCAGACAGCTCCGAAAATATAGTCGCCTTCGACACAGGTATCTTTGGCTTCTGCCTTCATATGAATTATGGGAACACTCGTAAGCTCCTTTGCACCCTCAAGCACATATGCAAGATATCCGAAGGTGTTTTTTAAATCTCTGGGTGTGCTGTACGAGGATTTTGTAAAAACACCGAAGGATGAGGTATAAGTGAAAAGTCTGTTATTGAAAAGACCTGTGTCGATTGTTACGGCAGATCCTGTCAATATATCCTTGGCAGCAGTCAGAGGAGATTGAGAAATACCGAGACCTGTTGCAAAATCGTTGGTGCTTCCGGAGGGAATATAGCCGATATTCGGAGTGTACTTGCACTTTACTATACCCGAAACCATTTCGTTAAAGGTTCCGTCTCCGCCGATACATACTACAAGGTCTTTATTGAAGGCATATCTTTTTGCAATTTCATCCGCACCGAAATCAGGTTTTGTCATCTGTACCTGACACTCGTAGCCTGCCTCGCAGAACACTGTAAGAATATCTGTAAGATGTTTATTTGATTTTTTTACTCCCGCAACGGGATTCATTATCAGCAATAATTTTTGTGACATTTCAAGACCTCCGAAGCCTCGGCAAATATGGGTACAATTCTCCGCTTATAATGTTTCATTTTATTATACCTCTTTTCTTACATTTAGTCAAATATAATTTGTGACTTTTTTACCTATTTATTTGATTTAATTTTTATACGTATTGAAAAATAAACAAAATAATAGTATAATGTATCCGTGAAGAGATTTTTTCTCAAAAAAAGAGGTGAAGAATTTGCTTAAAACTCTTTATTCAAAATATCTTGTTTCTTTTATAGCTCTTTTGGGTATCGGCTTTTTTGCCATAGCAATAATCATATGCTCGGTTGTTACGACTTATTCCATCAATACCAAAACCGATATAATGAACAAAACGGCAGAAATGGTTTATCTTGAAATCAGCAATGAGATGATGAGCGATAAATGTGATTTTGATACGGCAATAATGAGAAACAGCGAAAAGTATAAAAGCGTTTTCAAGGTTTTGTCCGATTATTCCGAATCGAATATGATACTTGTTGCAAAGGACGGCAGAGTTTTATATGAAAATGCGCCGGATGAAGTGTTTGGAAATCAGAAATTGAACAGTAAAACAATCGGCGGAATAAAAAATAATTCAGGTACATCACGGCTCAGCGATCTCGGAGGTTTCTTTAAAAACAGAAGATTTAACTATATTTATCCTGTTGAAGAGGCAGCGTCCAACAGCACCGAAACAATCGGCTACATTATTCTGTCTTCCAGCGCGTCGGGTATGAGTAAGGTTTTTGAGCAGATAATAAAGGTAATTATTGTTGCATCTCTTTGGGTTTTCTTGGCTGCAATAATTATCGTGTATTTTATTACAGACAGAATTACAACGCCAATTAAGGAAATAAGCAAGGCAGTCAAATCCTACACAAGAGGAAATTTTGATGTCAGAATTCCCGTTACGGGCGAGGATGAAATTGCAACGCTTTCCGAAGCCTTCAACAATATGGCAACAGAGCTTGGCAAGCTTGAAAAAACCCGCAACACCTTCTTTTCAAGTGTGTCCCACGATTTGAAAACGCCTATGACAAGCATTCAGGGCTTTCTGGAAGGAATTCTTGACGGAACTATTCCCGAAGAAAAGCAACGCTACTATCTCGGTATAGTTCTTGATGAGGTTAAAAGGCTTACACGTCTTGTAAACAGTCTGCTCGATATAACGAGAATGCAATCGGGAAGTGTAAAGCTTAATCCCGTAAGCTTTGATGTATGCGAAATGGCACGTCTTATTCTTATTTCCTTTGAGGAAAAGATTGATGAACTGAGACTCAATGTGGAATTCAACTCTGACGATGACCCGTCAAATGTATTTGCCGACAAGGATGCAATACATCAGGTGCTTTACAACATTATTTCCAATGCACTAAAGTTTACTCCCGAAGAGGGAACACTCAAAATTGACATAACAAGGGATAAACAGTCGGATAAGTACATTGTTTCCGTATACAACACGGGCATCGGAATGAAAGAGGACGAGCTTCCCTTTGTGTTTGACTCATTCTACAAAGCAGATTCGTCGAGAGGACTTGACAAGACAGGAACGGGTCTCGGGATGTTTATTGCAAAGACAAAAATCGAAGCCCACGGCGAAAAAATCGGAGTCGAAAGCGAATACGAAAGGTATTGCCGTTTCTGGTTTACCCTTTCCACAAAAGAAAAAAAGGTTCAGAAAATTTTATCTGACAGGTAACGGAGGAAAATATGGCAGATATTTCATATACACCGTCTATTGAAAGGCTGGCACAGGCTTTCCGCACATTACCCGGTGTAGGTAAAAAAAGTGCATACAGAATGGCTTTCAGTGTGCTTGATATGCCGGATGAAAAGGTAAAAGCATTTTCCGAGGCAATTCTTGACGCAAAAAGGGCAACAAAAAAATGCTCTGTCTGTCAGAACATTTCAGAGGACGATATTTGCCGCATCTGTGCAAGCCAAAAGAGAAACAAGAATTTAATATGCGTTGTGGAGAATCCGAGAGACGTAAATGCAATTGAAAGAATTGCCGAATACAAGGGTGTATTTCACGTGCTTTACGGTGTGATTTCTCCTTTAGAGGGAAAAACACCCGATATGATTAAGATAAAAGAGCTTATTTCAAGGGTAAACGAGCTTTGTAATTCTTCAAAGCCCGAAGAAATTGAAGTAATTCTTGCAACAAATCCCAGCACCGAGGGAGATGCTACGGCGATGTATATATCCCGCCTTCTTTCACCCTTTGGTGTAAAGGTGTCAAGGCTTGCTTACGGTATTCCCGTCGGCGGTGACCTTGAATATACAGACGAGGTAACGCTTTTCAGGGCACTTGAGGGCAGAGCGACGTTGGTGTGATATCCCTCCACCGCAGAATGGCGGTGGAGGGATACAGAAAGGACGGCAGTTGCCGTCCTGTTTATGTTTATATTTTTACTGTCTGTCCTGCAGGAATTTTTATTGCAGGATCGTCGCTGCGGTATTTACCAATCCACAAATCGGCAGAGGTGGGATTATGAACAAGATTTCCGTCCATTGAGAAAACAAGCTGCTTATATGCGTGGATATATTCGTAAATTTCAATATTCGTTGCATACCATACGGTGTCTTCGTATCCCGAAATTTTCTTGCAGAATTCTTCTGCATAGTCCCAATTATTGCGTTCTATATTGTAATTAAACTCATATGTATGTCCCCATACATAAAAGAGATAGGGTTGACCGTTGGGATTATCCTCAAGGAATTTATCAATAAGCCCCATAAGGCATTCTTCATCGTGGTGACAGGTGGGCTGCCATTCGAGAAAATCCTTCGGAATTCCGAAATTGTACGTGGATTTTACACCTCTGCCGTAAACAATACCCGCATTTTTAAGAATTTCCTTTGATTTTTCGTCAACATCGCCGTAGGCATATGCGTGACCTCTTACGATTTTTCCGAAGAACTGCTCGCTTTCCGAGCGGTCCTTTGTGATTTCATAGGTTACAAGCTCGGGCGTCAGCTGTGAAAAGAAGGGGTGAGTATAACCGTGGGTTGCAACCTCGTGACCCTCATAGCAGGTGTACTCCTCACGCATAAGTCGGGAATTTGTTTTGTCCTTTGCCACAATTCCCATATTGAGATTGAAGGTTGATTTCAGTCCGTACTTATTAATAATGTCAATAAAACGCAAATCACATCTGTGTCCGTCGTCGTAGCTGAGGGTGAATGCCTTCTTTTTACCCTCGGGGAATCTCATAAAAAAGCTTATCATAACATTTCCTCCGTTATCAACGTCGATTTATATTTTTTGAAGTAGTACAGGAACAGCATTCCCTGTGCAATAAAGCTTAAAAACCAGGATATGGGATATGACAGATACAAAAGTGTATAGCTGTGGTATTTTCTGAATACCGTTTCTATCCATAGAATTCTCAGACCGCATACGCCCGCAATTGATGAAATCATAGCCGGCACAGGCTTGAATATTCCTCTGAGAAGACCCGTTGTTATTTCCATAAGACTGCACAGAAACTGTGAAAGACATATAACCGTCATTCGCTGTCTGCCGAAGTCGAGGGCGACGGGATTTGTTGTATAAAGCATAAGAAGCTGCTTTGAGAAGGTTATACCCATAAAGCCGAGGAACACGCAAAGACCTGCTGAAAGAGCCATTCCGAGAAGTCCTGCACGTTTTATTCGTTCCGGCTTTGAGGCACCGTAATTCTGGCTTGCAAAGTTGGTTACGGTGTTGCTGACGGAGTTGGAGGCAAAATAGAGATAGCTTTCGATGTTTGCCGCAGCGCCCGAGCCTTCTATTGCATATGCGCCAAAGGAATTTACGGAAGACTGGATAAGTACGTTGGAGATTGAAAAGAGCGAGCTTTGTATACCCGAGGGTATGCCGACTCTTGCAATTTCCAAGAGGGGTTTTTTATAAATCTTAATTCTGTTGGGATAAAGCTTGAGGACACCGTCATAGTTTAGGAAGCAGTGAATACATTTTATGGAGCTGTAGCCTTGAGAAATTGTGGTTGCTATGGCAACGCCTGCAACATTGAGGTCAAAGACGATTACAAACAAAAGATTAAGGATTACATTTATGATCCCTGCCTGAATTATGTAGAAGAAGGTTCTTTTTGAATCGCCTACGGCTCTGAGTATTGATGCCGAAAAATTGTAAAGTAACATAAACGGCATACCGATAAAATATATTCGCATATAGGTAATTGCACCGCCGAGTACGTTGTTCTCGGTGGGTGTGTCCATAGCCTTAAGGATTGCAGGCGAAACAAACCATACAATTATTGCAAGTATTACACCTGCAGAAACACTCAGGGCAACCGACGTATGAAGGCATTTGCTCGCCTCGTCGTGGTTCTTTGCACCGTAGTGCTTTGCCACGACAATACCTGCGCCTACCGACAGACCCACAAACAGATTGATAAAGAGATTGATAAGGCTTGAGGTTGCACTTACCGAAGCAAGAGCACCGTCGTGACCGAATCTGCCCACAACAAGAAGGTCTGCCGTGTTGAACAGCTGCTGAAGCACGGAGGTACCCAGAACTCCCAGGGCAAATTTTATCATTTTGGACAAAATGGGACCCTGACACATATCTATTTCGTAGTTTTTCTGTCTTACTTTCTGACTCATTTTTTTACAAATAACCTCTTTAGCTCCTGTGCCGCTTCTTCAACGGTGTAGCAGGAATCGTTTACGTCATAGCCGTCCTTTTTAAGACGGGAAAGAATGGTTGTTACTTCAGGTATTGCAAGACCGTTATTTATAAGTGTATCGTGATGCGAAAAGACCTCTTTGGGTGTTCCCGAAAGCAAAATTTTTCCCTCTGCCATAGTTATGATGTTGTCGGAATAAAGACCGATGTCCTCCATACTGTGGCTTATTATTACGAGAGTGTTGTCTCTCTTTTTTCTGAAATCGCAAAGTGAACCTAAAATTTCGCTCTTACCCTTGGGGTCAAGACCTGCCGCAGGCTCGTCAAGCACAAGAATTTCGGGATCCATAGCAATAACGCCCGCTATGGCAACGCGTCTTTTCTGACCGCCCGACAGCTCAAAGGGACTTTTCTTAAGCATTTCTCTGTCAATGCCCGTAAAATGCGCCGCATACAGAATTCTTTCCCGGATGTCTTCTTCCGAAAGCCCCATATTTCTCGGACCGTATGCAATATCCTTTTCAACCGTTTCTTCAAAGAGCTGATATTCTGGATACTGGAAAACAAGACCGACCTTGAATCTTACATCTCTTTTGTTTGTGCCCTTTGCATTAATGTCGGCTCCGTTGAGAAGCACTTTGCCGCTGCTGGGTGCCAGAAGTCCGTTCATAAGAAGGGAAAGAGTCGATTTACCTGAGCCTGTGTGTCCTATAAGACCCGTTACCTTTCCTTCGGGGATTGTAAAGGAAACATTGTCAACCGCCGTCTTTTTAAAAGGGGTTCCTTCGCCGTAAACATAGCTTACATCTTTAAATTCAAGCATTGTCATCCCCCTTTTTTGCGTAAATTCCGTGCTTACCGAGGGCTTTTTCTATAATTGCCACAGCTTCTTGTACATTTATCGCACAGACATTTTCACTTTCTGTAAACTCAGAAAGCATATCCACAAGCATTGCACACTGAGGAGGCTCAAGGGAACAGACCGAAAGTATTTTTTTGTTTCCGAAAACCTCTTTTGGTGTTCCGCTGAAGGCAATTCTTCCTTCGTGTACCACAACAACCTTATCGGCAAGGGCAGCTTCGTTCATATAGTGGGTTATAAGCACAACCGTAACGCCCTTTTCCTTCAGGGAAAGAATTGTGTCCATAATATCCCGTCTTCCCTGAGGGTCAAGCATTGCCGTTGATTCGTCGAAGATGATGCATTCGGGATTCATTGCTAAGATTCCCGCTATGGCAACCCTCTGTTTCTGACCGCCCGAGAGCTTATGGGTATCGTGTCCGGAAAATTCTGTAAGACCTAACGTTTCGAGAGCGTTATCAACACGCATTCTTATCTCTGACGGCTCAATTCCGAGATTCTCCGGCGCAAAAGCAACATCGTCCTCGACAATTGTTGCAACAAGCTGGTTATCGGGGTTCTGGAAAACCATACCTACAGTTTTTCTTATGTCGAAATTGTGGTCTTCGTTGGAACAGTCAAGGGGGGTATCGCAATTCTTGCAGTATACCTGTACACTTCCGCTGTTTGGTACAAATACTCCGCTGAGGAGCTTTGCAAGGGTTGATTTACCCGAGCCGTTGTGACCGATAATTGCAGTAAAGGAGCCCCTTTCGATATCGAGAGAAATGCCGTTTACTGCGGCAGTAATCTTTCCCGATAAAGCATCCGGCTCATCGGAATAGGTGAATATTAAATTTTTGGCTTCTATAATGTTTTTGTTTGACATAATTTAACCTTTCACTATAGTCCAAATATAAATTCTGCGTTTTTTTCTATTTCTGACAGCGTAACCTCGATAATATCGTTGGGCTTTGCTGCCTTGTTTTCAAATCTTGTTTCAATGAAATTGGGTGTATATCCGTGAACAAGTCCGTTCTTTGTCTTTTCGCAAAGTACGGGCATTTTTCTGCCTGTATAACCTTTAAGAATTTCACGGCGGATTTCAAGCATTCTTCTGTTTAGAACGGCACATCTCTTTGTTTTTTCCTCCAAAGAAAGCTTACCGTCCATTTTACTTGCCGCGGTATCCTTTCTGTCGGAGTAAGGGAAAATGTGGATATACAGGAATCTGCACTTTTCAATAAATTCAAGTGTTTCCTTGAATTCCTCTTCTGTTTCACCCGGAAAACCTACAATTATATCGGTGGTTATCTCGCAGTCGGGGAAATATTTACGAAGAAGCACGAGTTTTTCATAGAACATTTTTGTGTTGTATTTCCGTTTCATTCGTGAGAGCACCGTGTCGCTTCCGCTTTGCAGTGACAGATGGAAATGGGGCATAAAGGTCGGAACCTTGGACAGACGTTTTACAAAGTCTTCCTTCAGCACCGTCGGTTCAAGTGAGCCGAGTCTGATTCGCTTGATATCCCTGTTTTCCGAAACCCTTTCAACAAGCGTTGCAAGGTCGGAGCCGATGTCAAGTCCGTATGCTGCCGTTTCAATGCCCGTAAGCACAATTTCACGGCAGGAGCCTATTTCGCATATTGCTCTGCATTCTTCCACTACCTTTTCGGGTGTTTTTGAACGCACCTTTCCTCTTGCCGAGGGGATAATACAGTATGAGCAACGGTTTTCACAACCGTCAACGACCTTTAAGAATGCTCTTGTGTTGTCGCTTCCTGTGACGGACATATTTTCTATGCTTTCGTAACAACAAATATCGCGAACGTCGTATACAGGTATACTTTCGCCCGAGATTTTACCCATCTGAGCAATAACCGAGTCTATTACATACATTTTATTGCCGTTGCCGAGAACGACCGAAACGCCGTCGATTTTACGAACGGCGTCGGCATCAACCTGCGACATACAGCCCATTACGGCAACAACAGCTTCGCCCTTGCCGTTTTTGACGGCGCGGCGAATCATCTGTCGGGATTTTCTGTCACTCTCACCCGTGACTGTGCAGGTGTTTATTACGTATACGTCGCATTTATCGGTAAATTTTCCGACAGTAAAGCCGTGTTTTATAAAGCCCTCTTCGACGGCTCTTGTTTCATATTGGTTTACTCTGCAGCCAAGTGTGCAGAATGCGACGGTTTTTTTCATAGTCATAATTTAGTCGT
Source organism: uncultured Oscillospiraceae bacterium (assembly GCA_964614955.1). GTDB lineage: Bacteria > Bacillota > Clostridia > Oscillospirales > CAG-382 > UMGS1387. Next base: position 23,750 of record CAZTNR010000007.1, on the reverse strand, counting down.
TGAAAATAAGGGGAAGTCTTTCGAGATAGATAATGTCGTCTCTGTCGGCGGCATCTCCCTCTGCAAGAACAGCTGCCTTGCATACTACGGCTCCGCCTGCTTCTTCTACAAGCTTTTCAACGGCGGCAAGGCTTTCGCCCGTGCTGATTACGTCGTCAACGATAACAATCTTCTTTCCCCTGATCATATCGGCATCTGCTCTGTCAAGGTAAAGAGTCTGTGTGCTCTTTGTTGTAATCGACTTGACGCTGACTGTCAGGGGATCTGTCATATAGGCCTTCATTGCTTTTCTTGCAATAAAATGCTTCTTGCTGCCTGAAAGTCGTGCCATTTCGTTTATAAGACCTATTGACTTTGCTTCGGGAGCAATCATATAGTCGTGCTCGGGAAGCTTTTTGAGAAGCTCTCTTGCACAGGCCTCGGTAAGCTCGTAGTCGCCGAGGAGTACAAAGCCTGCGATAGAAATTTTTTCGTTTAAGGGGCAGATGGGCAGGTCTCTGTCAAGACCTGCGATGTTCATATGATAGTATTCCATATTTTCTAACCTTCTTATCTCTGAAATTAAGCTAATGTTTCAGGTAATTTTTTGCCGCCGAGGATGTGGAAATGCAAGTGCTTTACCGACTGACAGCCGTCCTCACCGCAGTTGTTGATAATGCGGTAGCCGTTAGAAAGCCCCAATTCCTTTGCGATGGCGGGAATAGCTTCAAAAATCTTTGCAACATAAATGCTGTTGTCTGCGCCAACTTCATCGGCACAGCAGATGTGCTCGTTGGGAACAATAAGCACGTGTACGGGTGCCATAGGATTTATGTCCTTGAAGGCGTAAACGTATTCGTTTTCGTATACTTTTGCGGAAGGTATTTCTCCTGCGATTATTTTACAGAATAAACAATCCATTTCTAAACAATCCTTTCTCAGTTTTTCATAATCCGAAGGGTATCAAACGGATTTTTTAAATGCGGAATTGTGAGTGCGGAGTGCGGAATGTTTTTAAATTTACTTTCATTCCTCATTCCGAATTCCTCATTTTGGGAAGAATAGGCTTTGCCTATTCTTCCCAATTGTGCCAGACGTTGGTTACATCGTCGTTGTCGTCAAGCATATCAAGAAGCTTTTCCATATTCTTGATTGCATCTTCGTCTGTAAGCTCTACATAGTTTGCGGGAATCTTTGACTGTTCTGCAGAAATAAAACTGTAGCCGGCGGAGGAGAGTGCGTCGGAAACTGCAGAAAAGTCTGCAGGATCGGTTGTGATTTCAAAAATGCCGTCTTCATTTGTAATATCCTCTGCACCTGCTTCAAGGGCATCCATCATAAGCTGTTCTTCGTCAACGCCCTCACCGCTGATTGCAATTACGCCCTTGTCGGCGAACATATAGGATACGCAGCCTGTTGTACCTAAGTTTCCGCCGTACTTGTCGAAATAGTGGCGGACATCTGCAGCAGTTCTGTTTCTGTTGTCTGTTGTTGTTTCAACGATAACCGCAACGCCCGAAGGGCCGTAGCCCTCGTACATAATCACTTCGTAGTTTACGCCGCCGTCAGCACCGCTTGCCTTTTTGATGGCTCTGTCGATATTGTCGTTGGGAACATTGTTTGCCTTTGCCTTTGCAATAAGGTCGTGAAGCTTTCCGTTGGTGTTGGGGTCTGCACCGCCGTCACGAACTGCCATTGCGATTTCTTTACCGATTTTTGTGAAGATTTTTGCACGCTGGGAGTCGGTTTTCTCCTTTTTGTGCATTATGTTTTTCCATTTGGAATGTCCTGACATTGTTTTTTCTCCTTTGAATTATGTTTTCTCGCTTTAAAAGAATCACGCGGAACGTCGAGGACGTCGTCCTCGACGAGAACAATTAAGTTTTATTGAGTTTGGTCAGTTGCATATATGCTGACCAAACGGTGTTATTTAAGCGACACCGCCAGTTTTGGCTTTCGCGAAAATATACCGTGAATTGCCCGCGGGGGCTCCCCGCTATATGTTGCGTGGTGTCTTGAGTCCGATAAGTGTAAGACCGTTTTTGAGAACTATGCTTGTTGCCTTAACAAGTGCAATTCTTGTTCTTCTCACATTTTCATCCTCGCACTTGAGTACGGGGCAGTCGTGATAGAAACGGTTGAATGCGGCACAGACATCGAGAAGATATCTTGCAACAAGTGAAGGCTCAAGATCAATTCTTGCCTGTCTTACCTTTTCGGGGAAGAGTTTAAGTGTTTTGATAAGAGCGCTTTCGGCGTCTTCTGTAAGCACATAGCCGCTTTCCGGTCTGATTTCAAGCGTCATCGGCGACTTTTCAAGCACGCCGCAGCATCTTGCATAGGTGTACTGAACATAAGGACCTGTGTTGCCGTCGAAGTTGAGAACCTCGTCCCACATAAAGTTTACGTCCTTGATTCTGTTGTTTGAAAGGTCGTGGAATACAACGGCACCGACGCCGACAGCACTTGCAACCTCTTCTTTGTTTTCAAGGTCGGGGTTTTTCTGATTGATGATTTCGAGGGTTTTCTGAGTTGCGATTCTGAAAATGTCTTCAAGAAGAACAACATTACCAGTTCTTGTCGCAAGCTTTGCGCCTTCAATACTTACCGTACCGAAGGGAACGTGCACCATATCCTTTGACCATTCGTAGCCCATCATACCTATAACCTTGAAGAACTGGGCAAAGTGGAGTGACTGACCTGCACTTGTTACGTAAATGCACTTGTCAAAGTTGTAGTTTTCTTTTCTGTAGATAGCCGCCGCAATATCACGGGTTGCATAAATTGTCGAGCCGTCTGATTTGAGAATAAGACAGGGAGGCATATCGTACTCGTCAAGTCTTACGATTTCTGCACCGTCATCGACAGAGAGAAGGTTCTTTTGTCTCAGCTCATTTATTACTCTGTCTGTCTTGTCGAAGTAGAAGCTTTCGCCGTTCCAGCTTTCAAAGTCTGCACCGATAAGGGCATATGTCTTCTTGAATTCGTTGATTGAAATGTCAACGAACCAACGCCACAAGGAGAGATTTTCTTCATCGCCGTTTTCCATAGCGGTGAATGCAGCCCTTGCCTCATCGTTGAGGGCAGGATCGTTTTCTGCTTCGTTGTGGAACTTTACGTAGATTTCCGTAAGGGCATCAATACCGCCGTTTTCGATTCTTTCCTTGCTGCCCCATTTTTTGTAGGCAACAATAAGCTTACCGAACTGTGTTCCCCAGTCGCCCAGGTGGTTTACGCCTATACATTCGTAGCCCGAGAATTTGTGGAGATTCTTTATGGATTGACCGATAACGGTGGAACGAAGGTGTCCTATATGGAAAGGCTTTGCGATGTTGGGCGAGGAGTAGTCAATAACGATTGTCTTGCCCTTGCCGTCTTCGTTCCGTCCGTAGTTTTCGTCCTTTTCGATGTTCTCTAAATCCTTTACAAGGTTTCCCTTGCTGATAAAAAAGTTGAGGTAGCCGTTTACGCTTTCAATCTTTTCGAAAACATATTTTGCCTCTTCCATTCTTTCAAGACCTGTGCAAAGCTCCTGCGCAATCATAGGGGGAGCCTTACGTAAGACCTTGCTGAGCTTGAAGCAAGGAAGGGCAATGTCGCCCATTTTTTTGTCGGCAGGGTATTCGAGCATTGCCGCAATATCTTCCTCGGTCATATCGGGAAGAAGGCTTTTCAAATACTGTGCCACTAAGAGTTTTTCGTTCATTTGAAATCTTTCCTTTATGTTAAGTTAAATTTTAGACTAACTGAGTGTGATGCTTGTTCCTGTGGGAACAACAGCGATATAGCTCTTGCCGGGAGCAAGCGTAAGGGGTGTTTCCCCGTCCTTTTCGTAGAGAGTATAGGCAGAGCTTCGGGTAGTTTTTTTCCATATTATCTCTCTGTGTGTGCCGTCTACGCTGTAGGTGCCGTTACCCGAACCGGTAAAGTGTACCTGTATACATCCCAGCGGATCGCCCTTGATAACATTCATCGGGCTTGTCAGGGTAATCACATTTTTGAAAGACAGCTGAGAACCGTCGTCGCCGTCGATGTGGGGCTGATTGAACTGACCTTTGAAATATTCTTTTGTATTTTCGTCATAATCGAAAAATGCGGTAATATAGGGATGTGCCGTTCTGCCTATTGAGAAGGGAAAGCTGATATGGTTTGCGATTGTTTCGCCGACAGTATATTCTTTATCGAAAACAAGCGGACAGGGGCTTTCGGATTCTGTCCTGTAGCCTTTGGAAGCGATTGCTTGGTCAAGACCTTTGCCCGAAACCATAAGGGTATGTTCCTTACTCATAGTTTTCCGTCTTTCGGCGCTTCGGTAGAACTGACCGAGATACAGACCGTCAAGGTTATTGGTTTTTCTGCTTGAAAGATTGGAGTAAGCATAGGTACTGCCGCCTGCGTGAACAAAGATTGCATCGTGGGAGTCGGCAATATCAATGTAATAGTCTCTTGCCGAACGGATTGAACCGATTTCGGGAATGTCGGAATAATCATTATATACGCACAGTAATCTTGTGATGCCGCCCTCTTCGAGAGTCTCATAAATGATGTCAGCTTCGGAGATGCCAATCTGCGGCAGAGACTCGTAAAGATTATTTATCATTACGGTTATGGGGCGTTTTGCTGTCAGATCCTTTTCGCAGGCAACTCCCGTAAGCGGATTTATCAGAGCTTCAGGCTCGGGTTCGGGCTCGGGCTCCGTGTCCGACTCGGAAACAGGCGTCTGGGTATTTGTCTCTGTCACCTCGGGTTCGGCAATTTCGTTTTTGACTTCTGTATCGGGCGGAGAGTTTTCCTTTGTGTCGGAACAGGCACAGACTGCCGCTGCCGTAATAATTGCGGCAAGTACAAGAAGAAATTTCTTTTGCATAGTTTATCCTTTCGGGAATTTATAATCTTTCTATAAGCTCCTTGGAAATATCCTCGTAGGCTAAAGCACCCTTTGAGTGCTTATCATAATACTTTATCGGCATACCGTAGCTGGGAGCTTCGGAAAGTCTTACATTTCTCGGTACGGGTGTGCGGAAAAGCTTGCCGGGAAGGCAGGTCTTTATTTCCTCAAGCACCTGAAGTGAAAGATTGAGTCTTCCGTCAAACATAGTTACGACCACACCGTCAAGTGTAAGCGAAGGATTGTACTTTTTCTTTATGATGGATATGGTTTTCATAAGCTGACTGAGCCCTTCAAGTGCAAAGTATTCGCACTGCATAGGAACAATAACACCGTCGGATGCACAGAGGGCATTGATGGTGAGAAGCCCAAGAGACGGAGGACAGTCGATGAATATGTAATCGTAGTCGGGTCTTAACATATCAAGGGCTGTTTTCAGCTTTGTTTCACGTCTCGGCTCATCTGCAATTTCAAGCTCTGCTCCCGCAAGGGAAACGGATGCAGGAATGCAGTCGAGGTTTTCGTAGTCTGTTTTGACGAGGGCTTCATAAGGGTTTGCGCCCATAAGAATATCGTAAATTGTCTTTTCTGCGCCCTTGTCAACACCCACGCCGCTGGAGGCGTTTCCCTGAGGGTCAAAGTCGCAGAGCAGAACCCTTTTGCCCAAGGCTGCAACACCTGCGGCAATATTTACTGCACTTGTGGTTTTGCCTACGCCGCCCTTCTGGTTGGCAAAGGCTATAATTCTTGTTTTCTTCATATGCTAATTCCTTTTTCAGACATTTAAAAATTCGTCGATGGATTCCTTGAGCTTTTCAAGCACTTCGCGCATAGACATATCCTTGACCTGTGCGCCTGCCGCATCAAAATGACCGCCGCCGCCGAGGGCTTCAAGAACAAGCTGAACATTGATGTTACCGTCGGAACGTGCCGAAACGCTGATTTCATCACCTATTGTGCAGAGCACGAAGGAGGTGGAAACCCCCTCGATGGTAAGAAGTCTGTCGGCAGCCTTTGCCGCCGCAATTCTGTCGTTATCGTTGGATTTGCCCTCAAAGGTGGAAATGGCAATACACTCACGGTAGATATGGATATTGTTTTCAAACTGGCTTTCACGCATAAAGTCTTCTACGCTTGTGCGGAAAAGCTTCTGTGCTTCGTAGGGACTTGCACCCTCGCTTCTTAAGTAGAGAGCCGCACCGAAGGTACGTACACCCGTATTTTTGGTAAACTGCTTTGTATCAAGGATAATACCCGAAAGAATAAGATTTGCTTCTACGGGAGGAAGTGCGCCCTGTTCAAGTACCTGCTCGAGAATTTCACTCATAAGCTCGGAAACAGAGGATGCCGCAGGCTCGATATAAGCAATTTTGGGTTCGTTTGTAAAGTCTGCAATCTTTCTGTGATGGTCTATAATAACCACGGTTGATGCGGCTTCATATATTTCAGGAACTTCAAAGAGCTTGACATTATTGACGTCGCACACCACAAGAAGGGTGTTTGCACGCATAAGCTCCTGTGCATATTCGCGGTCGATGAAAAGGTCGGTATATTCCTTGTTGCCTCTGAGGCTGTTGAAAATAGCCTTGAGGTTAAAGTCGTGGATATTTACTACGATATTAACCTGCTTGCCCAAGGTTTTTGCCACTCTTGCGACGGCAATGCTTGATGCCACACAGTCGTGGTCGGCGTACTTATGACCCATTACGATAACATTGGAGCTCTGTTTGATAAGAGAGCAAAGCTCGTTGGCAACAACCCTTGAACGTACCTTGGTCTTTTTCTGGACCGTCTGGCTTCTGCCGCCGTAGAATTCCATAGTGGAATCTATTTTTACTACCGCCTGGTCGCCGCCTCTCTGAAGGGCAAGGTCAACGCAGGCACGGGATGCCGATTCCTTTTCGGCAAGGGTGCCGTCAATGCAGGCAAGACCGATAGAGGCGGTAATCTGCACTTCAACGTCATCTATTGACATATTTCTGAGGGTATCGAGAATTTCAAATTTATTTTCGCGAAGTGTCTCAAGATTGCTCTTTTCAAACAGCAAAAGATACTTATCCCTGTCGTATTCCTTGATTATACCGCCGAGGGACGCACTCCAGGCATCAAGCTCGCTGCCTACAATTGCCGCCGCAGTTCTCGATTTATCCTGCATAAACTGCATAGCTTCCGAGAAGTTATCGATTACAATAAAGGCAACGAGGGTGTTTTTGCTGTCAAGAAGCGCCTTTGTGCTTACAAGCTCGGAAATATTATCCCACATAAGAATACAGTACTGTTTTCCACCTGAGGTTACAACTCTGCCCGAGACTTCATACTGAACATCCTCAAGAGCCATCTCAAAGGTTACGGTGTTTTCTCTGAACAGTCTTGCAGCATTAAGCGTGTGGCTGACTTCTTCTGCGAGATTTTTACTGTAAAGTGTGCTTTTTGCGCCGCTTGCCTCGATAAAAGCATCGTTATACCAGGAAATGGTACACTCTTTATCGACAATTACAACGGGTTTGTTGATTTTTGATACGAAGTCAAGCGTCATTCCCGAAAGAAGCGGGTTATCTGAGGGTGCCTTTCTGTTTCTTGCGTTCTTGATTAACAGATACGCAAGAAGGATTGTATGAACAACAAGACACGCACCGCTTACTCTGAATATATCGTTTTCCTTGCCTGTGGAGGCAATTGTAATAATTATCAGCAAAAGCTCTGAAAGCAGAAGAGCTTTGCGCCTGTGAAGTATTCTTGATATGCCGGAGTTTTTCTTTTTCATAAAAACACCACCTGAAAAAACTTATTTATCGTCGTCGGATTTATTTGTGTCGTCCTTTTTGAGGTCGGGGTAAAATAATTCGCATTCTTCCTTTTGCTCGAGCATTTTTGCCGGAAGCAGTTCTTCTTCCTCTCTGTCTCTTAATGACATAAGTGTAACGCCGACAGAGCCGATAATCAAAAGACCTACAGTGCCGAGAAAGCCGAGAACAAGCACGGTAATACCTGCACAGATTGCAACACTTTTTCCCTTACTGTTGTTTTTCTTAAAGAAGTAATTGTATATTGCCTTTATTCCCACAACAAACATAACCGGCATCATAATATTCATAAGGTTTTCAACCGTTATTGCAATATTGGAGGGCAGGTCTGTGAGGGAACCTATGATGTATACGAAGAATAGTATATCAAAGAATGCGTAGGTAACCGTACCCGGTCTGTATGACCAGACATCGTCCATAATACATACAAACAGGTCAATTTTCCTTCTTCTTGCCGCATACGAGAAGATTTCAACCGTTATAAATGCAAAGAACATACCGATTGACGTAATAATCGAGGGAAGAAGTGTTTTTACGTAGGTTGTGGAAAGCACAAAGGCTTCCTTGACGGTAAAAAGGATATCGCCGTCGGACAAATCCTTTGCGGCAGGAAGTGCTGCGCGCACATACTCCATCATTTCGGGTGTGGAAAAATTCTTTACCGATGAGCTTACGACGGCTGAAAAGAAGCCGTCAAGAGCCTCTTTTATTGCCATGAGGGTGAGTGAGCCTTTGTAATATACAACAAGAACCGCAAGACCGCCCAGAATAACGGCAACATATGCGGCACTTACAAGTAAAAAGCACTTGCTCTTTGAATAACCGCACAAAGCGGTTAATGTAAGAAAAGCCGAAACAAGAATACACAAAATGTATATAAGACAGTGATTTGTTTCGTGCAGTAAGGAAAGTGAGCCCACAAAAAACAGATGCCTTACTACATATGCCAAGGCAGGCAAAGCAACAGACGCTGATTTTATCCACACGGGCGAATACATAAAGGTATACACCAGCATTGCAGGACCTATGCACAGACCGGCAAGATTCAGTACGGAAAATCCGAGGCAGGCGCCGTCTACGGCAAGGTAGATACAAAGAGCTGCCGCCAAAGCATAGAGAATATGAAAGATGAGCGGATACTCTCTTCTGAACTTTTTATTATGAGCAAGAATCAGATAGTTGGGTATCCTGCGGACATCTATTTTTGTCAAAAAACCGTTGTCGTAATTATCAGGCATTTGCTGTGAATTCTTCCTTTGCAGTTGTTAAATTATTTATTAAAATATTCTACCATAAACGGCAGATGTTTTCAATGCTATTTTAAAATTTAGCCGATGTTCTCAAAGGGAATTTTTACGCATTCGCCCTTTGTGGACATATATTTTACGGGCAGGCAGATTTCAACTGCCTTTGCACCCTTTTCGCAAAGTCCGAGGCGTGAAATTGCGCTGTAAGCGTTGTTGCTGACACGTCTCTTGTGCTTCTGACCCAAACAGTCCAGAAGTCTTTCCGAAAGAAGTGCGGTTTCTTCATCTGCAACAAAGGCACGGTCAAGCATCTTTACCGCAAAGCCGTCGTCAAAGTCGAGAGAGCCGACATTTTTTTCTGTCATATCTATAGGTGCGACATTGATAATAAGGTCGGGATTATATGCGCAGCTCACACAGGAGGAGCCTCTGTTTCCGAGGCTTTCGTGGGAAATAAACGCAAAGCAGATTTCGCCGATGTTTTCGTCCTTAAGGATTGCACCGTTGTTGCCAAGAAGTCTTTTTGCCATTGTTGCAACGGTATAAATGCACATTCTGAGTCCCGAGCAGAAGCCGTAGGCTCTGCCGTCATCAAGGACAGATATATCCGTATCAAAATATCCCACATCGCCGAGGGTAACATTTTTCACCGCTTCTTCGTTTCCCGTTTCCACGGCATAGTCGGTGATGGGCGTATTCCAGTCAAAGGAGCCCAGAGGTACAAGAACGCCTTTTGCCTTTTCAAAATTCACCTTTGAAAAAGCGAGGTTCGGGATGCAGAATCCGCCGATGGAGGAAACATTTATTCTGCTTTTATCGGTGAAGGTTGCAATAAGCCCCGATGTGTCAACGGCACAGCTTATCATAAGCTTTTTGCTGTCGCCAAGCTTTTTTGTGAAATAAAGCGATCCAAGATTATCGACCGAATTTGTGTCAAACAGTCCTCCGAGTTCATTTTTCAGAAGGTCTGTCATATTTTCTGTTCTGCCTGCTACAGAGGGTGTGGACAAAATTTTATTAAGCATATTTATCACCTAAACAATCGAATTTATAAGCAGCTCGGAAAGGGCGAGAATTGACTCCATATCTTCTATCGAGCCGACGCTTGATGCGGTGTGGATATATCTGCAGGCAAGCGACAGGGCAACAACCCTTGCTCCCTTGCCTGTTCTCTGTATCTTTGCACCGTCTGTTCCGCCTGCGATTTTGGTCTTGGTCTGTACCTTGATATTGTTCTCTTTTGCAAGGTCAAGCACTCTTTTATAAAGACCGTTGTCGTAGAAGGTTCCGCCGTCCATAAAGGGGCATACTGCACCGAAACGGGGCTTGCACACCTTATCCTTTTCGGCATAGCCGCAAAGATCCGATGCCGTTGTACCTTCGAGCACAAGAGCCGTTCCCGGTTTTATTCTGTTAGTTGCGGCAATCGCTCCCGTGCCGCCTAATTCTTCGCCTACGGTAAAGGCAAAATAAACATCGTTTTCCAGTTCATATGACGAGAGCATACACATTACGGCACAGCCGATTCTGTCATCAAGCGCTTTGGCTTTGACAAGTCCGTCGCCGAGAAGCGAGAATTCAGAATCAAACGCGGCATAGTCGCCGAACACACCGAGCGCCTCTGCTTCTGCCTTGTTCTTTGCACCGATATCAATAACAAGATCCGATTGCTTTACGGCACGTGTCTTGTCGGGTGAAAGGTGCACCGGTCTTGAGCTTATAACGCCGGGAAGTCTGTTTTTGCTGACAAATACTCTTTTTGAAGGGAGCACTGTTCCCGACATACCAACCTGAAGAAAATCAAGTGTACCGTCATCGTTTATGTGCTTTACCGAAAAACCCACCTCGTCCATATGGGCGCAGAGCATTATGGGCTCTTTTGGTGCTTTCTTTCCCTTCTTAAATGCAAGTACGTTTCCGACACTGTCCTTCATAACCGTATCGCAGTTATCCTTGACTATATCAATTATTATATCTGCAACCTCATCCTCATATCCGGAAACGCCGTGAGCCCTGCAGAGCTTTTCAAGAAGTGCAAGATCCATTTTCTTAAAGTCCACCTTCGGCACCTCCTTTAAAGTAAACAGGTATACAAACAGGGGATTTGTCGTATCCGAGGGCAACATTTCTTAAAATGCCTGCACAGGAAACAACGTCACTCATATCCGCCGTTTCAACCAAGGAATGCATATACTTTATGGGAATTGACAAAACCGCAGTCGGAATTCCGAGACCTACTTTTGCCGAAACATCGGCATTTGTGCCGGTATATGTCATTTCGTTGACAAGCTGCAGCTTTTCACCTGCGGCGCATTCCTGTACAAATCGGGTAAATTTAACACTTGTTACTGCGGAATATGACATCATCGCACCCTCCGACAGCACACCGTATTCGCCGTTAACAGAGCCTTTTTCCTTTGCAAAGTTGACATCGAGAACGATAAGTGCATCGGGCGCGATTTCTTCGTAGATATGATGTGAGCCGTTACCGCCTCTTTCTTCGCCCGAGCTGAGATAGAGGTATATATCCGTGTTTTCAAGCTTTCCCATATCCTTAACTGCCTTGACAGCTGCCGCTATGCAGATTTTATCGTCAAGACTGACAGAGGAAATTCTGTTGCCGAGAAGCTCTGTAAAATGGGGATAGAGCATTACGGGATTACCTACCGAAACAAGTTCTCGAAGATGCTCGTCTGTGTAGCCTGTATCGACCAAAAGCTCTCCTACGCTTGGCAGCTTATCCGAGCCTGAAAGATGCGGAGGAATGGAGGAAACTATGCCTCTTATTCTCTTTTTACCGAGTATAAGAACCTCGGATGAAGGAAGAATGTTTGAGTCGATGCCTCCTAAAGGTGCAAGTCTTAAATATCCGTCGCCGCAGATTTCGGATACTGCAAAGCCTATCGTATCAAGATGCGCGTCAAAGCAAAGCTTTTTTGCATCTTTTTTTCCGCATTTTTTCGTAAGAACTATGCTTTTCGTATTGGTTGTATATGCATCATCGAAGATGCCGCCCGCATAATCCGAGCAAAGCTTTATTACATCATCCGACGACATTTTTTCATAGCCAGATACCGTCGGTACATATATTAAATCTTTGAGAAACTGTTTTAATGCTTCCATAAAGCTTCCTTTCGTTTGTTAAAAGGGGTTGGAAAATATATCCGATAAAAGAGTGGGGAAAATTCGTTTTTTGCCGGAAGGTTTATTCTTCTTCCTTCTTTTGGTATCTCTTGTTTTTTACCGATACAAGCATTCTGCAAAGACCTGTATATCTCGGGTTTCGTCTTGCGTTGGATACCATTTCGGCAACCACCTCGTTGCGACCTGCAAGAATTGCCAGGTTTTCTGCACGGGTTACTGCCGTGTAAAGCATATTTCTCGATAAAAGTCCCGGAGGGCAGTCAAGAAGCGGAATAATTACCGATTTATACTCCGAGCCCTGACTCTTATGAACGGTGATTGCATAAGCGTGTTCGATGTCATCAAAGGAAGAAAAGTCAAGAATTGCTTTACGGCCGTCATCGAATTTTACTGTAAAGCTCTGTTCGCCTTTATCAATCTCCGTGATAATGCCTATATCTCCGTTGAAGATGCCGCAGCCTCTTTTGCCGTCGTCATCCTGCCATTCTATGTCATAGTTATTGCGAACAGCCATAATTTTGTCGCCGCGGCGATAGACTGTTTCGCTAACCTTGTGCTCAAATTTGTTTACCGCAGGGGGATTGAGTATTCCCTGCATAAGAGCGTTTAAGGAAACAGTTCCTGCTTCGCCCTTTCTTGTGGGGCAGATAATCTGAATGTCCGAAAGACTGTCAAAGCCGTATGCATTCGGAAGTCTTGTGGTGCACAGCTCGACTATCAGCTGTCTTAATTCCTGAGACCTGCTTCTCTGAAGGAAGAAATAATCTCCCTTGTTGTCTGTTACGGGCATTTTACCGTCCTTAATCAGGTGGGCGTTGGTTACAATACTGCTGCCCTGTGCCTGACGGAAAATGTCATTCAGGCGCACCGACATAAAGCACTCGCTTTTTATTACGTCGCTGAAAACTTCACCTGCGCCTACGGGACTGAGCTGATCCGCATCGCCTATGATTATAAGTCTTGCACCGGGACGGATTGCTCGCAGAAGCGAACAGAAAAGGAATACGTCAACCATAGATGCTTCGTCTATGATGATTGCCTCTTCGTCAAGAAGATTGTCTTCGTCTCTGCCGAATATTGCGCTGTCTTCGTCTCCTCCCGTGCTCTTACACTCAAGAAGCCTGTGGATTGTCGAAGCCTTATATCCTGTTGCCGCACTCATTCTTTTTGCGGCTCTGCCTGTCGGTGCCGCAAGGCAGAAGGGAATATCTATTTTTTTAAGAAGTGCAATTATTGCACGTATAACCGTGGTTTTACCCGTACCGGGACCGCCCGTTACCACAACAACGCCCCGTGATATTGAGCTTTTTATGGCGTGTCTCTGAAGCGGTGCGAATTCAAGTCCCGATTCTATTTCTACCTTGTCTATTTCCTCTTCAATATTATCAATCGGAATGTTGGTTGCAGCTTCATCCAGAAGCAGCATTTTCTCTGCACAGTATTTTTCTGTGCGGTATACGTTAGACAGATATACCTGTATATCTCCGTCAATGCCCTTTACCGCCACGATTTCTCCGCACTGTGAAAGCTCGGCAATAACCTCTTCGATTTCCTCGCGGCTTACAAGCAAAACCGTGCTTGTCCTTGAAATAAGAGTTGTCAGAGGAACACAGCAGTGACCGTTTCTGTTCAGCTCAAGGGACAGCATATATTTTATGCCTGCTGAGATTCTCTCGGTGCTGTCATTGGCAAAGCCAATCCTTTTTGCCATAGCATCCGCCTTTTCAAAGCCGATGCCCTCAAGCTCTTCGCAGAGAAGATAGGGGTTGTTTTTGAGCACATCTACCGATGCGTTACCCCATTTCTTGTATGCTTTTAAGGACAGTCTCGGAGACAGCATACCCTCAAAGTACAGCATAACCTGTCTCATTCCGTATTGGTTTCTGAAGCTTTCGGAAATCTCGGACACTCTTTTGGGAGAAATGCCCTTGATGTCCGAAAGATACTCGGGGTGTTCTTCGATTATCTTCAGGGTTTCTTCGCCGTATTTGTCAACAATTCTCTTTGCCGTTACGGGACCTATTCCCTTGATTACACCCGATGAGAGGTAGGAAAGTATTGCTTGTGTTGTCGCCGGCAGCTCACGTCTGTAGCTTTCAACGCTGAACTGCTCGCCGTAGGTGGGGTGGTTTACCCATTTGCCTTCGGCAAAGATGTACTCACCCTCACTGATGCCGGGAATACAGCCGACAAGGGTGATTTGTTCACCCTCGCAGTCTATTGAACAGATGCAATAACCGTTGTCGGGGTTCGTATATGTTATATTGTCTACCAAACCCTTGACGGTGGCTTTTTCGATGCTGTTGTTCATTGAGCTGTAATCCTGCCTTTGGTGTAACTTTTTAAATTCGTGTTTATTTAGAATGCCAACACTTCTGCGAGAAGCGATTCGTGGCTTCTTTCAACAGACTTTGTAAATCTTACACTCTTGCCAAAGAGAGTTGCAAGGGGTGCGGGAACATCTGTCTTTGTGATTTCGGAAAGGGTTTCGAGAACCTCTTTCATATCCGAGGGGATTTCTTTGCCGAGGGATTTGAGAACGTCTGCCGCAAACTTATAGGGGCTTGCCGTGGATGCAACGATATTCTTGAAGCCGGTGCTTTCGTCCTTGACAAAGTCAAGCGCCGCCTTTACTGCAACAGCCGTGTGGGGGTCGCAGATGTAGGAGTACTTGTCAAAGGTATTTGAAATTGTCTTTGCACAGTCTTCTTCGTTACAGCAGTAAGCCGCAAATTCAGACTTGATAACATCGAGAACATCGTTTTCTACGGTGTAAACACCCTTTTCGGAAAGCTCCTTCATATACTTTGTAGTCTTTTCGGCACCTGCGATGAAGTAGAGAAGACGTTCAAGATTAGAGGAAATGAGAATGTCCATAGAGGGTGACATTGTTGTATAGAACTGTCTGTTTCTGTCGTATGTACCTGTGCGTAAAAAATCTGTAAGGATATTATTGCTGTTCGAAGCACAGATGAATTTGTTTACGGGAAGTCCCATCTTCTTTGCAAGATATGCGGCGAAGATGTTGCCGAAATTTCCTGTGGGAACGGTGATGTCAACCTTTTCACCCAAGGTGATGTCGCCTTCGTTTACGAGGTCTGCGTAGGCTGAAATGTAGTAAACAATCTGAGGTGCAAGTCTGCCCCAGTTAATGGAGTTTGCACTGGAAAGGAAGGAGCCCTTTTCATCAAGCTTTGCCTTCGCCTGTGCATCCGCAAAAATTTTCTTAACTCCTGTCTGTGCATCGTCAAAGTTGCCCTTGATTGCCGTTACGCATACGTTTCCGCCCTCCTGAGTTGCCATCTGCATCTTCTGCATATCGCTTACGCCGTCTTCGGGGTAGAATACCATAATCTTTGTGGAATCTACGTCCTTATAGCCCTCAAGCGCCGCCTTACCTGTATCGCCGCTTGTCGCAACGAGAATGTAGGCACATCTCTCCTCGCCCGTCTTTTTGAGAGCAAGAGAAAGGAGTCTTGGCATAATCTGAAGCGCCATATCCTTGAAGGCGCAGGTGGGACCGTGCCAGAGCTCAAGCACTCTGAGGTCGTCGCCTATAAGCGAGCTTACGGGTGCTGCAAAATCGCCGAAGCTTTCGTCGTATGCCTTTTTTGCACAGTCAAGAAGCTCGTCATATGTGTAGTCGGTGAGATAGAGAGAAAGAATCTTTGCGGCTCTTTCGGAATAGGGAAGAGTGCCGATTTCCTTTATAAAGTCAAGGGAAATTTCGGGGATTGATTCGGGGAGGAAAAGTCCGCCGTCATCTGCAATACCCTGCTTGATTACCTCTGCAGAGGTCTTTGCAATCTTTCTTTCGCTGTCTCTTGTGCTGTAGTAATTCATTGTTTTATACATTCCTTTCAAAAGGGGTTAAAGTTGTCTATTATAAATTCTTTAAAAAGAAATTATATGCATTGTTGTAGAAGATGTTCTCTGCTTGCTTTTCATCCATACCTCTGTTGGTGAGGGCTTCAAACAGCATTGGGGTTTTGTCAACAGCTTCAAGACCTGCCAGCGGCTCTGTACCGTCAAAATCAAGTCCCAGGCAGATGCTTTCGGGTGCAATTGACGAGAAATGCTCTATATGCGAGCAAACCGCTTCAAGCACCTCTGACGGGTCAAGTGCCTTTTCGTCGGGAAGTCTCTTGGCAAGATGCTTTCCCACGAGGTTTATACCGCATATTCCGCCTGCCGAAACGATGGTACGAAGCTGAATGTCGGTGATGTTCCGTCTGTGATCGCACAGAATGTGGCAGTTGGAATGGGATGCAATAAAGGGCTTTTGTGCTTTGCCTGCCACGTCCCAGAAGCCCTTTTCGGAAAGGTGGGAAACATCGACGGTGATGCCGAGATTTTCGCATTCTCTCAGTACATCAAAGCCGAAGTCCGTAAGACCGTCCTCTGTGTCATAGCTGCCGCAGACACAGCTGTGTCCCTTCCAGCCGAGAGTAATGACTCGGACACCGAATTCGTATAGCCTCTCAAGCCTTGAAATATCTTTTGCCAACAGCCTTGCATCCTCTGCCGCAAGTATTGCCGAAAGCTTACCCTCTTCGGATGATTTTTCAAGCTCCTGCGCATTTGTGCAGAGCAGGATATGTTCGCTGTTTTCTTCAAGCTGAGATCTGAATTCTGTAGCTATGTGCTGAAAATTGACAAAGGCTTCGTCTTCGCTTTTTTTGTTGTCGCTCCATATGGCAAATACCTGTGCTTTTTTATCAAAAGGCGAGAATTTGTCGATAGAAACGGCTTTAGAGTTTGTAAACAGATTTTCTTTGCTGTTGTAGATTTCTGTTAATGTGTCACAGTGCAGGTCAAAAATTCGACTCACGTAAACACCTCCGAATAAGTTATGATATGCCGGGGATATGGTTGTGCTTTTTGACTGTGCCGTTGTGTGTGTATATTTCTATAATATCAATTCTCGGAACAAGCGACGATACATACATATTGTCCCTGTATTCTTCAAAGAATTTTTCCGTTGCCCTGTGGAGCATAGCTTCTTTTTTGCCGTCAACCGCCAGTGCGGCGTTTTCCCCCGAAAGCAGGCTTCTTGTTTTGACCTCAATAAAGCATATGATGTCACCCTTGGTTGCGATTATATCCACTTCACCGCCGCTGAAAACATAGTTTCGGCAAAGGATGGTGTATCCGTCCTTTTCCAGAAGGTGTACGGCATAATCTTCGCCGAGGTTTCCTTTTGCTCTGCTGTTAACCGTTTTTTGCTTCATAATACTTTTTGAAAAAGCTCTTTCTGTGCTCGGGACAGAGACCGTGCTCGTCAACTGCCGCGTAGTGAGCCTTGGTTCCGTAGCCCTTGTGCTTTGCAAAGGCGTATTCGGGGTAGCTTTTGTCAAGCACCTCATAGCAGTATCTGTCCCTTGCAACCTTTGCAAGAATGGATGCCGCCGCGATTGAAAAGCTCTTGCCGTCGCCGCCGACGATTGCCTTTGCGGGAAGTCTGAAACCCCGTGTCTGGTTGCCGTCAACAATAACCGCATCCGGCTTTATTTCCTCTCCGCCTATTTCGGCAATATCCATTTTCAACAGAGCCTCCCTTGAGGTCACTCTGTCTATGTACAGCCCGTCTATTGCTTTTCTCATTGCGTGAAGGGAGGCCGAGAGAATGTCGGTTTCTTCGATTTCTTCGACGGTGCTGTAGGCTACACAGTATGAAAGAGCGTTTTGCTTCACAAGAACCTCAAGCTCATCCCGGTTCTTTTCGGTAAGCTTTTTTGAGTCGTCAAGCTTTGCCAAAAGCACAGGGTCTGTGTTTTCGGTATCAAGAATTACCGCCGCCGCATAAACGGGGCCTGCAAGAGGTCCTCTGCCTGCTTCGTCTGTGCCGCATACAACTCTTGCGTCGGGAAAGGCTGATTTTTCACATTCAAATGTCAAAGGCTCTTTTTCTTTCGGTGCTTTTGCCATACCGAACACCTGCTTTCTGTAGTATACCTGTATACTTAATCCAGGGTTATCCTGCCGATTCTGCCGTCGCGGAATTCGTCGAGAATCATTCTTGCGCATCTGAGGTAGTCAACCTCGCCGCCTGATATGAGAAGACCGCGCTTTTTGCCGATGGCTTCGAAAACCTCGTGGGGAAGCTTTCCTTCAACCTCTTCCTTGGTTATCTTATAACGGTTATACATAAGGTTGGGATATGTGTCCATAAGCTTTTGCGTCAGGAGAACGGCAATGCTTTCCACGTCGAGAATTTCGTCGCGGATTGCGCCGGTGTAGGCGAGATTAAGACCTACGTTTTCCTCCTCGAATTTCGGCCAGAGAACGCCGGGAGTGTCAAGTAAATCCACCTTGTCCTCAACCGTCACCCATTGCTGGGTACGAGTAACACCCGGTCGGTTTTCGCTCTTTGCCTTCTTTGATCCGTAAAGCCGGTTTATCAGAGTTGATTTTCCGCAGTTTGTGACGCCGATAATCATAGCTCTCGGCACCTTTTTCATGCCCTTTGCTTCGTATCTTTCAAGCTTTTCTTTAAGAGCTGTTCTTATGGCTGGAACAATTTCGTCAATGCCCTGACCTGTTAAGCAGTCGGTAAAGATTACTCTGTGACCGTCTTTTGAAAGTTCGTCCTTGTATTTCTGGTTCTTTGCCGGGTCTGCAAGGGCGCACTTGTTCATTATGGTGATGTAAGGCTTTTGTCCCACAATTTCGGGTACCTTGGGGTTTCGGCTTGATTCGGGAATTCTGGCATCGCAGAGCTCAAGCACGATGTCCACCTGCTTGAGGCTTGCTTCCATTTCGCGAAGCGCCTTTGTCATATGTCCCGGGAACCACTGAATTACCTTTGCAACTTCTCGTGCGTTGCCGGCGCCGCTTGTTGCCTCTGTCTGCTTTTCAAGCTTTGCCTTGGCATTTTTCTTGGGACGAGACGACGCCTCCTGCGTCTTTTTCGGCGGTGCCTTGAAGAATTTCTTTTCGCCGCCTGTTTTTTTGTTTTTGTCTTTTTTAGCCGCGACCTTGTAGCCGGGTTTTACCTTCTTTTTTTCAACTGCCATAATGTATACCTGTATACGAGTGCGTGCGTTTGCTTCGCACGTCGCATTCCGCATTAAAATAGGGAAGACTGATCGGGATTGCCTTTAATCTTCTTATCCTGCTTTTCTGTAAATTCTCTGCCCAAATGCTCATAGGCTCTTCTTGTTGCCATTCTGCCTCTCGGGGTTCTGTTTATAAAGCCGAGCTGCATAAGATAGGGCTCATAAACGTCCTCTAAGGTGATTGATTCTTCGCCGATGGTTGCCGCAAGGGTTTCAAGACCCACGGGGCCGCCGTCGAAGAAGTCAATAATGGCTTCGAGCATACGTCTGTCGGTGTTGTCAAGACCTAAATCGTCAATCTCCAGCATATTAAGAGCCGCGTTCGCAATGGGCTTTGTTATAACGCCGTCGCCCTTAACCTGTGCATAGTCGCGCACTCTTTTTAAAAGCCTGTTGGCGATTCTCGGTGTGCCTCTCGAGCGTCTTGCAATTTCAAAGGCGCCGTCGGGCTTTGCGTTGATGCCGAGCAGCTCTGCACTTCTTACTACGATATCGCACAGCTCTTCGTCTGTGTACATTTCAAGACGGTAGAGATTGCCGAATCTGTCACGAAGGGGTGCTGTGAGCTGACCTGCTCTTGTTGTGGCACCGATAAGGGTAAATGACGGAAGGGGAAGTCTTATGCTTCTTGCCGAAGGACCTTTACCCATAATAATATCTAAATTGTAGTCTTCCATAGCAGGGTAAAGTATTTCTTCAACCTGTCGTGAAAGCCTGTGGATTTCGTCGATAAACAAAATATCGCCCTGCTTGAGGTTCGTAAGTAACGCCGCAAGATCCCCTTGCTTTTCGATTGCGGGGCCCGATGTGATTCTTATATCTACGCCCATTTCCGAGGCGATAATTGCCGCAAGGGTTGTTTTACCGAGACCGGGCGGGCCGTGCAGGAGTATGTGGTCTAAGGAATCTCCGCGCATTTTTGCTGCTTCCATAGATATGGCAAGCTTTTCCTTGACCTTTTCCTGACCGACATATTCACCGAGATTTTTCGGTCTCAGGCTGACTTCCTGCTCCCGTTCGTCCTCGGTATTGCTTCGGGCACTTATGATTCGGCTTTCGAAGTCGTATTCTTCCTCTTCGTGCCCTGTTGTTCTGCTGCTTTTTATCATATTAATTATATTACCTCTCAGTTATAAAGGTGAGAAAGAGCCGATCTGATAAGCTCTTCTGCGGTACTTCCGCTTGCCTTTTCAAGAGCCTTCTGTGCCTGAGCCTTTGTGTATCCGAGGTTTGTGAGGGCTTCGAGTGCAAGCTTTTCGTCGTCGTTGAGGTTTGTCTTTGCTTTGATTGTTTCACGTGAAACATCGACGTCGGACAGGGTGTATTCAACTATGAAGCTGTCAACCTTGTTCTTGAGGTCGATGCAGATTTTCTGAGCCGCCTTGGGGCCTACGCCCTGAGCTGTCGAAATGAGGCGTATATCGTCGCTTCTTACTGCGGAACAGATTTCTTCGGGACTGAGAGCTGACAGAATTGCAAGGGCTGCCTTGGGGCCGACTCCCGAAACTGTCTGAAGCAGGGTAAACATAGCGCTTTCTGCTTTGTTGTAAAATCCGAAAACCTCGAATTGGTTTTCATCCTTTATTTTTACGGCTGTATAAAGCTTAACATCAATGCCTGCGGCATCTCCCGAAGCGGCGATTCCGCCGTCTGCAACAAGTCTGTCATAGGTTTTTGCGCTGATAATGGCACCGTATGCAACGCCTGCACAATCAACTGCTGCAAACGACGGTGTAAGCTCTGTAAGCTTTCCGTTAAGGTAGTAAATCATCAGTCAAAATACTTCTGAGCAAACTCAGGAAGCTCCTCCTTTGAGTAGTCAAGCTCAAGTATACCCGCATCTTCTGACGCAATTGCGCCGACATTAAAGGCTATGTGTACGCCGTTTTCGGTGAAATACCAGCTCTGCGACGCCGCTTCTACAAAGGAGGAGGTTACGTTTTCATAGCTTATAACGTCCTTGCCGTATTTTTCTGTGAGCTTTGTGTACATCGTGTCGTCTGCCGCATCAAAAGACTCTTTATCGTCTGTTACGTAAAACACTTGGTTTATGCGATCGCCTGTTGTGGGGTCAAAGCTGTATGTGTAAACCGTAGTGCTGAAAACTGTGCCTGCAGACTTTGATTCGATTGTCTCGGACACGCTAATTGCTTTGCTGTCGTTTCTCAGACATTTAAAGTCTGCACTGGATTCCCAGGGGAAAACCGACATATCGGGATTGCTTTCGCTGCTTATATATGCGTCGAAATCGTCTACCATACTATTATAGAGGTTCTTGCTTCTTTCGTATGCCTGAGTCAGAACGTCGTTGATTTTTTTTGCTGTAGGTCTGTCAATTCTGTTTTGTGCAACAAAAGCGGCTTTTTCTGCCGATGCTGATACATAAAGCTCCTGTTTGTCGGTGGATTCGAGGGTGCTGGGTGTGTCCTGTCCGTGTTCAACAAAGGTGAAGTGGGCTTCGTAGGGCTGATCTTGCGTGGCAGGATCGGTTGTGTTGTTGATTTTCTTGTCCTCACAGCCTGTAAGGTAAGCACAAGCGAGTGCTGCTACAATGATACCTGTAATAATTTTCTTGTTCACGTGAAACATTCCTTTCGCTTTTTGGTTTCCTTTATATTGTTTGCAAATAGTGGGGTGTTTTATTATCTCGGAATAAGGTAATTTAAGGGGTTTACCGTGCTTCCGTCCTTGGTTATCATCTCAAAGTGTATGTGAACGCCTGTTGTTTTACCGGTAGCGCCCATATCGGCGATATATTCGCCCTGAGCAACCCTCTGACCGACTTCTACGTGGATTTTTGAGCAGTGAGCGTATCTTGTCACCATACCGTCGTCGTGCTCAATCAGTATGCACTTGCCGTATCCGTCGCCTCTGTCGTGAGCCTGGATTACGACGCCGCCGTCGGAGGCTACAAGCACGAGTCCCTGGTCTGAACGAAGGTCTATGCCCTTGTGGAATTCGTTGTATCCGCCGAGAGTTCGCCAGGAATATCCGCTTGACAGCTGTCCGTCGCTTGGGTAGATATATGTGCCGGTTGATGCCGTTCTCTTTTCTTCCTCTGTCAGAGGTCTTGTGCCTTGCGATACCGCCTGATTTATCGGCTCTGATATAATTACCTCGCTCAGTAACCGACGGGAAATTTCTCTGTTGTCGTTACCGTACTCAATTATATACGTCGAATGTTTACTGCCGTTTTTGCCTTTTTTTGTCACGATTTTTCTGTTTTCGGGCAATTCATCGGTGTAATTGATGTCTGTGCCGTACGGAATTGATTCAAGCTCTGTTACTCTTTTGGTGATGACGGTTTCAATAGCGATGTGAATTTGTCCGTCCTGTGCGTTTTCCGTGATATCGCTTGACGTTCCTGCGGCGCTTTTGCCGGTAAAGAGTGTTGTTTTTTCGGAAACATTGAGATAATCCGGCGTTTCCGGGGTGCTTGCTTTTGTGCCGGCGTTTTTCTCCTGAACGGCATCCGGCAAAGAAAACAGTCCTCGGATTTCATCCTGAGATGTGCTGAAGAACTGTTCGGGATAGCTTCCCTGCTTTACTACAAAATTGTTGTAAGAAACCTTTTCCGAGCTGTTTTTCTGATACTCGGATACCCTCAGGTCAAGGCTTTCGTTTATGCTGTCCTCAAGCCAGGCTCTTTCGGGTGATACGGCTACCAATACGTCATATACGTAAAGTCCGTAGCCGTTCTGCATCTTTTTATGTGCGGCTTCTCCGAAGGCTCTGCTCAGTCTTGCCGGTGTCAGCCCTGCGCCGTCCTTGATTTTTGTTGCCTTGTACTCAAGCGCACAGTCTATGTTGTAGGTTGAACCGAAGTTTACAGACAAGCTCTTTTCTACACTGTTTCTAGCCGATTCTGCCTCAGAGACACTTAATACATCACCGACATACTCTCCGTCGATATACAGCTCCAGCGCAGGTACAAGCTCAAACTGCTTCAAGCTGATTGTCCACGCTGCCGCTATGCCTATTACCGCGGCAAACATCAATAAGTGGGCTGCCAACGAAAGCGCTTTGGAGGCTGTTTTATGGCTGTACTCAAAGGTTTTCCAGAATTTCTCATTGAATCTCTTTCGACTTTTTCCTGCTTTTTCCGCGGCTCTTGCTACAGCCGGTATAATCTCCAGAAGCTTAACAGCCACAGACCATTTGTTGTGCTTCCACATCCCGTGGGCGTTTCTGAACCACGCTGACGGATGGGCATATATGTTTTTGTATTTGTCTTTGATTGGAACGCCGGAGGAATAATAATTGTCATAGCACCACAGATACAGGGCATTAAAGCCGCTTTCTATCCGCGTAAGCCCGTTCCTTCGGAAATCACTGTACAGCTCTCTGAGAGGAGGATTGTTGAAGTCAAACGGGTCATCATCGGTGATGTTTCCCTTTTTACGCACCTTGTCGAGCTCTGTCTTTTTGGATTGTTGCTTGCTGTAAATACTGTTTGATGTTTCACGTGAAACATCAATTTCAAGAACATCCGTTCTGCTGAGATCTTTTTTAATCGGTGCTTTCTTCTCGTCTGACATATTCAATTATTTACCTCCTTTCAAAAAATGAAAATGAACACAATTATACGATTATACATATTCAAACTACATTATATATTAGTTATGTCAAT
>CAZTNR010000006.1:0-47514 GCA_964614955.1 uncultured Oscillospiraceae bacterium | reverse complement strand
GCTTGGCGACCACGCCGCAAGCCTTACCTACGGCGAAGAGGGCATTATGCACGGCTTTAACAGCATTATGCTCAAGGACGAAAACGGCGAGCCTGCTCCCGTTTACTCGGTTGCCAGCGGTCTTGACTATCCTTCGTCAGGTCCCGAACACGCATTCCTTCAGGAAATCGGCAGAGTAAAGTACGATGTTATCGACGACAACGAAACAATCGATGCACTCTTTAAGCTCTCCCGCCTTGAGGGTATCATTCCCGCCATAGAAAGCTCCCACGCAGTTGCATACGGTATGAAGCTTGCCAAGACTATGGAGCACGGTTCAGTTCTTATTAACCTCTCGGGCAGAGGAGATAAGGATCTTGACTACGTAATTGAGAATTACGGTACGGGCGACGATATTAAATTATAATTTCATAAAAAGTAAGCATCCCAACCTAGCGGTTGGGATGCTTTGTGTTTGAAATAAACTTTTTAGAACTTGACTACTTCAAATTTTGCCAGCCATCCGAAAATAAATACTGCAACTATGAGCACGGGAAGGATGTACTGAAGATAGAACTTGGCAAACTTCGGGAACTTTATGCCCTTGCCTGCATCGGCTTCAGCAATGAAATTGTCCCAGCCCCAGCCCTTCTTTGATACACAGAAGAGAAGGAAAACGAGGCTTCCGAGAGGAAGAAGATTCTGAGAAACGATAAAGTCTTCAACGCCGTCAATGGAACCGCCGAAGCCGTCGGCTATAGGAAGCCACGAAAGGACATTGAGACCGAGAACTGCGGGCATTGAAAGAATAAGCATCGCGATAAGATTTACGATAACAGACTTCTTTCTTGACCAGCCGAGACCGTCCATAGCAAAGGAAATGATGTTTTCAAATACGGCAATAAGTGTAGAAAGAGCCGCAAATGAGAGGAATATAAAGAAGAGTGTACCTATAATTCTTCCGCCTGCCATCTGAATGAAGATGTTTGGAAGAGTTACAAATGCAAGACCTGCACCTTCGCCGGGGTTAACACCGTAAGCAAAGCAAGCGGGGAAGATGATAAGACCTGCTGTGAATGCAACGAATGTGTCAAGAAGGCAGATGTTTACGCTTTCACCGAAGAGTCTCTGCTCCTTTGAAATATAGCTTCCGAAGATAGCCATAGAGCCTATGCCGATGCTGAGTGTGAAGAAGGACTGACCGAGTGCGGCGTAAAGAACCTCGACTATACCTGCCGCCTTGATTTTGCCGAAGTCGGGTACGAGATAGAACTTGAGACCTTCAATTGCATCGCCGCCGAGAGTAAGGCTTCTTGCCGCAAGGAAAAGCATAATGAGAAGAAGCAGTACCATCATAACCTTGGTAATCTTTTCAACACCGTTCTTGAGACCGAGTGAGCAAACACCAAAGCCGAATATAACTGCGATTACCATCCAGAGTGTAAGCTCCTGCCACGAGCCGAGCATACTGTCAAATACGCCGCCGACCTGAGAGGGGTTCAAGCCTTCGAAGGTTCCTGTTGCAAACTTGAATACATAGTTGAGCATCCAGCCTGTAACCATTGTGTAGAACATCATAAGAAGGTAGTTACCTGCCACCATAAAGGGGGAGGCAATATGCCACTTTGAGCCCTTGGGTTCAATTTCCTTGAAAGCCTTAACGGGGCTCTTCTGGCTGGCTCTGCCTACCGCAAATTCCATTGTCATAATGGGAAGACCGAAGATTGAAAGGAATACAAGATAGATAAGTACAAAAGCGGCACCGCCGTACTGACCTACGATGTAGGGGAAACGCCATACGTTTCCGAGACCTATTGCACAGCCTGCGGAAATAAGAATAAATCCGAGACGTGACGAGAATTTTTCTCTTTGCATAATTTAATCCTTTCTTTATAATATCTTTACCGATATTAATTATTAACATTTTACCAATAAAGCAGGTAAAAGTCAATACTTTTTACCGATTATTGTCAATTGTGTGAATAGCAAAGGTTATATTTTTCATTATTCGTGTTTGTGTCGAAAAAACTCTTGTAATATTGCAAAAGCGGTGTTATAATAAAATAAGTATATGGTTTTTCAGCTTATTTCTTGAAAGGAATGCAAAATATGAGAAGATATCTGTTCTCGGATTTTGAAAACGTAAAAGTGTGCGGCACGTATGACGTGGTTGTTGTAGGTGCGGGTATGGCAGGGCTTTACTGTGCCTTGAAGCTTGACTCGAAAATGTCAGTAGCTCTCATAACCAAGGGCGGCTTTGATATCGGCTCATCTTGGCTTGCTCAGGGAGGTATTGCGGCTGTTACAAAGAATGATGACTGCTTTGAAGACCATATACAGAACACTCTCACCGCAGGTGCAGGTCACTGCGACGAAAAGGCGGTGGAGGTTCTTGTAACCGAAGGTCCGTCGGATATTGGGGAACTGATTGAAATGGGTGTGCCCTTTGACAGAAATGAAAACGGTGATATTATTGTCACCCGTGAAGGCGGTCATAACAGGGCAAGAATTCTTCATTGCGGCGGAGATGCAACGGGAAGACTTATGACAGAGCGTCTGGGTGAGGTTGTTGCAGAACGCAGTAATATAGTTGCATTTTTCAATACATATTTTGTTGATGTACTTACCGATAAAAACGGCGTTTGCGGCATTGTTGTAAACGACGGCGAAAGAAACGGCGTTATTTTCTCGAGGAATGTGGTTGTGTCAACGGGAGCTATCGGTCAGCTTTATAAATACACAACAAACCCAAAGTATTCAACAGGCGACGGTATTGCGGCGTGTGTAAGAGCAGGTGCTGTCACAAAGGATATGGAATTTGTACAGTTTCATCCCACAGCTCTTGCCGTCGGTGCCGAGGACGGAAGAATGTTTCTTATTTCCGAAGCCGTAAGAGGCGAGGGCGGTGTGCTTAAAAATAAGTTCGATGAACCTTTTATGTATAATAAGCATTCGCTTCGTGACCTTGCACCGAGAGATATAGTGACAAGGCATATCTTAGCCGAGCTCGAAAAAACGGATGATGAATTCCTTTATCTTGATGTTTCGGGTATGGAGGAGGACTTTTTCAAGAAGCGTTTTCCTACAATATATGAAAAGTGTAAATCCGAGGGAATAAATGTCCCTCACGATAAAATTCCCGTAAGACCTACACAGCACTACCATATGGGCGGTGTGAAAACAGACCTTCACGCAAGGTGCGGAGTTTCGGGACTGTATGCTTGCGGCGAGGTTGCCTGTACGGGTGTGCAGGGTGCAAACAGACTTGCCAGTAACTCCACCCTTGAATGTCTTGTTTTCGGCAGACGTGCGGCAGAGCAGATAAACCGCGATTTCAGACCTTCGAAGGACTATGATTATGTTCTTCCGAACGTACAAAAATATACAAAGCCCTGTCCGTCGGATGATGAAATTGATGCGGATATAGCAGAAATGAAAAAGCTTATGTCCAAAAATGTGGGTGCACTTCGTAAAATGGAAAAAATGGAAAAAGCACTCGCAAGGCTTCGTGAAATTGAAGAAAAATATAAGGACTGTAATTTTACTACCCAAAAGCACTACTGGGTGTGGAACGCAGTTACAAATTCCATAGTAATCACAGAAAAAGCCATAGCCAGAAAAGAAAGCCTTGGCTCGCACTACGTTGTAAAGTAGGTCGGGAAGACCCGACAGTACAACCACGGCAAATCTCGCACTACATAGTAGGGATGACCTGCGGTCGTCCGCAAGGATAGAAGAAAGGAAAATACATATGGGTATGCTTACAAATCCGCTTGTTACACAGATTATTGCGATGGCATTAAATGAAGACGTGGGAACAGGCGATATAACAACCGAAACAACAATCCCTGCCGATAAAAATGCATACGGCAGATTTATAGCAAAGGAAAGTATGGTTATCTGCGGACTTGAAATTGCAGAGCTTGTTTTCCATACGGTAGATAAGGACGTAAAGTTTACGCCTTTCTGTAAGGATGGGGATTTCGTCGAAAAAGGCTTTGTTATTGCAGAGGTTACGGGTAATGCAAGAAATGTTCTTACAGGTGAAAGAACAGCACTCAACCTTATGCAGAGAATGACAGGTATTGCCACAAGAACGAAAGAGGCAGTAAAGTGCGTAGAGGGCACAAATGCAAAGATTGCCGACACAAGAAAGACAACCCCCGGTCTTCGTGTACTTGAAAAGTATGCAGTAAGAGTTGGCGGCGGCTCAAACCATAGATTCAACCTTGCCGACGGTATTCTAATTAAGGATAACCATATTGCGGTTTCGGGCGGTATCATAAATGCCGTTAAGAATGCAAGAGCCTGCGCACCTCACACCATCAAGATTGAGGTTGAGGTTGAAAATAAGGAACAGCTTCTTGAGGCGCTTGAAGCAAAGGCGGATATCATTATGCTCGATAATATGTCAAATGAGCAAATGGCAGAATGCGTAAAAATCGTAGACGGAAAAGCAATGCTCGAAGCTTCCGGCAATATGGGCGACAAGGACCTTGCGGCTGTTGCAAAGACGGGTGTTGATATTATATCTATCGGCGCACTCACTCATTCTGTTAAGGCGGCAGATATAAGCCTTAAGTTTACAATCAGTTAATCTGACATTCGTAGGGGACGATGCCCGCATCGTCCCGCTTTTTATAGGTAACAGATATGAACAAACTAAAACTATCCCTCTCAATGCTGATTTTCGGCACAATCGGTATATTTGTAAAATATATTCCCCTGACCTCAAGCACAATTGCTATGACAAGGGGCTTTATGGGTGCGGCATTCTTATTCTTTGTGATGCTGATTTCGGGAAAAAGAGTATCGTTTTTTGCAATAAAGAAAAATGCTTTGCCTCTGATAATATCGGGTGCGGCAATAGGCGTAAACTGGATTTTCCTCTTTGAAGCCTATAACTACACCTCCGTTGCCGTTGCAACACTCTGCTACTATATGGAGCCTGTGCTTCTTATATTGCTTACGCCCTTTGTGCTTAAACAAAAGTTGTCGGTAAAAAAGATGCTTTGTGTACCCGTAGCACTTGTAGGTATGGTGCTTGTGTCGGGGGTGCTTTCGGGAAAGCAGCAAATAAGTCTTGTCGGCGTTGCCCTCGGACTTTGTGCGGCGGTACTCTATACGTCGGTTGTTCTTACAAACAGATTTTTAAAGGATATATCGGCTTATGACAGTACCCTTGTGCAGCTTTTTGTGGCGGCAGTAGTAATCACCCCGTACAATCTTTTAGTCGGTATGCAGCCGACGGGAAATGTTGATTTAAAGGCTGTTGTTATGATTGTTGTAGTGGGCTTTCTTCATACGGGACTTACATATTATCTGTACTTTTCGTCAATGAACGGACTGCCGAGTGAAACTGTGGCAATCTATAGCTATATCGACCCTGCGTTTGCAATACTTCTGTCGGTGTTCCTTTTGAAAGAGCCGATGACGGTGTCGGGTGTTGTGGGTGCGGTGCTGATACTCGGCGCGTGTTTGGCAAGTGAAATTGAATTTAAGAAGAAATAAAAGAAACCGGAGAGGGTTGATGTGACCTCTCCGGTTTTGTATATCAAATTATGAGCATCGCGTCGCCGAAGCTGAAGAACCTGTACCTTTCCTCAACCGCAACCCTGTAAGCATCAAGCACCTTTTCTCTTCCTGCAAACGCGGAAATCAGCATTATAAGAGTGCTTTCGGGCAGGTGGAAGTTTGTGATAAGACAGTCGGTTGCTCTTATCTTTCTTCCGCCGGGATAGATGAAAATTTCGGTGTTGTCTGACCCCGCGTGAATAAAGCCGTATTCATCTGCTGCAGATTCTATTGTCCGGCAGCTTGTGGTACCTACACAGATAACACGTCCACCGCGTTTTTTTGTCTCGTTAATGCGGTTTGCACTGTCCTCTGATATAAAGTAATATTCCGAGTGCATCTTGTGGTTTGTGATTATTTCTTCCTTTACGGGGCGGAATGTTCCGAGACCTACGTGAAGCGTGACATAAACAATGTCAACACCCATATTCTTGATTTCCTCTAAGAGCTCCTCGGTAAAATGAAGCCCTGCCGTAGGTGCGGCGCTTGAACCCTCGTGCTTTGCATAAACAGTCTGGTATCTGTCTCTTTCGCTTTCTCTGCTTGTGATATACGGCGGAAGGGGCATTTCGCCCACCTTGTCAAGAACAGAGTAGAATTCACCCTCGTAGAAAAATTCTAAGACTCTGTTCCCGTCGGGTAATACTTCGACAACCTCTGCCTCAAGCTCATCCGAAAAATGAACCCTGATGCCCACCGTCATCTTTTTGCCGGGACGTACTATACACTCCCATTTTGTGTCGACAAGCCTTTTGAGAAGAAGAACTTCGATATCGGTATCTCCGAGAGTACCCGTAAGCTTTCCTTCGCCGTCTTTTATATATCTCTTGCAGAAAAGACGGGCAGGGATAACCTTTGAGTTGTTGAGAACAAGACAGTCGCCTTTTTTCAGGTAATCCTTTATGTCGCAGAAGTGCCTGTGCTCGTAGTCGTCTTTGCTTCTGTCAAGTACAAATAACCTTGACATATCACGCTTCTTTGCGGGAACCTGTGCTATAAGCTCCTCGGGAAGATAGTAGTTGTAGTCGCTTTTTCTGAGTTCCATATGCTTTCCTTACTTTATGTCGATTAAAATTGTAAGCTTTTTGTTTGGCGTCACTTCAAGGTCAGAGTCAAGAATACAGTTGAGATTTTCATTTGTAAACCTCCAGTTTCTGCCGCCGTACTGTACAAGTCTCGGGATTCTCGGAACGCCGAAGCTTCTGAGCGTAAGGGTTCCGTGAAGAAGATTTATTTCAACGTAGTCAATACCTTCTTCCACATAGCCGTAGCCGGTCGGGGTGCAGAAGAAGCACCTGAAGGTGTCGCCCGTATCAAGCGGACAGCCCTCCGAGTCGGGATAAAAGCCTATGTGCTTTTTTGCGGCATCGTATTCAAAGCCGGAAATCCCGTGAATTTTTTCATAACCTTTTGCAAAACCGAGATCCATAGAAACCTGACCGACAGGAAGACTCTGAAGAACAGAATAGTATAATTCTTCTCTTTTTTTATCCCTTACGGCTTCTGCCATACTTAAAGCCGCTTCGAGAGACTCACGCTGAAGCTCTTTGCTTTGCCTGCATTCTTTTTTGCCATTCTCGCCGAAAACGCCTTCTATGCATTTTACGATGTAGTACCAGTCCTCAATAAGCGCGTCGGTATCGCCCGTGAGAGTGTATTGCAAACGGCTTCTGAGAACTGCAGTCAGCTTTTCTGTGTCGGTTGCATTTTCATAACGCCCCGATTTGTAAAAATGCACAATCTCGGAATATGAAAGGTCGGGAAACAGGTTGGTGACGGCATCTTTGCCGGTTGACTCTGACATCTTTCCCGAAATCAGAGCACCGTCGTCAAGACGGATAAGATTTTTCTCTGTCAGACCGAATAAATCGGAGTTTACGCTTTCAATTACATTTTCGGGAAGTGTTGCACCCGAAATGTACTGTGCAAACTCAAGGCTTGACGAATAGAGCCTGTCGTACTGCCTCAAGAAGTAAGAAGCACATTCAAGACTCGATTCAAAATACTGCGCGTAATAGTTTCTTGAAAACTCTCCGATCGGGTTGTACCAGGAAAGGCAGAAAACAACCTTTTGAGCATCTCCCTGCCCAAGCCCGAAATGAGTGCATAACGCACCGCCTGAAAAAGAAACGCTGCATTCGGATTTTGTCTTATTGTAAAGAGTTGAGTTTTTTGTGAAATTCGATATAATATCATCATTCGATTTTATATACTCGCAAAAAGAAACATTTTTGCCGCCGGTGGCTATACAGGAATTTACGGAATTTTCTCCGTCACCACAAAGGTGTATGTACGCTTCACCCGTGTCGGTACAGCCCATTCTGTTATATGCATTTTCGTTAGAGTTTTCTGAAACAAGACAGATTGAATAGTCAATTCTCTCGTCGTATTTGTTTATCACTTCAAACTCAAAGCATACCGCAGGAATACCCGAGTCGGTATCATTAAGCGGAATGAAGGGTGAAAAGGCGGTCATTTTAACATCGGCGGGAAAGGAGGAGTCGGAAAAACAAATCTCTGTAAAGGGAAAGAAGGACGATGCTGCGGAATTCTCAAAGCAGGGGAGTGAAATATCACCGCTATATGAGCTTTGCAAAACTCTTGCATCAAAAAGAACGCCGTCTTTTTCTGCTTTTATTATGAAAAAAGCATGTGCCTTTGCCGTAATGCTTCCGTCACAGCCTAAGCTTATGTGCCCTGTGGCAATGCCGCCTAAAGGAAGTTTGTTTTCAAATTTTGCGCGGTATAGATTTTTTGCCATTTGTTCGTTTTTCCTCCGAAAGTGTGCCGTGTGTTAATAGTTTTCCTATCTTAATATTTTATATCACACCTCATTTTTTGTCAATACAATTATTCAAAAAGGCGTTGATTTTGCACTTGATTTATGATATAATAAAAACCCACCCCATTTTAAGGAGAAATAACGTGACACTACTCGAAAGATACATTGACGTTCGAAAAAAACTTTTCGATAAATACTACAGCCGTCTCAACGATAAGCAGCGAGAAGCCGTTTATGCCGCTGACGGTCCGCTTCTTGTGCTTGCAGGTGCAGGCAGCGGAAAGACAACTGTGCTTGTTCAGCGAATTGCCCACCTTATAAAATACGGCAGGGCGATGGAAATTACGGATGTTCCCGAAAAGAATCTTTTTGAGCCGTATATTGAAATGCTTGAAAAGATATCAAGGGAGGATAATCCCGATAAAGCAAAGCTTGAGAGTGCTCTCAATACCTTTGCTGCAGATAAGGCGAGCCCCTATGAAATTCTGTCGATTACCTTTACCAATAAGGCGGCAAAGGAAATGAAGGAAAGACTCGAAAGGAGCCTCGGCGACGATGCAGCAGGTATCTGGGCAGGCACCTTCCATTCGGTCTGTGCAAAGCTTTTGCGTATGCATATAGAGCTTATCGGCAGAGCACGTGATTTTACAATCTACGATACAGACGACCAAAAAAAGCTTATGACCGAATGCATAAAGGAACAGAATGTGAGCGATAAAATGTTCCCTGCAAAGCTGGTTCTTTCCGAGGTCTCAAGGGCAAAGGAAAAGCTGGTTGACTGGAAGGCTTATATGGCAGACGTAAAGCAGGGCGACGTCAGAAGAATGACAATCGCACAGCTTTATAAGCTTTATGAAGATAAAAAACGCTCGGCAAACGCCGTTGACTTTGACGACATAATTACGCTTACCGTTGAGCTCTTTAAGGAATGCCCCGATATACTTGAAAAGTACAGACGCCGTTTCAAGTATATCCTTGTCGATGAGTATCAGGATACAAATAAAGCTCAGTTTGTGCTGACAAGTATGCTCTGCAACGAAAATAACAATATTATGGTAGTCGGCGACGATGACCAGAGTATTTATAAATTCAGAGGAGCTACAATTGAAAATATTCTTTCCTTTGATACAAAGTTCAAGAATACAAGGGTTGTAAAGCTTGAACAGAACTACAGAAGTACCGATATGATTATCGGTGCGGCAAACGCAGTCATAAAAAACAATGCAGGCAGAAAAGGAAAGACACTCTGGACACAAATGTCGGGCGGTGACAAAATAACCGTCAAAAAGTGCGAGCATCAGAATGCCGAGGCTCAGTACATAGTGGATAAAATAGGTGAGCTTGTAAAGGACGGCACATATAATTTCGGTGACTTTGCGATTCTCTACAGAATGAATGCCCAGTCAAACAGCCTTGAAACGGTGTTTGCAAAAAGCGGTATTCCGTACAGAATTTTAGGCGGCACACGCTTCTACGACAGAAAAGAAATAAAGGACGTCGTTGCATATCTTTGTGTTATGTCAAATGCCAACGACAAAGTCAGGTTCAAGAGAATTATCAATACCCCGAAAAGAGGTATCGGCGATGCGACGGTTGAAGAAATTGACAGACTGTCTGTTGAATTTGAAACCGATATGCTTTCAGTCTGCAGAAATGCCGAAAGATATCCGTCTCTTTCACGAAGCGCTGCAAAGCTCTGTATGTTTGCTTCGATGATTGATGACCTGAAGTCAAGTGTAGGACTTCTCACACTCGGTTCGGTTGTGGAAAAGGTTCTTGATAAGACAGGCTATATGGAAATGCTGGGTGAGCTTGATAAGGCTGAAGGCAAGGACAGGGCAGAAAACGTCAAGGAACTCGTATCCAACGCCGTTCAGTATGAGGAAAATAACGAAGAGCCCACACTCGGCGGCTTCCTCGAAGAAGTGGCTCTTATTTCGGATATAGACAACTACGACGAAAATGCACCTGCTGTTGTTATGATGACAATACATTCTTCAAAGGGGCTCGAATTTCCCGTGGTATTTTTACCCGGACTTGAGGAAAACATTTTCCCCGGTACTCAGTCTGTTATGAGTGAGGACGAGCTTGAGGAAGAACGCAGACTTGCATATGTAGCCATAACAAGGGCAAAGAAACGCCTCTTTATGCTTCACTGTAACAGCAGAATGACCTACGGCAGAACCGAATTCAATCAGAGAAGCCGTTTTGTCAATGAAATCCCCGAAAGCTATTGCGAATATGAGGAATCCTGGGGCAACCGTATGGAGGATGCACAAAGAGAGTTTGTCAGTCAGTATTCGTCATACTCATCCTATGGTCAGAAGAACGGAGTACGCACAAGCCGCGTAAATGCAGACGAAGCGCCCTGGAATAAGGGAACGCCGTTTGCAAAGCCTGCATCAAAGCCCTCCTCTTTTTCAAATCCAAAGCCGCAGTGTGAAGCCTTCTCGGCAGGGCAGAGTGTTACCCATCCCATTTTCGGCGACGGTATGATTCTTTCCGCAAAGCCGATGGGTAATGACGTGATGTATGAGGTTGCCTTTGATAAGGTCGGAACAAAGAAGATTATGGGCAACTTTGCCAAAATGTCAAAGAAGCAGTAGTATTTTGAGTGCCTTTTATGGAAAATGTAAAAAAATAAAAAAGTTTAAAAAAATTCAATTTTCCTATTGCATTTTGAATTTTAGTGTGTTATAATACCACTGTTGCAAATGGGCAAGGACTGCCCGAACATATTAAATTCGTTTAAAAAATAAGAAAACATCACATGGAGGTGTTATAAATGGCAAAGTGCGAAGTATGTGGAAAGGGCGTTACATTCGGTTGTAACGTATCTCACTCCAACAGAAAGACAAACAGAACCTTTAAGCCCAACATCCGTAAGGTAAAGGTTGTAGAAGGCGGAACTCACAAGACAGTTAACGTATGTTCAAGATGCTTGCGTTCCAACAAGGTTACAAGAGCAATCTAACTTACTTTTTATTTGCTGAAAAGAAAGCTCAGCAAAAAGAAAAAAACTAAGTGGATTTCCCCTTGCATCATTATATGGTGCAAGGGGTTTTGCTTTTTTGTTGAACTGACATAGCAGACACTTTCTGTTTTTTTGCAAATGCAGCAAATGCAAGCAATTGTATGCAAATGCTGCCGATACTGAAACCGTCGCAATAATCGGTTTGGATAAAACACCCACACTATAAAAAATAAAAAATATCCGTATCTGAAGTCCTGTTTTTTGGACACCGTCCTCTTTATAATGAAATTGTAAGATAAACAAACAACAATTTTAAAAATAAAGGAGACGAAAAACAATGAAAAAGATTTTAGGCTTCGTAATACTCTTCGGTTTTGTTCTTATGCTCGGTGCTGCAGGAAGCGCAGATGCTTCTCATATAAGCTTTTTAACACTCCTGCTTCTCGAGCTTGCAGGTGCTCTCACGGTGCTTCTCGGTACCAGTGCGCTTATGCACTACAAGAGATATCTCAGAAGAACAATTTTAAAGAAAAGACTTGCAAATTCAAGCTCATTGAGCAAAAAAACACCCGTCGGAGTAAAAATCCGTCTTATTCATAAGGAACTTTGTTAATAAACTCAAAAAATGCTTGACTGAACCGACTTTTTTGTGTTAGCATAAGGCGAAAATTGTGCCATAAGGAGGATTGTTATGCCTATAGTTAATATAAAAAAAGAACAGCTTGATTTTCTTGATTGGGAGCTTGGCGTGTTCTTCCATTTCGGTATAAGAACATTTTATGAGGGTCACGTTGACTGGGATATGAAGGAGATGCCTCTTTCGGGCTTCAATCCCTCCGAGGTAGACTGCGACAACTGGATAAAGACGGTTAAAGAAGCCGGCGCAAAGTATGCAATTCTTGTTTGTAAGCATCACGACGGCTTTGCAAACTGGCCGAGTAAATATACAGACTATTCTGTAAAGAATACTCCTTGGCTTGACGGCAAGGGTGACGTTGTAAGACTCTTTGTCGATGCCTGCAGAAAATATGATATCAAGGTGGGACTCTATTATTCTCCTGCACAGTTTGGCTCAAATAAGATGAACGGCAAGGAATATGACGACTATTTTATAAATCAGATTTCAGAGCTTCTCACAAATTACGGCAAAATCGATTACCTTTGGTTTGACGGCTGCGGAAGTGAAGGACACGAGTACGATACGGTACGGATTGTTAAAGCAATAAGAAGCTTCCAGCCTGAGATTCTCATATTCAATATGTGGGATCCCGATACACGTTGGATAGGTAATGAATCTGGCGTTGCACCCCTTTACAATAAGAATATCCTCTCCGAGCTTTCGGGATTTTCCGTAAATCAGGAAGAGGGAGATAAGCTTGAAAACCATAGATTCCTTCCTGCGGAATGTGATGTTACAATCCGTGCCAAAAACTGGTTCTACAGCGACAGCGACGGTCATACCTTAAAGAGCCTTGACGAGCTTATGGGGCTTTACTATGCCTCGGTCGGCAGAGGTGCAAATCTCCTTATAAATATCGGTCCCGGCAGAGACGGTAAGCTTCCCGAAGCGGATGCAAAGCGCTATGTCGAATTCGGTAAAAAGGTGCGGGAAATCTTCTCTGAAAAGTATGAAGTAAAGGGAACTATAGAAAAGTCCGAGCAGGGATTTAATATTGTGTTTGATGATTTTGAAAAGGTAAATCACATTGTCCTTTGCGAAGAAATTGACGGAGAAAGTGAAATCGAAGATTTTGAATTAAGATCCCTTTCAAGACCTCATCAGAACAGAGTAATTGTTTATCACGGCGCAACGGTCGGTCATAAGAAAATCTGCGCTTTCCCCACAATGGATGCAAAGAAGATAGAGGTTGTCCTTGATAAGAATAAAAAGATTGATATCAAGGCATACTATGTTCCTGTATTTTAATTGAAAATCGTGAAAAACACCTCGAAAGAGGTGTTTTTTCATCTCCGTTTGTTGACACCGAAAAAAATTCAGGTATAATATAAATTGAAAATGATAATACACGGAGGGTTCGGAAATGAATAATAAAATGCTTGTAAAGTCCGCTTTGGTTTTGCTGATTGCAGTGCTTCTTTGCAGTGCTGTGTCTGCTTTGCCCGGAGTTGTGGCAGATTCCGAAAGTGCAGTAGATGCGTTTTCTGCATATGTCAAGGAAAGCAGTGAGAAAAAAGAGTCAGAGGATAATACTGCTGAGCTTTTCGGAACTTACGGAGATTTGGAGTATTCTGTTTCAAATGGGGAGATTACGATTACCGGCTGTTCCTCCTCGGTAACTTCTGTTGTTATTCCCGAGACAATTGAAGAGTATCCGGTGACGGGGATTGGTGATTATGCGTTCTCATGGTGCGAAAGTCTTGAAAGCATTATCATTCCCGATAGTGTGACGAGTATTGGGGAAGATGCGTTTAGTTATTGCTCAGGAATCAAAGATGTTTATTATGAAGGCAGCCTTGCCTCATGGGTTTGTATTTCATTTGAAGATTCTGCTTCACAGCTGATGTCTTATGCCAATAATTTATACATCGATGGGAAACTGCTTTCAGGTAGTGTTGTTATTCCTGACGGAGTAACGAGCATTGGTGATTATGCGTTCGGTTTTCGCCAAGGCCTTACAGACATTACCATTCCTGACAGTGTGACGAATATTGATATTTTTGCATTCTACGGTTGCCCAAACTTAAAGAGCTTTTCCGTAGCTGAAAATAATGAGTTTTATTCAAATGATTCACACGGAGTTTTATTCAACAAGAATAAAACCGCTATTGTTCTGTATCCGAGAGGTAACAGTGCGACTGAATATATAATTCCCGACGGTGTGACGAGCATTGCCAACTGTGCGTTTTTGTCTTGCTCAAATCTTGAAAGCATTACAATTTCTGACAGCGTTACGAGTGTAGGAATAAGGGCGTTCAGCAGATGCTCTGACCTTACAAACATTGTAATCGGTAATGGAATAAAAGTTATTGGTGATTATACGTTTGAAGATTGCACAGGTCTTGAGAGCATCATTATTCCTAGATCGGTGACGAGTATCAGCGGTTTGGCATTCAATTATTGCTCAAACCTGAAGAGTTTTTCCGTAGCTGAAAACAATGCGTTTTATTCAAATGACTCAAATGGAGTTTTGTTCAATAAGAACAAAACCAAGATTATTCGGTATCCGGATGGTAACACTGCGACTGAATACACAGTCCCCGATAGTGTGAAGTACATTGGCGATTATGCGTTTAGTAATTGCTATTCAATTACTAGTGTTGTTGTTCCTAAAACTGTCTTGCAAATTGGGTTAGGAGCTTTCAAGGGCTGTAATCGGTTGAAGGAGATTGCATTGCCCTTTAATGGATATTCTAAAGAAACAACATTTAGTGCAAAGGATGCTTTTGGATATATTTTCGGTTATTCATCCAAAAGCGACTATGGAACAACAGAACAAATTGTACAAGTGAAATATCCGCACATTGATTGGACAATTGGCAAAGCGTACTATTATTATATACCCTATTCGTTGAAAAAAGTTATTATAACAGGAGATGATTTTTTTGACTTTGAGAATTGTGACAGAATTTGTAACGTAGTTGTTCCAGAAGGACTAGAAAGTGTTAACATTAGTTTTTTTGGTGCAACAGGCTATAAGTCAGTTACAATTCCAGATAGTGTAACAGAAATAAACATCTCATACATGAGTGGTGTTATTTACGGGTATTCTCCTTCTGCAGCAGAAACATATGCCAAAGATAACGGATTTGCTTTTGAAGAAAGGATGTATAGAATATCGTATGATGCAACGAATGGAGTAAATGTACCGCCTTCTCAAACAAAGTATCGTGGTGAAGATACTTATTTGAGTGATGTAAAGCCCATAAGAAACGGATATACCTTTCTTGGTTGGTCGAATGCAAAGGGTGGTACCGTTGTGTATAATCCCGGCGACATTTATGCAGAAGACAGTGCGGTTACCCTTTATGCTGTATGGGATCCTCACAAATATACTGTATCCTACGATCCAAACGGTGGTATAGGTGCTCCTGAAGAGCAAATTAAGTTTCACGACGAAAAACTCATACTGAGTAATGTTAAACCAAAATTAGTAGGGTACACATTTTATGGTTGGGCAACATCCCCAAATGGAAATGTTGTATATAATTCAAGTGGATCATATTCGGCAAACAAGAGTGTTACAC
This sequence comes from uncultured Oscillospiraceae bacterium, assembly GCA_964614955.1. Classification (GTDB taxonomy): domain Bacteria; phylum Bacillota; class Clostridia; order Oscillospirales; family CAG-382; genus UMGS1387. Next base: position 31,999 of record CAZTNR010000006.1, on the reverse strand, counting down.
TCTATGCTGTATGGCGGGAAACAACCTACTCTATAACCTACAACGCCAACGGAGGTTCAAATGCTCCCGCTTCACAGACAAAGAAACATTTTTCCGATCTTGTACTTTCTTCTTCAGCAACCGCAAAATCAGGTTATACCTTCCTCGGCTGGGCAACCTCAGCTGCCGGAGAGGTTGTATATCAGCCCGGTGACACTTATACAACCAACGAAAGTGTCACGCTTTATGCCGTATGGGAGATTATCACAAGCGGTGAATTCGGCGACGGTCTTTCGTGGAGCTTTGAGGACGGTGTTCTCACAGTAAGCGGCGAAGGTGTGATTCCGGATTTTGCGGGCGAGGACAAAGTACCGTGGGAATTGCTCAGGACAACAATAAACGAGATTGTCATTGAAGACAAAATCACAGGTATCGGAAACTATACTTTCAAGGGCTGCACTTCAATTACAGATATTACCATCCCTGACAGCGTGACGAGAATCGGACAATATACGTTTGACGGTTGTTCTTCTCTTAAAGAGGTTGTTTTTGGCAGCAGTGTCAGGACTATCGGCAATCACGCCTTTAATAATTGCCGTAATCTGTTACCTGATACTCTGATTCCGAGTAACCTTGATGCAATAGCATCTTCTGCCTTTGATGTGAGGGTGACCTACGACGGGTCAAGTGTTCAGTGGGAAAAGAGAGAGCTTAACCCTGTGTACAATTTGAATTACAAATACGGTCAAGACAGTGCATATATTACGGCGATCGGAGCACAACAAGCCGATCCCGGTGACACGCTTACCTATTCGGTTCTTGCATATTCCTCTGTTGGAAGTGAATACATAACGGCGCAGATAAGATACCCAAAATGTTTTGAGTTTGCGGGCATTCGAAATATGGAATTTGCCGACTCTTCGGCAGATACTCCTGTCTTGGACGGCGGCTTCTACACCGTAACTGTTACGAGTCAGTTTTCGTTTGAAGGCGAACAAACAGACGGTAAAACGAGATATAACGCATTTGATATTTTCTTTACCGTAAAGGATGACTGTCCTATAGGCTATTACGACATAGTATTCGGCGAAGATACAAATTTCATAGGTGATACAACGGAAGCTTTTGAAACATATCCTGCACGTGTATTTATATATGACGATCTTGAAATTGCCGGAAGCGACATCGTTTCGTCATCCGAGAAGTATTCCGTCATAGGAAAGAACTCGCAGAATCTTTCCGTTAAGTGGTCGGTAACCGACGAGACTGTTGCAACGATTGACGAAAACGGCATTCTTACCCCTAAAATAAACGGCAAGGTTACAATTGTTGCCGACTATACGGAAAAGGCTGATATTTCTGTCAGAAAGACGGTTTCTGTTGTAGGTAATAATGTTGAGAGAATCGATATTGTCGGAAGAGACAGTATCACTGACGGTGAAGTATATTCGGCGGTAATTTATCCTGAGAGCCTTCGTAATAAGACGGTTACCTGGTCAGTAAACGATGAAAGTGTTGCAAAGGTTTCGGCATACGGTGTTGTGACCGTATTAAAAGAGGGTGTTGTTACACTCCGTGCAACGGTGAATGATGCAACAGGATTTTATGCTGAAAAGCAGATTACTGTTCCTTGCGTTTCCTCCTCGGTTTCATCGCTAAGTTCAAATATTGGTGAGTGGAATAAGGACTTTTGCTTCTTTGAACACCAATACACTATTGAGGTTCCTGCAGGCACAAAGCAGATTGAGCTTACAGCAACCTTTGATAAAGGCTCGCTAAAGTGTGCAAGCTCAATTATGCTCAACGGAAAACCGTTGACGGTTGACCTGAATTCAACAAAGACCGTTATTACACTAACAAGGGCAAACGTCAGCGGTCAAGAACCAAGTGAATACATAATCACTGTTCTTTCGGGCATTCCCGGCGACCTTACAGGTGATGAAGAAGTCGACCTTGAGGATGCGATATATCTTCTCCAGTACAGTATGTTCCCCGAGGACTACCCGATTGACTATGCTGACGATGTCGATTACACGAAGGACGGCAACGTGGATCTTGAAGATGCAATATATCTTCTTCAGTACAGTATGTTCCCCGAGGATTATCCGCTTAAGTGAGTAAGTATTCATAAAAACACCTCGAAAGAGGTGTTTTTTGTTTGACTTTTCAAGCACGTTGTTGTATAATAAAACAAATACAGACGTTGAAATGAGAATACGGACAATGAAAAGAATTTTGACAGTACTTGCCGTATGTATGTTTGTTTTCACATCCTGCGGTAAAAGCGGTACGGAAGAAGCTGTTGCAGTCTGGTCGGAAAATGTACAGCAGGAGCAGCAGGCGCCCGTAACGGTCAGCGAATATGCCAAGGAATATTTCCTTGAACCTTTGGAAAAGTATTCCTGGGAAAAGGAACATAACACGGAATATGTTGTGCTTCACTTTACAAGCGATGTTGTTGCCGACAAAGATAATCCTTATGATATGCAGCAAATCCGAAAAATCTTTGAGGAAAATGAAGTCAGCATACATTACATAATTGACAGAGACGGAGAAGCCTATTGCTATATTCCTGAATCACGCTCTGCGTGGCATTCGGGGGTAGGGGAATTTGCAGGCGACGAAAAGTATACCAATAAAATGAATAAATATTCTGTCGGCATAGAAATCGTTGCAATCGGAAGCGAAAATGATATGGCACAGTATCTTGAAGCGCACGAATACGCCGAGATTGATATGTCGCTTGTCGGTTTTACCGATGCACAGTACAATACTTTGAGAAAACTTGTTCCCGATATCTGTGAAAGGAATAATATTCCCTTTGACAGACAGCATATTATAGGACATACTGAGTATAATCCCGACAAAAGCGACCCCGGCGAGCTTTTTGACTGGAACAGAATTTTTGAATAAAAGGAGCAAAAAAGATGTTTGAAAATGCAAAGTGGATATGGAAAAACAAGGAGTTCGGAAATAACGAATATGTTGAATTCCGTGAAAAAATCGATTATAAAGTCGGAATGGTGAATGTGAGATTTTCTGTCAGCGGTGAGTATACCCTCTATGTAAACGGCGAATATGTCACAAGCGTTCAGTATGCAGACTTTGAGTGCTATAAGGTGTATGAAGATGTGGATATTACCCCTTACCTTAAGGACGGAGAAAACTGTATTTGCTTCCTCTGTGTTTACTGGTCAGAGTCGGGTATGCGCTGGAATACCCCCGAAGCAGGACTTATCTATGAAATTGAAAATAACGGCAAGTGCGTTGCAGTATCCGATGAAAACACGCCTTCAAGATACAGCCGTGCATACCTTTCGGGCTTTGAAGTGAAAATTTCTTCCCAGCTCGGTTATTCCTTTTCCTATGATGCAAATAAGGAGGATGAATGGCTTACGGGCGGCGGTGAAGGCTTCGGTTGCTCTGCTGTTCTTGAAAAGAACTGCAATTTTGTAAAAAGACCCATAAAGAAGCAGAGTGCAGAACAGGTCAGAAAAGCGGCTCCTTACGGTGAAAAGAAAAATTATATTTTTGACCTTGGAGAAGAGCTTGTCGGCTTCTGCAATTTTGTACTGAACAGCAAAAAAGAGCAGACAATACGTGTTTTCTACGGTGAGCTTCTTAAAGACGGTCACGTAAAAAAGACTATAGGCGACAGAAACTTTCGCTTTGATTACAGGGCAAAAAAGGGCGAGAATGTATTTACAAACCATATGCTTCGCCTTGCGTGCAGATATATAGAAATCGAATGCGAGGATGAAATTGATGTGGACTATATCGGTATTTTGCCTCAAACCTATCCCACAACAGTAAAATCCTATGACTTTGGCAATAAGCTTGATAATGACATATACAAAATCTGTCTCAACACCTTGAGAATATCCATGCTTGAACACTATGTTGACTGCCCCTGGCGTGAACAGTGCCTCTATGCCTTTGACTCGAGAAATCAGATGCTTACGGGCTACTATGCTTTTGCAGACGGAAACTTTGAATATGCCAGAGCAAACCTTCTTCTTATGAGTAAGGATAACAGACGTGACGGACTTATGTCTATTTGCTTCCCCAGCAGTGACAATGAAAAATCAATTCCTTCGTTCTGTCTTTACTATGTGCTTGCCGTTAAGGAATACACCGAACATTCGGGTGACCTTACCCTGGCAAAGGAAGTGTATGCTAAGATTGTCAAGACAATAAATACATTCCTTAATAATACGGAAAACGGACTTATCTGCAAGTTCACAGGTGCCGATCATTGGAACTTCTATGACTGGTCGGAATATGCGGCAGGCAGAATTCATCAGAATCAGGAGAAGGAACCCGATTGCTTTATCAATGCCATTGCGGTGCTTGCACTTAATGCTTTTGAAGTCATCTGCGAAAAGACGGGGCTTTCCAATCCCTTTGCAGGTGTAAAGGAGAAAATTAAGGCAAGGGTTAACGAAACCTATTTCAATAAGGAAACGGGTCTTTATTTCTCTCACACCTTAGACGAAGCACCGACAGAGCTTGTAAATGCACTCTGCGTATACGCAGGTATTGCCGAGGGCGATGTTGCAAAGCACATCTGCGAAAAGCTTGTGAGCGGAGAACTTGTGGAATGTTCACTCAGTATGAAGATTTTCAAGTACGATGCACTTCTGAATACAGATAATAAGTATAAGGAAAATGTGCTTTCGGAAATCAGAGATACATATAAAATCATGCTGGATGCAGGCTCTACAACCGTCTGGGAAACCAAGGAGGGAGAAGAAGCATTCCATAGTGCAGGCTCACTCTGCCACGGCTGGAGTGCGGTGCCGATTTACTACTATCATACGCTGTCGTAAGGATATATAGTCTTGACACCGCATTTCAAAAAGGTTATAATACTATATATTGATATTGATAAAAGCATGGGAGAAGTGTAATGAAAATAGGAATACTTGGCTCAGGTACCTGGGGTACGGCACTTGCAAGAATGCTGGCACTCGGCGGCAACGAGATTGTTATGTGGTCGGCGCTTGAAGCCGAAGTCAGAGAGCTTTCGGAAAAGCGTGTTCACCCTAATCTTTTGGGTATGAAGATTCCCGAAAGTATAGTTATAACAGGCAATATCAAAGAAGCACTTAACGGCGCGGAGATGGCAGTTTTCTCTGTTCCGTCGCTGTATGTGCGCTCTGTTGCAAAGCAGGCAAAGCCTTATATTTCAAAGGATACAATAATTGTCGATGTGGCAAAGGGAATAGAAACCGACTCTCTGATGACGATGACACAGGTTATTGCGGACGAGCTTTGCGGTGTCAGACTTGTTGCGCTTTCGGGACCTACCCACGCAGAAGAGGTTGCAAAGGATCTTCCCACAACAATAGTGTCCGCAAGCCGCGATTATGATGCAGCTCTTGCGGTGCAGAGGGTGTTCTCAAACAATGTGATGAGGGTGTACGCCAATTCCGATATTCTCGGCGTTGAAATCTGCGGAGCACTCAAGAATATAATTGCCCTTGCGGCGGGTATTTCGTCGGGTCTCGGCTACGGTGACAATGCCAAGGCTGCGATTATCACAAGAGGTGCTGCCGAAATGTCAAGGCTCGGCATAGCAATGGGCTGTGACATAAAGACCTTCTACGGTCTTGCGGGCGTCGGCGACCTTATAGTTACCTGTACAAGTATTCATTCGAGAAACAATCACGCAGGCTATCTTATCGGAAAAGGTCATTCTCCGAAGCGTGCAATAGAGGAAGTTGGAATGGTTGTTGAGGGTATGAATGCGCTGCCGTCGGCACTTGGACTTTCTGAAAAATACGGTGTTGAGTTGCCGATTATTTCAGCTGTAAACGATATTGTCAACAACAAAGCGAACCCTGCATCTGTGGTTGAACAGCTTATGACAAGAGAATGTAAAATCGAAAGTATATAGAGAGGGACAGAAGAATGAAAACAGTAATGCTTGTTTTCGGAACAAGACCCGAAGCAATAAAGATGTGTCCGCTCGTAAATGAGCTTAAATCAAGAAAAAATCTTAATACCGTTGTATGTGTAACGGGTCAGCACAGACAGATGCTTGACCAGGTGCTTGATGCATTCGGCGTAAAGCCCGACTATGACCTTTCTGTTATGAAGGATAAGCAGACTTTGTTTGATATTACAACAAATATCCTTAACGGCATAGGTTCTGTTCTTGACGAAGTAAAGCCTAATGTCGTACTCGTTCACGGAGATACCTCAACTACCTTTGTTACGGCGCTTGCCTGCTTCTATAAGCAGATTGCCGTAGGTCACGTTGAGGCAGGACTCAGGACATATAATATCTATAGTCCTTTTCCCGAAGAATTCAACCGTCAGGCAGTTTCCATTATTTCAAAATATAACTTTGCACCCACTGAGTTGTCAAAGGAAAACCTTGTTCGTGAGGGTAAGGATGAAAGCACAATCTATATTACGGGTAATACAGCAATTGATGCGCTCAAAACAACCGTAAGGGAGGATTATAACCATCCCGAGCTTGAATGGGCAAAGGACAGCCGTCTTATTATGATTACAGCCCACAGAAGAGAAAATCTCGGCGAGCCTATGCATAATATGTTCAGAGCAATACGCCGTGTTATGGATGAGCATCCCGACGTCAAGGCAATATATCCCATTCATATGAATCCCGTGGTACGTCAGGCGGCGGATGAAGAGTTGGGAGGACTTGACAGAATAAGAATTATCGAGCCCCTTGAGGTTCTCGATTTCCATAACTTCCTTGCAAGAAGCTTTATGATTCTTACGGATTCCGGCGGAATTCAGGAGGAAGCACCGAGTCTCGGAAAACCCGTGCTTGTAATGCGTGATACCACGGAACGTCCCGAGGGCATCAAGGCGGGAACTTTAAAGCTCGTAGGTACCGACGAAGAAGTGATTTACGAAAACTTCAAACTTCTTCTTGAAAGTAAAGAAGCATATGATGCCATGTCCAAAGCAAGTAACCCTTACGGTGACGGCTTTGCATGCAAGAGAATCGCTGATATTCTTGCGGAAAACTGAAAAATGTGAAGCAGCCGCAGTGCTGCTTAACGACCGGATATGTGTAAAAAATCCCTTGAAAGACTGTCAAAGGTTGTATATCTCGGTATTTCTCCCGATGATACAAAGGAAATTCTTGACAGGCACATAGCGGCGATAAAAAGGGCTTTGGCTGATATTTAATATATTGAATTCCTGCATTTCGGTGCGGGAATTTTTTATATAATTAATATTATAAGTAAAAAAGCCGTAATTTCTATTGACATTCCCGCTTTGCCGGAGTATAATTATACTGTATATTTATAAAAGGCGTAGTTATGCCCATTTTTAAGAGAACTGACTTTGGGAGAGTAAAAATGTATAAGCATTTTTTTAAAAGATTATTTGATCTGGTGTCTGCGGTGTTGGTGTTAGTGATATCTTCACCCATACTTCTTATTACCGCAATTGCCATAAAGCTTGAGTCCAAGGGTCCTGCAATTTTTATTCAGCAGAGAATCGGAAAGAGCGGCAAGGTATACGATATGTACAAGTTCCGCAGTATGTGCGTAGGTGCCGAACAGCAGGAGGGCGGCGTGTTCTGTACAAAGGGCGATGCCAGAGTTACAAAGGTCGGCAAATTCATAAGAGCGACAAGTATAGATGAGCTTCCGCAGCTTATTAACATAATCAAAGGTGAAATGTCTGTAATAGGACCGCGTCCCGTTCTTACATATTATCCCAAGAACTGGGAGGACTACACAGAGGAAGAACTGAAGCGGTTTGATGTACTTCCCGGTATAACAGGCTGGGCGGCTGTTCACGGAAGAAAGACAAATACCGTTGAAGCAAGATTTGCATATGATAACTACTATGTCGATAACCTCTCAATGTGGCTCGATATAAAAATCCTCTTTAAGACAGTAAAGTCGGTTTTAACCAACGAGGGCAACGAGGATGACGGCTCGTCTGAGGTTAAAACCTTGGAAAGTGAAAAGCAAGAGGTTAACAAATAATAAGTCTTTAAAATTCCGAAGGATTGTTTTATGCTTGAATTTATTAATTACCTGAAACTTGCGGCAACGCTGCTTATCACCAACTCGCATTTTGGTGATATCTGGCCTGTCAGTGCTATGGCAAGCGGCGGACTTCTGGGAAATATCATTTTCTTGGCGGTTTCGGGATATTTGCTGTTTAATATCAAAGACAATTTTCCGAGATGGTTTTTAAAACGGTTTTTAAGAGTATATCCTGCAGCGGTGGCTTTTACTCTGTTTGCGGTTTTTATGGGTGAATATCCTTTAAACAGCTTTTCGGATGCATTCAGGTTGTTTATTTATCCGACAAATTATGTTTTTCTTGTATGGCTTGTTGTCTGTTATGCGATTTATTACGCAATTATATATATGCTTTGTTAACAAGGAAAGATAATTGCTTCTTAGAGACTGCAGCACTTGCTGTTTTTGCCGTATGGATGCTGTTTTACATTCTGTTCTGTGATAAGTCTTTTTACAGCATTGACAATGTCAGCGCACCTTTCATTCTTTTTCTGTATTTTGAAAGTATGCTTCTCGGTGCACTGTTCAAAAAACACAGAGGCAGATTCGGGAAATTTAATGTAAAAAAAGCGTTTTTTTCCGTACTTTGCCTTGTCGTGTATTTCATATCAAAAACAGCCTTTTCAAAATATGATTTTCTCTTGAATTTCCAGATAGTAAATCAGCTTGTGATTCTGATTACGCTTTTTGCGGTTTTTGATTTGTTTATGTCGCTTGAAGACTCTTTCAAAAAAATGCCAAGGGCTGTCAAGGTGTGTGTCAGACATATTTCGAATATTACTTTGCAGATATACATCGTACAGTTTGTGATAATAGGGCATTTTGAAAAGCTTGCTTTTCCGCTGAATCTTGCGGTTGTGACACTGCTGATTCTTGTTGCGGCATCGGTGTTGTATTACGCCGAATTCTACATAAGAAAACTTGCTTCACATAAAAACAAGCATTAAGGAAGTGAACATTGATGCAAAAGGTTAAAATACAAAAAACAGACCTTGAAGTTTCGGCTCTTTGTATGGGAGGTTGCCCTCTCGGCGGCTACGGCTGGGGGGACGTTTCAAGACAGGAGCTTATAGATGCAGTTAAGACGGCTGTCGAAAACGGTATAAACTTTTTTGATACTGCCGATACATACGGTCTCGGTGAAAGCGAAAGGACACTTGCCGAAGCGCTTGGTGCAGATAAAAATAATGTTGTTATCACGACAAAGTTCGGAGTAAAGGTTGAAAATGGCAAGACAACCTACGATAACAGCAGGGAATATATATTCAGTGCCGTCGAAGGAAGCCTTAAAAGACTCGGCAGAGATTGTATTGACCTTTATCAGGTTCACTACAGAGACGGAAAAACACCTCTTTCGGATGTTGCAGAAAGCCTTGAAAGGCTAAGGGAACAGGGCAAAATCCGTTACTATGGTCTTTCCAATATCCATAAAGATGATGAAAAAGAGCTAAAGAGCTTATCATCAAGCCCCTTTGTTTCATTCCAGGATGAATACAGCCTTGCCTGCAGAAAGAATGAAAGCGAGATGTTTGCTTTCAGAGATAAGTTTGAGATGACTCCTTTCACGTGGGGAAGCCTCGGTCAGGGAATTCTTTCGGGCAAGTATGATAAAAACTGTAAGTTCGAAGCGAATGACAGACGTTCAAGAGATATATACGTAAATTTCCACGGCGAAAAGCTACTTAAGAACCTTGAAATAGTTGAGGTGCTTAAAGAAATAGCAAGCGAAACGGGAAAATCCGTTTCCTCGGTTGCAATAAGATGGATTCTTGATTATCTTAAAGATTCTGTTGTAATTGTGGGTGTAAAGAATCCCAAGCAGGTGCTTCAGAATGTAGAATCATTAAGCTTTGAATTGAACGCAGAGCAGATAGACAGATTAGAAAAAATCTCAAAGGAGTAAAAACAGGAAAATGAAGAGTGAACAGCTTGCCTGGCTCATAAAACGCCACGGTATTGAAATGACACATTTATCCCACGGAAGCCATATCGGTTCAATTTTGTCGGTTGCAGATGTAGTGGCAGTGCTTTACAATGACGTTGCCAATATTACACCCGAAACCGTAAAGGATGAAAACAGAGACAGAATTGTTCTGAGTAAAGGTCACGCAGGTGCGGCAATTTATGCAGCCCTTGCCGAAAAGGGGTTCTTCCCCATAGAGGAGCTTAAAACCCATTATGCCAACGGCAGCCGTCTTTCGGGTCACGTTTCACATAAGGGCATTCCCGGAGTTGAAATATCAACAGGATCACTCGGTCACGGTGCTTGTATGGCTTGCGGTATTGCACTGAATGCGAAGCTTGATAAGAAGGACTACTTTACATATGCAATAACGGGCGATGGCGAATGCGACGAAGGCTCAATCTGGGAAATGGCGCTCTTTGCAAGTCACTTCAGACTCAATCAGCTTGTGGTAATTGTTGACCATAATAAAATGCAGAGCCTTGATTTTTGCGAAAACACTCTTTCGCTTTCTCCCTTTGAAAAGAAGTGGGAGGCATTCGGCTGGAATGTACTCAGCATCGACGGTCATAACCACGATGAAATAAGAAATGCTTTGAACGAGGCAAAAAAGTCAGCCGATAAGCCCACTGTTATTATTGCAAATACTGTCAAGGGTAATGGCATTTCCTTTATGGAAAACGATATTCTCTGGCACTACCGTTTCCCTCACGAGGGCGAAGAATATGACGGAGCACTTAAAGAGCTTCACCAAGCAATGCCCAAGGGCGTCAAAGACCCCTATGAGGAGGAAGCAAAATGAGAGATACATTTGTAAAAACGCTACTCGAAATAGCAAAAAAAGATAAAAATGTCTATATCATTACGGGCGACCTCGGCTTCGGCGTTCTCAAACCCTTCTGGGATGAGCTTCCCGACCAGATTATCAACGCAGGTATTGCCGAACAGAATATGACCTCAATCGCGGCAGGTCTTGCTCTTCAGGGAAAGATTGTATATACATACTCCATCGGTAATTTTCCCACACTCAGATGTATCGAACAGATACGTAACGACTGTGCCTACCACAATGCGAACGTAAAGATTGTATGTGTAGGCGGCGGCTTTGTATACGGTTCTCTCGGTATGAGCCATCACGCAACAGAGGATATTGCTATGATGCGTGCGCTTCCAGATGTTACCGTAATGGCTCCCGGAGACCTTGTTGAGGCGGCCCAGGCAACAAAGGCAATCTATGAAACGCCCGGCACCTGCTACCTGAGGCTTGGCAGAGGCGGCGAAAAGCAGATTCACGAAAAAATAGATAACTTCCAAATCGGTAAGGCAATAAATATAAAGAACGGCAAAAATGTTGCCGTGTTCTCGACAGGTGCAATTTTCGATGAAGTTGATGAAGCTTGTAAGACACTTGAACAGCAGGGTATTACACCTACAGTTTATACCTTCCCCACAGTAAAGCCGATTGATAAAGATGTGATTTTAAAGTGTGCTTCCGAACACGGCACAATTATCACGGTTGAGGAGCATAACCTTTCCGGCGGCTTCGGTTCCGCTGTTGCAGAAGTGCTTGCAGAAGCCGATGCAAAGGCAAAGCTTGTGAGAATTGCCCTTGACGATAAGTATTCCTGTATCGTCGGCAGTCAGAAATATCTCAGACATCAGTACTCAATTGATGCCGAGACTATCATAGAAAAAGTGAAAGAAAATTACTGATATGAAAAAAATACTGATATTGGCGAATGATGTTACAACAATAGTCCAGTTCCGTAAAGAGCTTATAAAGGCGCTTGTTGATGTGGGAAATGAAGTGCTTGTAAGCGTTCCCGAACATCCGAGAAATGCAGAAATCGTGGAGCTTGGTGCCACTATTGTTGAATCAAAGGCATCACGACACGGAAAGAATCCTTTGCAGGATATTGCACTGCTTTTGAACTACAGAAAGCTGATTAAAATGCATAAGCCCGATTTCGTACTTACATATACCGTAAAACCCAATGCCTACGGCGGTATGGCCTGCGGAAGGTTGAAGGTTCCGTATGCGGCGAATGTAACAGGTCTCGGTGTAATTGAAAACGAAGGACTTTTGCAAAAGCTTATGCTTACTCTTTATAAGGCAGGCTGTAAAAAGGCAAAGTGTGTGTTCTTCCAGAACGAGTCAAATCTCGAGTTTTTCCGCACACGTAAAATTGTCGGTGAAAATGTTGTTCTTTTGCCCGGCTCGGGTGTAAACGTGGATAGGTTTTCATATCTCGAATACCCTGCCGACGGCAAGATAAATATACTTTTTGTCGGCAGAATTATAAGAGATAAGGGAGTATATGAGCTTTCGGAGGTTGCAAAACAGTATCTCGATAATAAAAATGTTCACTTCACAATCTTGGGTGATGTGGAATACGGCTCGGAGAACCCCTTTGTAGGTCTTGATAATGTAAGCTGTATGGGGTATAACAACGATGTAATCCCGTTCCTCAGAGAATCTCACGCAGTAATTCTGCCGTCATACCACGAGGGTATGGCGAATGTCCTTCTCGAGGGTGCGTCGTCGGGAAGACCCATACTTGCCTCAACCATCCCCGGCTGCCGCGAAACCTTTGATGAAGGCGTAACGGGCTTCGGCTTTGAAGTTAAAAATTCCGACAGTCTGAAAGCTGCTGTTGATAAATTCCTTTCTCTGTCCTATGAAGAAAAACTCGAAATGGGCAAACGAGGCAGAGAAAAGATGGAAAAACAGTTCGATAGAAAGATTGTTGTGGGGAAGTATTTTGAGATTATAAACGGTTGATTCCGTAACTTAGATTAATCGAACGAAAACTACAATAGGTTACGGTCAACACGTGTATGGGAAATAGCATCAAATATTACCTACATATAAAAAAACTGATTTTGGGAGCGATTTTGTGAAAAAAATTCTGTTTATAACTGTAAGAAACATTGTTACTACATGTGGAGAATTGAGGCTTATTAAAAATAGAGCCGAATCGTTTTTTAAAGATTATGGATACGTAACTGATTATTTGGCTTTGGTTACCAAAAAAGACAAATCCAGGTGTGAATCTCTAGACTATGGTAGTAGCTTGACGTATTATGAATATGACAAGAAAAATGTTTTTACATATTTTATTGCACAAAAGGCATTTTTGAAAGAACTAAAAAAAATGTTGAATAATGGTGAGTATGACTTGATTGTAATTTCAGGAAGTATGGCTTTTAAGTATGTAAATTTCGTAAAGATGATTTCAAACGGGGTTAGGGTTTTTGCTGATATTCATGGAGCTGCAGAAGAATTAGTTGAGTTCCCGAAAGGCGGATTGTTAAACAGAATTAAAACAAAACTATACTACAAGCTGTTTAAGTTCTATGAAAAAAAGCATTTGTCGCATTTTGATGATTATTTAGTTGTATCAAACGGATTGAAACAATATGTTTATGATGAATATGGAATAAAAAATAACGTCCACATAGTGCCTTGTGCCACAAGAGTGGAACGGTATGACGTTTGTGAATTGCAGGAATTCAGAAAAAATGCAAGAGAAAAATACAATATTAAGGATAATGAAATTCTGTTTGTTTATTCTGGTGGAGTTTCTCCTTGGCAATGTATTGAGCAAACTGTAGAAATCTTTGAAAGTATTAAGCGTTATGATACCGAGAATCTATGTAAATTGTTGATTTTGTCCGGTGATTATCAGTATATTCAAAAGTATAAAAAAGAATATATAATTGTAGACTCTTTGCCGGCTGAATTAATACCTCTTACATTACCTTGTGCGGATTTCGCATTTTTACTGCGCGGAGATTATGTTACGAACAATGTTGCATATCCGAATAAATTCTTGGAATATGTTTCTGCCGGCTTAAGAGTTATTGCTACTCCGTTTGTGTATGATGTTGCAGAACAAATAAGAGAATATGGTATTGGGTACGTGTTAAAGAATGTGACCTTTGATAAAGAGATCTTGAATTACTGTTTCAAAAGTGATTTTTGTTATGCAGAAGACTTTGATCAAAGGAATAGACTTTTAAATAATATTTCTTTTAAAACGAGGTTGAGTTTTTTAGAAAAATGAGGATGTGTAGATGAAAAAGATTTTTTTGACAGTTGATACGGAATGTCACGATTTAAGTAAGGCGAATCAATACATATTTGGAAATAAGGGTAAAGAATCGTTCGGAATTGTCAAAATTTTAAAGCTTTCCCAAGAACTGAATTTGCCTGTTAATTTTTTTCTTGATGTAGGTGAATGCAGAAAATATGGTAAGGGATTCATAAAAGAGATTGTTGACACTATTCATTCATATAATCAACCTGTTTTTTTTCATCTTCATCCCGATTATATTTCCGGAGATAGCGATAGAACATATTTGTGGGAGTATTCCAAAGAAGAACAGAGAAAAATAATATATAATGCACTAGAAGATTATGTATCATTTGTTGATTTGAATGAAAATGACCTGTTAGTTTTCAGGGCGGGCAGATATGGTGTCAATTCCGACACTTACGATGTTTTGTCAGAATTGAATTATCAGGTTTTGGATTTGTCTTATTTATGTGAATGTAATAAAATGTGTAGAATACCTGCAGAAGAAATGAAGGTTTATAATATTCCCACTAAATACAAAAATGTACTTGTTTTACCCAACACACGTTTTATAGCCTTTGATCTTTTTGGAAGAAAAAAATGTATAGGTTTGGATTCTGCGGATGCAACGTATTTTGAATTCAAAAGAATTATTCAAAACACAAAACTTGATAATTTAGTTTTTACTATGCATTCTTGGAATTTTATAAAAAAATGGTTTTTTTTCAAAAATTATTTTCAAGGCGACAGAATGATGGAACATAAGTTTAGAAAGAGTGTAGCTTATGCCAGAAAACACGGATTTGAATTTGAAGATTTAAGAAATTTCAATCCAGATGATAAATCGGATGTAACCGATGAATTAATAAACATTTATGAAAAGAAAAAAATAAACTGTATAGTTAATAATTTTTTTAGATTTATGAAAATTGCGCGGTTAAATAAAAAATACTTTTTAGTTTATTCGTTGTTCTATTTAGCACTTTTTTTGATTATGTTGTTAATTCTCTTGATGATATTGCTTTAGGAATGGTGAAGTATGAAGATTCTAATAATCAGTAATTCCGAATGGGATGATAGCAATAGTTTTGGCAATACATTTAATGATTTGTTTAGCGAATTTGAAAATGTGGAGATTGCCAATATTTATTGTCGAGAAGGTAAACCAAACACGGAAACCTGTTCCAAATTTTTAAAAATAAGTGACAAGAACTTGCTAAAGTCAATACTTGATAAAAAATATGATCCGGCAAAAAATGTTTGTTCGGAGTTTGATAATATTCATACGAATGCAAATAGCAAGACAGGACTAATGGATTTCATAAGAAAGAAGAGATGGTCAATATTTTTTATTTTGAGAGAAGTCTTGTGGTCTGCTTCTAATTATAAAAAGGACAATTTTAACAAATTTGTCGAGAATTTTGCTCCGGATATGATTTTTTTGCCGACATACTCTTTTTCGTACATTAACAAAATGGCATTGTTTTTAAAGGACAAATATAACCTTCCAATGGTGTCTTATATGTCGGACGATGAGTATTCTTTACGCAGATTCAGTTTATCGCCATTGTTTTGGATGCTCAGATTATATCAAAATAAATGGTCCATAAAAGTACTAAAGCAAAGCAATGTTGTTTACGTGATTTCGGAAACTCAAAAAAAAGAATGCGAACGAGATCTAAACATAAATTGTAAGGTGTTGACGAAAGGTGTAGAGTTTATTGACCCCCCGAAATTCGAGACTGATTATAACGAGCCTTTGCAATTGGTATATACCGGAAATATTGGAAACAATAGGTATAAAACATTGGCAAAAATAGTTGCTCAACTGAAGAAGATAAACAATGACAGTATTCGTGCAAAACTGTCAATTTACACCGGGACCCCTCTGACAGATAAAATGAAAAAAATGCTAAATGTTCCGGGTGTGAGCGAAATCAAAGGAACTGTTTCATCAAAAGAAGTTAGAAAACTTCAGGAAACGGCTGATATGTTGGTGCACGTTGAAGCTTTTGATTTGAAAAACAGGCTTGCGGTTCACCAATCATTTTCAACTAAAATAGTTGACTATTTTCATAGCGGAAAATGTATTTTGGCAGTTGGGTCGAGTGATGTTGCATCAATTGATTATTTTAAAATCAATGATTCTGCACTTGTAGCTACAAGCACAGAAGAACTGTATGATGTTTTAAACAAAGTATTAAATGACAAATGCGTTCTTGAAGAGTATGGAAAGAAAGCTTGGCAATGCGGCAAGAAAAATCATCAAAGAAAAGATATTCAATCAATGTTGAAAGCCGATTTTAATCGTGTTGTTTCGAAATAGTATTTACTCTTAAATGTACAAGGAAGGAGGCATCCCGGCGGATGGAAATATATCTTGTAAATATGATATTCCTGCTCATTTGGGCATACTGTTTCAAAGATAATAAAAAGATATATTGTACCTTTGCCGCTCTTCAATGGATATTTCTTTCCAGCGCACGTCATATGGCTGTAGGAAACGATACCTATCAGTATGCAACAAGATTTTTGGAAATAAAGTATACTTCGTGGTCAAAAATTTTCTCAAATCTTTTTGATTACATCAAAAATCCGTTTTCTTCAAGAAATGAATTCAAAGACCCGGGATACGATTTACTTGAAAAAATATTCCAGATTTTTACCGACGAATATCGTTTTTGGCTTTTGTTTATTGCAATTTTGTTTACCGCATCTATGGCGGTCTGGATTTACAAGAATTCCGAAACGCCTTGGCTGAGCTTTATTATTTATTCCTCGTTATTTTATGCATTTTACGCCGTAACAGGTCACAGACAGACAATTGCAACGGCACTTGTGGTGTTTATCGGATATAAGTACATCAAAGAGAGAAAGCTGTGGAAGTTTTTGGCGTTGTCCTTTGCTGCTTTTTTGATACATAAATCGTCAATTGTGTTTGTTCCGTTTTATTTTATTGCGAATATGAATATCACGGCTCTGAAAAGTGTGTTTATCCTAGGGGGTTCCTTTGTCTTTTCACTTATAGGTAAATCTATATATGCACCTCTTGCATATACTCTCGGATTTGGCGAAGAAATGGTTGAATATACCGGAGGTGGTGCGGGAACATATGCTACTATTCTTCTCTTGGTTTGTGTATTTGCCTTATTTTGCTATCCCAATGTAAAGGATAGACGAGATGATTCGAAGTTTTTATATAATGCAATGTTTATGACCATATTTACAACTTTATTTGTATATCAACAGCAGTCATTTATGAGAATTCAGCAATACTATTCGCTGTTTATAATGATAATGATTCCCGAAATTGTTATGTCCTTTGAAAAAAAGCAACGGGCACTGGTAAGCTTGTGCGGAACGTTGGTCTTGATTGCCTATATTATTCTGCAAAATCCTTATTACAAGTTTTTCTTTATGTAAGGAGGATTTATAATGAAAATAATACAGATAAATGCCGTTTACGGAATATCAAGTACAGGTGCAATACTGAAAGACATATGTGCTTACTTGAAAAAATGCGGCGAACAGGTTGCTGTTGCAACTCAGCGCACAAATACAGATGAAGATAATTTATATATTGTCGGCAACACCTTAGACTGGAAATATCACGCACTTCATTCGAGAATTTTCGGAAAGCAGGGTTATGCAAGTAAGGGTGCGACTAAAAAGCTTATAAAGTGGATGGAAAAAGAAAAGCCGGATATTGTCCACCTTCATAACCTTCACAGTAACTACATAAATTTTGGTGTTCTTTGCGATTATCTCGCAGAAAAGGAAATGGCAACCGTAATCACAATGCACGACTGCTGGTATTTTACGGGCAAATGCTCACATTTCGTTTATACGAATTGCGACAGATGGCAAGAGTCCTGCGGTAACTGCTCCCAGCTTAAAAGGGAAGTGCCGAGTCTGTTTGTCGATGCTACGGAAAAGACTCTTATTGACAGAACAGAGCATCTCTTGAAGATAAAGAACCTGACACTTGTCGGTTGCAGCAAATGGATTGCGGAGCAAGCGAAAAAATCCCGTCTCAAGTCGGTAAGAACAGAAGTTGTATATAACGGCGTTGATACCCAAGTGTTCAGACCGCATAAAAATGATTTCAGACAAAAGCATAACATTGGCGATAAGTTTGTTATCTTGGGTATGGCAAATAAGTGGACAGAGCCTGAGAATAAAAAAGCGGTTGATACCATAATTGAAAAGAACCCCGATGCGGCTATTGTTATCGTCGGCTGTAATGATGAGAACAAAGCTGTATTTGAAGGAAAAGATAATGTTATTCCTGTCGGATTTGTAAGTGACAGAAATGAACTTTCCGACATATATGCTTCTGCCGATGTTTTTGTCAATCTCACAAGAGCAGATACACTTCCGACGGTCAATATGGAAAGTGTTTGCTGCGGCACACCCGTTGTGACCTTTGACTCCTGCGGAAGTCCCGAGCTTGTGGATGACGACAGCGGATTTGTCGTGGCACAGGATGATATCGACGGGCTTACCACGGCAATAAATAGAGTAAAAAACGGCGAGTGCAGGTTTGATGCATTTGCAAAGCATAGTAAGTTTGATAAGAATACGTGCTATGGCAGGTATTATGATATTTATAATTCAATCATTTAGCTTTATTCCGTTTTGCTTGAAAAGGAGGAATGTTGAAACTTATGAAAATTGTTTTTGTGTCGAATATGTTAAACCACCACTCCTTGCCATTGTGTCAAGCTTTTTCTGAATTGTGTGATGATTTCAAGTTTGTTGCAACTGTAGATTCGAGTGGTGACGGATATCAGCACACTAAAGAGGCTGATTTTGTTATAAAGGCTTTCAATGATAGAGAAAGAGCATTTGCTGAAAAATGTGTTATAGATGCTGACTTTGTGATTTTCGGAGCAAATTCGGAAGATCTGTTAAAAAAAAGAATGGAAACAGAAAAAACCAGTTTCCTTTATTCAGAGAGGTTATTCAAAAAAGGCTTTTGGCAAAAATATATTCCAAGAACCCGTAAACGATTGAATGAAAATATTGTAGCTTTCAAAAACAAAAAACTGTATGTTTTGTGTGCCAGTGCATATTTGCCTATGGATTTGGAATCTATTGGGTTTCCGGCTTCAAGGTGCTATAAATGGGGATATTTTCCTGAAAGCAGCAAAACAGATTGGAATCGGCTTGTAGAGCTGAAAAACAAAAATGATTGTTTAAAAATAATCTGGGTAGGAAGGCTTATAGAATTAAAGCATCCGGAATATGTAGTACGGTTAGCAAACAGGCTGAGAGAAAACGGCTTTTGCTTTAAACTTGATGTTGTCGGAGACGGACCAATGAGATCAGGACTTGAAAGAATTGTAAACGAATCCGGACTCGAAAGCATAGTAAGTTTTTTGGGAACCAAGAAAACAGAAGAAGTGCGTGAGTATATGAAGTGCTCGGATGTTTTCTTGTTTACCAGCGATTTTAATGAGGGCTGGGGTGCTGTGCTCAATGAAGCGATGGATAGCGGATGTGCTTGTGTTGCAAGTCACGCACCGGGCTCATCTGCCTTCCTGTTACAGCACGGTATTAATGGGTTATTGTTTCAATCATTGAATTTTGATGATTTTTATCATAAAGTCGAGCAAATCATCAGCAACAAGGATAAACGCACAGAATTATCAAGAAATGCATATTTGTCAATGAAAGATATGTGGAATGCCCGAATCGCTGCAGAAAGATTGATTGACTTGTACAATCATTTATTGAATGATGAAGAAAGTCCGTTTCTAAACGGTCCTTGCAGTAAGGCGGAAGTTTTGAAGAATAACTGGTACAAGGGCGGATAATAAACGGCACGGAGAATTATATGAGTAAAATATCTGTTATTGTTCCCGTTTATAAAGCGGAAAAGTATATAAGAAGATGTGTAGAAAGTATTTTAAATCAAACTATTTCAGACTTGGAATTGATTTTGGTAGATGATGGTTCGCCTGATAATAGCGGCTCGATTTGCGACGAGTATGCAGAAAAAGATAGTAGAGTTAAGGTTATACATAAAGAAAATGGCGGTGCTGCGTCTGCAAGAAATGCCGGCATTAAAAATGCAACGGGTGAGTATTTGGGATTTTGTGATGCAGATGATTGTTTGGATTTGAATATGTATGAAACACTTTTGAATGCTATGCTTGATGAAAACTTGTTGCTCATTGATTGTAATTCAAAAGTATACTCAAGCTCGGGAGAGCTGTTCTATACTGAAGATAATTCGCACAAGCTGACTTTTTTTACAAAAGAAGAAGCTTTAAAAAGAATTTTTACACGCGAAGGAAACGTATCTTTATGTACCAAACTCATTAAGAGAGAGCTGTTTAGTGATATAAGCATAGAAGAGGGACGACGGGTTGAGGATTTTTACACAACTTTTTTGTTATTGCTTAAGGTTGAAGAATATGTAATATATAACTACTCCTTCTACAATTATCATACAAATTGTTCAAGTGTCACACACAGTGCATCAGGAGACATTTATTTGGATGCAATTTACTTTTATAATAAATCCATAGAGATGTTAAGAGTGTATGACATACGCTTTGAAGCTGAGGAGAACTATTATCTTTTGAAAATGCTTTATTTGTTGTTTATATCGTCGAATATGGATGAGTGGAAAAAAAATAAAGCACAAATGAGACAGTATAAAAAGCAGTTGATAGAAATGAGAGCATTAATATCCGAGAATCCTTACTTGACATCTAAAGAAAAGGCTGTTTTGAAAACTGCGTGTATTTCTGCAAGATTACCACGATTAATATATGTAATTAAGAACGGAGTCAAAGGAGAAAAAGAATGAAAATTGCGTATTTATTAATGGCACATAAGGATCCTGAATTGATCAGAAGGCTCGTTGCTTCTTTGGAAGATAGTGGAGATTTTTTTATACATATAGATAAAAAAACGGATATTCAGCAGTTTCGGGATGCTCTTGATGGATATTCTCATGTTTTTTGGGCTGATAACAGAATAAAAGTTAATTGGGCTGCGTGGTCAATGACAGAGGTGTATTTGCTGTTATTAAAGCAGGCTTTTGAAAGCAAGAACAACTATGACAGATTTGTTTTTCTTACCGGTCAGGACTATCCTTTGATGAGTAACAAACAAATCGTCACAGAATTCTGCAATAATCCTGATGTTGAATATATAATGGCGTACAAGATTTCGACATCAACTATTCCAACAGATAAAAATAAGGTTTTGAAAAAGTGGTATTTTGAAAATCCTTTTAACAATAGATTTTTGAGACGTTGCTGGTATAGCTTTACATATAGAGTTTTGACACGGCTTTCTAATCGAGGAACAACAACGGTTCCATTAAACGGAGAATGTGTTGAATCTTATTTTGGTCAAATGCTTTCTGCTTTCACAAGAAAAGGAGCGGAACTCTTGCTTTCGGTTTTTGAAAATGACAAAGAGTATAATAAGGTTATGAAGCACGTTCATGCATCTGTCGAACACTATTGGCATACAATTATATTTAACTCTCCTTTGAGGATGAAAACTATTCAAAACGGAGAGGAACATGAAATCACAGAGCATTTTGGTTGGGCACCTTTACATTATCACACGTATATTGATGATACGTCTGTGTTTTATGCTGCCGATTTCGATGTGCTTATTAACAGCGGATATATGTTTTGCAGAAAAGTAATGTCCGACAAATCCAAAGAGCTTCTGGATAAAATCGACGAATATAGAACTCAAGAGGACTCATAAATGAAAAAAAACATTCTATTTGTAATCCCGTCGCTTTCAACGGGCGGTGCCGAAAAAAGCCTTTACGGTCTTTTGAAGTACTGGGACTTTGAAAAATATAATGTTGACGTGTATACCTTTGCCGAAAAGGGAATATATGCCGACAGACTTGATGAAAGAGTAAATGTCATAAGCGACAACTCTCTTTACAGGGATGTGTTTTTCAAAGGTATGTTTTCTTCCTTTAAGAGCCTTTTGAAAAGGGGTAGAATCGGTCTTGCTTTTTTGAGAATCGTTTGGGGTCTTGAACCTTTGCTTTATAAGCTTGTGGGCAAAAAATGTACAAGAAATTCAAGCTTTGACTGGTTTGTGCAGAAAAAATCAATGCTAAGGCTTGATAAGCACTATGATGTTGCCATAGGTTATATGGAAGGCGGACCTAATTATTATGTTTCGGATTGCGTAAATGCAGATATAAAAATCGGCTGGATACATACCGACTATTCCAAAACATATCCCAATGTGCATCTTGACAGCACACGTTTTACTAAAATGAAAAATGTGGTTACTGTTTCCGAAAACTCAAAAAGAGAGATTCTGAAGCTTATGCCGAATCTTTCGGAAAAGCTGTGTGTTATACCAAATGTTATCGATACTGAAAAGATAGACAGAATGACAAGCGAAACCGTACTCAAAAAGGAAAGCGAATACGCCATTTGCTCAGTAGGCAGACTTGTAAAGCTTAAAGGCTTTGATATTGCAGTAGACACGGCAAAGCTTCTTTCGGATGAGGGCTTGGATTTCAAATGGTATATCGTCGGCTCGGGTGATGAAGAAGATAATCTTCGTTCTCAGATAAAATTGCTTGGTCTTGAAGATAAAGTTGTCCTCACAGGCTCAACCGAAAATCCATATTCCTATATGAATATGGCAGATGTGTGCGTTCAGCTTTCGGAATATGAGGGCAGACCCCTTGTTGTTGATGAGGCAAAATATCTTTTAAAACCTGTAGTTGCTTCGGATATCGGAGCACACCGTGATTTGATTGAACACGGTCAAACCGGTATAATTACCGAAAGAAATCCCGAAAGTGTTGCAAAGGCTGTGAAAGAAGTTCTGTTTGATAAAAGTCTTGTAACACAAATAAAAAACAATCTTGAAAACAACCGTTTTAACGATAAAAAAATAGCAGAAACTGTAGAAAAACTTTGGCTGCTCTAATAAAGGTGTTTTATGATAGGAAAACTAAAAAAACTATTTAACAAAATAAATACAATGTCACCTGCAGCCAAGGCATCATTCTGGTTTGTAATATCAAACATTGCACTCAAGGGTATATCCTTTATAACTACCCCCATTTTCACGAGACTTATGGATGTTGCCGATTATGGTGCAACAAGCGTTTTTGTGACGTGGGAAGGCGTTATCAGCATATTTGCAACCCTTACCCTTTCGGGCGGCGTTTATAAAGTTGCAATGACAAAGTACGAGGACGATGTAGACTCGTATACCTCCAGTATGCTGGGACTTACGGCACTTGCGTCCGTTCTTGTATATACTGTCTGTATTCTTATAAATATTTTGTTTCCCACACTTTTTGAAATGAATAACGCATATCTTTTGTATATGTGGCTTCAGACATTTACAAGTGCCGCGACTTCCTTCTGGATTATACGTCAGACGTTCAACTTCAAGTATAAAAAGGTTATCGCATTTACATTTGTCAATGCGATAGGCAGTCCTGCTATAGCGATTGCCGCAATTTATATGTTCCCGAGTCATAAAGCCTTTGCAAAGGTTATCGGTTCGGGTGTTGTCGGCATTGTAATCGGTCTTTACATACTTGTTACAACCATCAGAAAGGGGAAAACCTTATTTCATAAACAGTATTGGATATATGCCCTTAAATTCAATCTACCGCTTCTTCCGCATTATTTGTCGTCGATATGGCTGAACTCAGGCGACAAGCTTATGCTTGATAATATGATAAGCAGAGAATCTGCAGGTCTTTACAGCATTGCGCATAGTATTACGGGCGTTGTTTCAATTGTTACACAGGCAATAAACCATTCGCTAATTCCCTATACACTTCAGTCTATCAAAAAGAATAAACTCAAGGATTTGTACATAACAGTCCTCGGTTGCTCGACTCTTGTGGGTGTAATTTGTATTGGAATTGTGATTTTTGCAAAAGAGGGAATACTCATTTTCGCAACCGAAGAATATATGGATGCAATCTGGTTTGTTGCACCCCTTGCTTTTTCGGTGCTTGTTTCATTTGTGGCAGGGCTTATTGGCAATATTATTTTCTATTATGAAAAGACAGGTCATATGTCGGCAATTTCCATAACCTGCGGTGTAGCAAATATTGTGTTAAATGCAATAGGTCTTACTTTCTTTGGGGCAATTGCTGTTGGATATACAACACTTATTTGCAGCTTCCTTCAAATGTTACTGTATTATTTTGTGGCGAGAAAATTTGAAAAGAAACTGAATAGGATAATTAATCTTAAGTTTTTGTTCTGTATTTACGGTGCGTTTGCCGTGCTTATGGTTTACGCAATGTTCTTCTATAACAGCCTTGTAATGAAGTTGGCTTTGGTTCTTGTTATTGTTTTGGCAGTTGTATTCTTCAGAAAAAAGATTATTAGTATGTTCAGAACAATGAAAGAAGGAAAAAATGACAATAATGGGCAGGAGACAAATGTATGAAACAAAAGATAGGCATTCTTACTGTGCATAAAAACACCAACTACGGCGCTAATCTTCAGGCATTCGCTCTTTGCAATTATATAAATTCGTTGGGTTATGATTGCGAAACGGTAGACTACACCTCGTTTGAGGATTTAAAGTTTACACGACTTTTACCGTGGCTGAAACTGTCGTGGGATAATGAAAAAAGTAAAAGTCTGACAAGAAAAGCAAAACTTGCTATAGCTCTTATGCTTTCTGCACCTGAAAAAAATAAAAGGCTTTCTTCCTTTAGAGAATTCTGGAAAAAGTATTATAAGCTTTCTGGGTTTTGCAAAGATATACATGATGTCAGAAAACAAGGATATGACACACTGGTTACCGGAAGCGACCAAGTATGGAATCCTGATATTACAGAGGGGCTTCAACCATTGTTCTTTTGTCGAGTTGACGGTGTAAAAAAACGTATTTCTTATGCTCCGAGTATGGGCAAGGAAAAATATAACGATGATGATGCACAAAAGGTAAAAGAGTGGATAAAGGAGCTTGATTATTGTTCGCTGAGAGAAGCAAACTCGGCAGAGTACATAAGTGAGCTTGCAGGAATTAATGCTGAATGTGTTTGCGACCCTGTGTTTTTGCCTGAGCTTTCATGCTATGAGCAGATTGCATCAAAAAAGCTGACCGACAGAAAATATGTCCTTGTATACAGCATAGTTGCAAATACAAAAATGGTTGAAGCGGCAAAAGCTTTTGCCAAGGAAAAAGGGCTTGAGCTTATCGAAATATGTCAGACCAAGAACAGAAAGAGTACACATAAACAGTATATAAGCCTTGGTCCCGATAAATTTCTCAGTGCAATTAAATATGCAGAATATGTATTCACCAACTCTTTTCACGGAACTGCATTCTCATTGATTTTCCAAAAAGAACTGTTCGCTTTTGAAAACAGGAACAGGGGAACAAGAATAACAAATGTCCTTGAAAAGACGTCTCTTTTAAATCGCCTTGTAAATGAAGACGGTATACTTCCAAAAGAAAAGTGTGATTATTCAAATAATTCGGAGCTTGCTTCGTATATTCAAAACTCAAAAGCATTTTTGAAGCGGGCACTTGAGGCAGAATATAAAAGCATTGCAGGCAAAAACTGCGTAGGCTGCGGTGCTTGCAAGGCGGTGTGTCCCTCGGGCGCAGTTAATCTTCATCCCGATCCGGAGGGCTTCCTCTGCGCAAGCATTGATACCTCGAAATGTGTAGAGTGCGGTATGTGTTATAAATCCTGCTCTGCGTTGAATAAACCTCAAAAAGCAGAAGCAAAAGAAACATTTGCTTTTAAGGCGAATGACGAGCTTCGAAAAAAAAGTGCTTCGGGCGGTGCTTTTGCGGCACTTGCAAAATGTGTTCTTGAACACGGCGGTGTTTGCTACGGAGCTGTTCGGAACGACGATTTCAGCGTCTCACATATTCGCTGTGACAGTATTGATTTACTTGAAAAAATCCAGGGCACAAAATATGTTCAGAGCGATATGTCCTCTTGCTTTGAAAGCATAAAGAACGACCTTTCAAACGGCAAAACCGTTCTGTTTTCAGGCACTCCTTGTCAGGTTGACTCAATAAAAACATATGTAAAAGCAAAAAAGATAAACGATGAAAACCTGTATCTTTGCGATATAATATGCCACGGTGTTCCGTCACCTACGGTGTTTAAGGATTTTGTGTCGTGGCTCGGAAAATATTATAAGAGTAATGTCAAATCCTATGAATTCCGTTCCAAGAAAATTTCGTGGCGGGGTAATTCCTGTTATGTTACACTTTCTGACGGACGGGAACTGAAGAATGACATATTTGCGTCTGCTTTTATGAATGTTTATTATTCGGGCAGAATTACAAGAGAATCCTGCTACGAATGTAAATATACAAGTCTCGAAAGAGTTTCTGATATTACAATCAGCGACTTCTGGGGGCTTGAAAACACACTTCCCGAATTTGAGGATGCTATCGGTGTTTCCATGATTATGGTGAATACTGATAAGGGACAGAAATTGTTTGACAGTACGGAAGGTGTAAAGCAAAAGGCTGATATTGAAAAGGCAAAACAGCCGCAGCTTCATAAACCCTGCGATAAACCCTCTGACAGAGAACAGAGCAAACAGATATATTCTGAGCAAGGTGTATATCCGCTTATTAAGAAATACGGCGGTATTGCAAAGCCTTCGCTTAAGAGCAGAATATATAAACTGATAAAAGGTTAATAAATTTATCATTTGCATATAAAAAGACTATAAAGAAGAGGAGAATTCAATATGTCTTCATTCACAGGTAAAACCCTACTTATCACCGGCGGTACCGGATCCTTCGGCAACGCCGTACTCAACAGATTTCTCAGAACAGACATCGGAGAAATCCGCGTATTCTCCCGCGACGAAAAGAAGCAGGACGATATGCGTCACGAATTCCAGGTAAAGATGCCTGAAGTGGCTGATAAAATTAAGTTCTATATCGGCGACGTAAGAGATTTAGCCAGCGTTAAAAACGCAATGCACGGTGTAGACTACATATTCCACGCAGCAGCCTTAAAACAGGTTCCTTCCTGCGAATTTTTCCCTATCGAAGCGGTAAAGACAAATGTTCTTGGTACAGAAAACGTGCTTACAGCCGCAATTGATGCGGGCGTTAAAAACGTAGTCTGCCTTTCTACCGATAAGGCGGCATATCCCGTAAATGCAATGGGTACAAGTAAAGCTATGATGGAAAAGGTAATCGTTGCAAAATCGAGAACAGTCACACAGGAAAAAACCAAGATTTGCTGTACAAGATACGGTAATGTTATGTGCTCGAGAGGCTCTGTTATTCCGCTGTGGATTGAACAGATTAAGAACGGTAATCCCATCACTATCACCGACGGCACAATGACAAGATTTATAATGAGCCTTGATGAAGCGGTTGACCTTGTTCTCTTTGCCTTTGAAAACGGCACAACTGGCGATATTCTCGTTCAGAAAGCACCTGCGTGTACAATTCAGACTCAGGCTGAGGCTGTATGCGAGCTCTTTGGCGGTGATAAGAACGCTATCAAGGTTATCGGTATCAGACACGGCGAAAAGATGTATGAAACGCTTCTTACAAACGAAGAATGTGCGAATGCCGTTGATATGGGTAACTTCTACAGAGTGCCTTCGGACAAGCGCGGTCTTAACTATGATAAGTATTTCAAAGACGGCGATACCGAGAGAAATCCTCTTACAGAGTTCAATTCCCACAATACAGAGCTTCTTAATGTTGAACAGGTTAAAGAAAAGCTTTTGACGCTTCAGTATATCAGAGACGAGCTTGATGCTATGGGAATAAAGTACTAAGGTGATATTATGAATATACTTATTACAGGTGCAAAAGGCTTTGTGGGAAAAAACCTCACAGCCGCACTTCAGAATGTAAAGGACGGCAAGGACAGAACACATCCGGGACTTGAAATAGGCGAAATATATCTTTATGATATAGAGTCACCAAAAGAACTTCTTGATGAAGCCTGCGAAAAGGCGGATTTTGTATTTAACCTTGCAGGTGTGAACCGTCCTCAGAACCCCGAGGAGTTTATGCAGGGCAATTTCGGCTTTGCTTCAA
Source organism: uncultured Oscillospiraceae bacterium (assembly GCA_964614955.1). Lineage (GTDB taxonomy): Bacteria > Bacillota > Clostridia > Oscillospirales > CAG-382 > UMGS1387. The sequence goes on along the minus strand of CAZTNR010000006.1, from coordinate 3,923 downwards.
CCCTTCTTGATACCTTAAAAAAACACAACAACAAATGCCCGATAGTTCTGTCATCCTCCATTCAGGCGACACTTATAGGACGTTATGACAGTGACTACGGCAGAAGCAAAAAGGCAGGGGAGAACCTGTTCTTTGAATACGAAAAGGAAACGGGTGCAAGTGTGCTTGTTTACAGGTTCCCCAACCTTTTCGGTAAATGGTCAAGACCCAACTATAACAGTGCAGTTGCAACCTTCTGCAATAATATCGCAAACGATTTGCCCATAACAGTCAATGACCCTGCTGTAGAGCTTGAGCTTCTCTACATCGACGACCTTGTTGACGAGATGTTCTGTGCACTTGAAAATAAGGCTCATAAGTGCAGCTTTGACGGTATAAAGACGGTGCTTTGCGACGACGGCAAATTCTGTGCCGCACCTGTGACTCACAGGGTAACTCTCGGCGAAATCGTAAGGCTTCTTGAGTCTTTCCGTGACCAGCCTGAAACATTGGTTGTGCCCGAAATTCCGTCGGGTAGCTTTGCAAAGAAGCTTTACAGCACATACCTTTCATATTTGCCTAAGGAAAAAGCTTCTTTTGAGCTCAAAATGAATGTTGATGCCAGAGGCTCATTTACAGAGCTTCTCAAAACAGAAAAATGCGGTCAGTTTTCTGTGAATATTTCAAAGCCCGGTATTACTAAGGGGCAGCATTGGCATAACACCAAATGGGAATTCTTTATTGTCGTTTCGGGAAAAGGTCTTATTCAACAGAGAAAGGTCGGCTCTGATGAGGTGCTCAATTTCAACGTAAGCGGCGAAAAAATTGAAGCAGTTTATATGCTTCCCGGCTATACCCATAATATCATCAACCTCTCTGATACGGAGGATTTGGTAACAGTGATGTGGGCAAATGAATGCTTTGACCCGAACAAGCCCGACACATTTTTTGAGGTGGTAGAATGAGGCTTGTAATAATTGGAGCTGGCGGCTACGGTCAGACGGTGTGCGACATTGCGGAGCAGTCGGGAAAGTACGAGAAAATTGTGTTTCTCGACGACAATAAGGCGGCAGAAAACGTAGTCGGTAAATGTGCGGATGTGGAAAAGTTCATATCCGACTATACTGAAATATATCCTGCCTTCGGCAATAATGAAGCAAGAATTTCATTTATTGAAAAGCTCGAAGGTCTCGGTGCAAATATTCCGGTAATTGTACATAAAACGGCGTATGTCAGCCCTAAAGCACGCCTCAAAAAGGGTACTGTTGTGCTTCCGAATGCTATAATAAACACAGACACCCTCGTTGAAAAAGGCTGTATCATAAACTGCGGTGCAATTGTTGACCACGGATGTGTTATTGAAAAGGGCGTTCACGTATGTCTCGGTGCTATAGTCAAGGCTGAAAACAGAATACCTGCCTTTATGAAGGTGGAAGCGGGACAGGTAATAGAAAACAGAACCTATAAACTTTAAGGGAGAATACAAAATGGATATCAGACTCGATTATTCAGATGTAAAATTCAAAAACGACGGCAGATTAAAGCTTCTTATTATTGTCGGAACAAGACCTGAAATCATAAGACTTGCGGCTGTTATCAATAAGTGCAGAAAGTATTTTGATACCATTCTTGCCCATACGGGTCAGAACTATGACTATAACCTCAACGGTGTGTTTTTCAAGGACTTAAAACTTGCAGACCCCGAGGTGTATATGGACGCAGTAGGGGATGACCTTGGTGCAACCGTCGGTAATATCATCAACTGCTCATATAAGCTTATGAATGAGATAAATCCCGATGCGCTTCTTATTCTCGGCGATACAAACTCCTGCCTTTCTGCAATTGCGGCAAAACGCCTTCATATTCCGATCTTCCATATGGAAGCAGGTAACAGATGTAAGGATGAGTGCTTGCCCGAGGAAACAAACAGAAGAATTGTTGATATCATTTCTGACGTTAACCTTGCATACAGTGAGCACGCAAGAAGATACCTTCACGAATGCGGGCTTCCCAAAGAGCGTACATATGTAACGGGTTCTCCTATGGCCGAAGTTCTTCACAATAACCTTGAGGATATAAAGAAGAGTGATATACTTACAAGGCTTGGTCTTGAAAAGAAAAAGTATATACTTCTTTCTGCACACAGAGAAGAAAATATTGATACAGAAAAGAATTTCCTTTCACTTTTCACAGCCATCAATAGAATTGCAGAAAAGTACGATATGCCGATACTTTATTCCTGCCATCCCAGAAGTAAAAAGAGACTTGCAGAGAGCGGATTTGTTCTTGATAAGCGTGTTATTCAGCACGAGCCCCTGGGCTTCCACGACTACAACCACCTTCAGATGAATGCCTATGCGGTGGTTTCCGATTCGGGCACACTTCCTGAGGAATCCAGCTTTTTTACAAGTGTGGGAAATCCTTTCCCTGCCGTATGTATCAGAACCTCCACAGAAAGACCGGAAGCTCTTGATAAGGCTTGCTTTATCCTTGCGGGTATTGACGAAAACAGCCTTGTTCAGGCGGTGGAAACTGCTGTGTCTATGAATGATAACGGTGATTACGGTATTCCCGTTCCCACATACGTTGAAGAAAACGTATCCACAAAGGTTGTAAAGATCATCCAGTCCTATACAGGCGTTGTCAATAAGATGGTCTGGAGAAAATTTTAGTCGGGTGGTAGATAAATCTTGAAAAAAGAGATAAATACCCTGTTTGCACTTATTCGGTGCGCCGTTCTTGGTGAACAAATGAGTGATGATACAAAGCAGGAGGTTGCCGACAAGGCAGAGCTTCTTTATGAAATGGCAAGACATCACGATATGGCGCATTTGCTTGACTACGCTTACAAAATAAGCGGGATTTCGGTGACGGATGAACAGGTAGCATTTAAGCTTATAAAGCAGAATGCACTGTCTGTTATGCGATATGAGAATCTTAATCTTGCATTGGTTGGTATTTCCGAGGTTCTGGAAAAAGAGCAGATTCCGTTTATTCCTCTGAAGGGTGCGGTTATAAGGGATTTTTATCCCGAGCCTTGGATGAGAACAAGCTGCGATATTGATATACTTGTTCACGAAGAAGACCTTGATAGAGCCGAAAAAGCTATAGTCGAAAAGCTTGGATTTACCTCAAAGGGTAAGCGGGGTTACCACGATATTTCGCTGTATTCCGATTCCGACGTACACCTTGAACTGCACTTCAATATAAAGGAAAACGTAAAGAATATTGACGGGCTTCTCGAAAGGGTGTGGGAATACGCAATGCCGAAAGCGGAAGGCTTATTTGAGTATATACTGACAAACGAATTTTTGCTGTTCCAGCATATTGCCCATATATCCTATCACGTTCTGAACGGCGGGTGCAGCCTCAGATATTTTCTTGATTTGCACCTTTTGCTGCACAAGCTTGATTATGACAGTGACAAGCTTGCCTGCCTGTTGGAGGGCTGCGGCTTAAAGATATTCTTCCATGAGTGTTCAAAGCTTTCGGCGGTCTGGTTTGATTCGGGTGAGCACGATGATACTACGTTGCTTTTCCAAAAATACCTTCTCGGCGGCGGAGTATACGGCATAAAGAAAAATCAGATTGCCTTCAAAAGAAAACAAAAAGGAAGAGTGGCATATTTGGCAGAGAGAATATTTATGCCGTATGAGCAGTTGATTATCAAGTATCCCGAATTAAAGGGAAAGAGGTATCTTGCTCCACTGTACCAGGTGAGAAGATGGACCGGCTTTGTGCTCGGAAGAAAATATGCCAATTCCGGCAAGGAGCTTCTGACAAATAAGGAAATATCTGAGGAAAGAGCAGAAGAAGTGTACAAGCTTTTCGAAAAAATCGGATTAGACAAATAATGTTTTATAAAGCAAAACCGCAAGGTTTTGCTTTTTTGTTGTATAATGAAAACCACCAGCTAAGCTGGTGGTTCCATAAAGGCTTTTGCC